>JBIOYC010000300.1:0-22550 GCA_044869955.1 Thermoanaerobaculia bacterium | reverse complement strand
GGGAAGTCCTCGCCGGTGGTGCCAGGGACATAGCCGACGGCGGGGCTGTCGGGCCACGGGGCCTGGGTCGACGTCGTGCCGCCATAGTTCTGCAGGGGGCGCAGCATCGGGTCGGTGTTGACCAGGTCGCTGGCGGCGAAGCCACTGCCGCCGGTGCCGATCAGGTTGTGGCCCTGGGAGGTGAGGGCGCCCGAGAGGTCGCCACCGCCATTGCCGGCGATGATGCCGTTGCGGGTGTTGAACGTGCCGGTGCTGCGCACGCCGCCGCCGCCGGCCGAGGCGGTGTTGCCGCTGATCGTCGAGCTCTCGAGGGTCAGCGTGCCGCTGTTGTAGACGCCGCCCCCGAAGCCATAGTTGGCGAGGTTGCCGCTGACCGTGGAGTTGGTGAGCGTGAGAGTCCCATAGTTGGCGATGCCGCCGCCCAGCCCTGGGCCATAGAAGGAGCTGCCGAGGGCGCTGTTGCCGCTGATGGTGGAGTCGTTCACCGTCAAAGTCGCATCGGTGTAGTTCCAGATGCCGCCGCCGGCGCTCGGTCCACCGTTCAGGCTGCCGCAAGAGTTGCCGCTGACGGTGACGCGGTCGAGGGTCAGCGTGCCGGCGTTGAAGACCCCGCCGCCGTTACCCGAGCCACCGCTGATGGTGATTCCCGAGAGGACCACCGTCGCGCCGCTGGCCACGTTGAAGCGGCCGTGCAGCACGGTCAGGCTGCCGGCGCCTGGCCCCACGACGTTGATGTCCTCGGTGAGGCTCGGCAGGGCGGCAGCCAGGTCGATCGTCCCCGTGACGGAGAAGGTGACGTCGTCTCCCGACTGGGCGTTGGTGACGGCGTAGCGCAGATCGCCGACCAAGCCGGTCCCCTCGCCACCGCCGCCGGAGTCGGCGTCCGTCGTGCGATCCACCACGTAGGTCGAGGCTGCGGCCGGCCAGCTGCTCAGCACGAAGAGCGCGCTGACCAGGAGAGACCGGTTCCATCGGATGGACTTTTTCATGGTTGCCTCCAAAGTTGTTCGATCGCCTAGCGCCGTGCCCAAGCGGGCACCGCACCGACGATCAACGCGAGCGGGGTCGAGGCGCGCTGCGAGAGGCGGAGCTGGCGGTA
Source organism: Thermoanaerobaculia bacterium (assembly GCA_044869955.1). Taxonomy (GTDB): domain Bacteria; phylum Acidobacteriota; class Thermoanaerobaculia; order Multivoradales; family SZUA-115; genus CALMKX01. The sequence goes on along the minus strand of JBIOYC010000300.1, from coordinate 21,451 downwards.
GCGCCAGATCGTGTACAGCACGGGCAGGACCTCGAGGGTGAGGAAGGCACTGGTCGCCAAACCGCCGAGCATCGGCGCGGCCACCCGTCGCATCACCTCGGCGCCGGCTCCCTCCGCCCAGACCAGCGGCAGCAGGCCCGCCGCCATCGTCGTGATGGTCATGATCTTGGGCCGCAGGCGCTGCACGGTGCCTTCGGCGTGGGCGGCGACGATGTCCTCGCGGCTGTGGAGCTTGCCTTCGCGCACGCGGCGGTGGAAGGCCTCGTCGATGTAGACCACCATCACCACGCCGGTCTGCATCGCCAGCCCGACCGCCGACAGCAAGCCGACCCAGACCGGTGCCGACAACGGGTAGCCCAGCAGGAACAACGTCCAGAAGCTCCCCACCAGCGCGAACGGCACGGAGATGAGCACGATGAGCGCTTCGGCGAGGCTCTTGAACTGCAGGTACAGCAGCACGAGCATGGAGATCGCGACCAGGGGCACGATCCACTTGAGGCGCCGCTCCCCGGCGGCAAGGAGCTCGTACTGGCCGGTCCATTCGATCCGCTCTCCGGCTGCCAGCCGCAGCTCGTCACCGGCCCGGTCGATCTCGCGCTGCGCAGCCTGGAGGTAGCTCCGCGGGTCCGCGCCCTCGGCGAGGTCCACGTAGACGTAAGCCACCAGCTCGCCGCGCTCACTACGGATCATCGCCGGCTGGGTGACGAACCTCGGGTGGCCGAGCAGGGCGAGCGGAACCGGCTGCCCGGAGCGGGAGGAGCGGACGGTGACCCCTCGCAGCTGATCGGCCGCACGCAAGGGCTCGGTGCCTCCGTGGCTCATTCCCGCCTCGGACGCCACGCGGACCCGGTAGACCTGCTCCCCCCACTCGAGCTCACCCACCTGACCTCCGGTCAGCAGCAGATCGAGGGTCGAGGCGACCAGGGCTGGATCGACGCCGTGCCGGGCCAGGGCGGCAAGATCGGCGTCGAAGCGCAACCGGGGCTCCCCCCCGAGCGACTCGAAGGCCGCGCTGCGAGCCCCGGGCACTCCCCTCGCCAGCTTCTGCAGCACGGCGCCCAGCGTGTCCAGGCGCTCCGCGTCGGCGGCGACGACGCGGATGCCCACCGGCGTGCGCACGCCGGTCGCCATCATGTCGAGGCGCGCGCGTGCCGGCGCGGTCCAGGCTCCGGTCCAACCGGGGAGCCGCGTCGCCTGATCCAGCTGGCCGACCAGCTCGGCCGTCGTCGCCGGTGTCTGCTCGGGCCAGACCAGACCGAGCAGACCCCGCACGCCGGGCGGGGCCCAGCTCGAATACCAGCGGGTCCGGGCCCGTGGCGGCCACTCGGACCGCGGCAGGAGGCGGATGGTGACCTCGGCCATCGAGTAGGGCGCGGGGTCGGTGGCGGTGTCGGCGCGCCCCACCTTGCCGAACACCGTCGAGACCTCCCCGAACTGGCGGATCGCGCGATCCTGTCGGACCAGCTGCCCCGCTGCCTGGACCGGCGGCACGCCGGGGAGCGTGGTGGGCATGAAGAGCAAGTCGCCCTCGTCCAGGCGGGGCAGAAACTCGCCGCCGAGCCGGCTCACGATCGGCACGCAGGAGATCACCGCCAGCGCCGCCGTGACCAGGGTCAACGCCGGCCGCCGCAAGGCGAAATGAACGAAGGGGCGATAGATCCGCACCAGCCCCCGGGTGAGGGGGTTGTCGAATTCCGGGACGATGCGCCCCGAAAGCAGGCGATCGCGCAGAGCGGGCGCCAGCGTGAGCGCCACCAGCGCGGCCGCGACGATCACCAGGGTCTTGGTGATCGCCAGCGGGCGCAGCAGCCGTCCGGTCTCGCCGGTGAAGGCGAACACCGGCAGGAAGCTGAGCGCCGTGATCAGCAGCGAGGTCAGGATGGCGGGAGCGAAGGCACCGGCTGCGGCCAGGGTCGCCGCCCGCCGGTCCTCGGCGGAGCCACCGCCGGCCACCGTCTCGAGCCGTCGGTGACAGGCTTCGAGGGCTACCACGTCGGCATCGACCGCCATCCCCAGCGCGATGCCGATCCCGCCCAGGCTCATGATCGTGGCGGGAACTCCCAGCAGCCACATCCCGGCGAAGGTCAACAGCAGGACCAGCGGCAGCGTGGTGAGCGGCACCAGCGCGCTGCGCGCATGGAGCAGGAACAGCAGGATCACCAACACCACGACGCCGATCTCCTCGCCGAGGGCCCGGAGCAGGGTCGCCTCGACCCGGTCCACCAGATCCGAGCGGTCGTAGACCGTCACCAGGCGGACCGCGGCCGGTAGCTTCGGGCGCAGCTCGTCGAGAGCCCGCTTGACGCTGCGGACCACCGAGGCCGGATCGGCGTCCCGGCGGGCGACCACGATCCCGCCGACCACCGGCTGCTGGCCATCGAGATCGGCGAAGCCCGCCGGCGTGTCCTGGGCCACCCTCAGGTTGGCGACGTCGCCGAGCCGCGGCGGCGAGCGCTGGTCGGAGGGCACGACGCCCAGCGAAACGGCGGCTAGACGGTTCGGGTCCACCTGGCCGAGCACCGCCGGCCGGAGCGCGGCGAGCACGTCCGTGAAGGCGAGACCACGCCCGCGCAGCTGGTCCGGCTTGACCTCCACCAGGAGCTGCTGGACCGCTCCGCCCACCGAGGCGACCTCGGCCACTCCCGGCAGCGCCGAGAGCGCGGGCCCCAGCACCCGGTCCTGGAGGCGCCGCAGCCGCACGGGAGACGCCAGGGGGAAGTCCTCGCGAGCCTGATCCACCAGCGCGTACTGGAACACCCAGCCGGTGCTGGAGGCCACGGGACCGACCTGCACCCGCACGGTCGCCGGCAGCCGCGGGCGAGCTTGCCGGACCCGCTCGAGGATGGCCTCGCGCCCTGCGGTCAGGCTCGAGGCGGTGGCGAAGACCACGTCGATGTAGGCCATGCCGGGCATCGACGACCCACGGATGGCGGTCGCGCCGGGGACACCCTCCAGCGCGTCCGTCAGCACCTGGGTCACCTCGGTCGCGACGGCGGTCGCCGGATTCCCCATCCAATCGGCCACCAGGACGATCTGGGGGTCCGAGAGATCCGGAATGGCGTCGCGCGGCAGCGCCCGGCGCGCCAGCGCTCCCGCCATCGCCAGGATCAGCGCCGCGGCGATGACGATCCCGTTGTGCCGGGCGCACCACGCCACCAGGCGGGAGATCACGGCATGGCCCCGCCCGGCTCCGCCGGTTGTGACAGGCGCCGCTCGGCGTCCAGGAAGAAGGTGTTCCCGACCACCACCGGCTCGTCCTCGCTCAGGCCGGACACGACGACGGCGAAACCGGCGATGACCTGGCCGATCTCCACGGACCGGCGGCTGAAGGTCCGGCCGTCCGTCGCGGCCACCAACAGATAGGGCCCCTGGGACGAGACCAGGACGGCGCTGGTGGGGACCGCCAGCAGGTCCCGCGAGCGGGCGGCGAGCTGCACCCAACCGACGTCGCCGGCTTCCAGGGCCGGCGCGCGGGCAGCGACCCGGAAGTCGACCCGCGACGTCGAGGGGCCCCAGCGCGCCGGCGGCCCGGCGATCCGGCGCACCTCGACACCGGCGGCCGGCAGGGCCGCCCGGAAGAAGCGGGCCGGCTCCCCGGGGCCGAGCCCCGCCAGCTCGTCCTCGTAGAGGATCGCCCTCACCAGGCCTCCCGCTTCGACCCAGGCGGGCGCGCGCACCGTGCCGGCGAAGGTGAGCCGCCTGGCGTTGGCGATGAGCTTGTAGCTCGGCCGGTCCGCCGATTCCGGGAACGAATAGGCGGCCGAGTCGACGGCGGGGCCGGTAGCCGCTGCCTCGCGCCGGCCCGCGCTCACCCGTTCGAGCGCCATACGGCAGACCGGGCATTCACCGGGCCCCCTCGAGGTCACCTCCGGATGCATGGGACAGGCGTAAGGGCCCCCGAAGCTGCCCGCCTCGCCGTCGTGCCCTCGGCCGAGCACGAACGCCGACACCACGGCGCCGACCGCGAGAAGCAGCAGGAGCGCCCTACCGACGACGATCAGGGCCCCCGAGGAGGACGCCTCGGGGGCCCTGGTGGTTGGCTGCTCGCTCACTTCGCCGTGAAGGCCGCCGACGAGCTGCCGGCGGTCGTCTGGATGCAGTAGCCGTGGTTGCGCTGAGGCGGCAGCGGGTAGGGCCAGCCACCGTTGCAGGGCATCTCGCGACCGTTCACCGTCAGCTTGCGTCCGCTGGCGAAGCCGCTACACGAGCCCGTCAGCAGCTCGGCCGTCGTCTCGTGACAGGTGGCGGCGCTGCCGAGGGAGCCGGACTGGAAGGTGGTGCCGTCCGGAACGCTGAACTCGACCGGACCGTTGCACAGGCCCGAGCAGGGCCCGGCATGGACCGGCTCGCAGACGGAGAGGCAGCCCATGAGGCCCTCCGCCTCCTCACCCAGGCAGGCCGCCTCGTCCCCGGCCTGTCCCAGATCGAAGCACTCGGCGCCGTCCGGATTCCCCGTGTCGTCGGCGCAGAACTCGGCGAGCTGACCACACGCGGTCATCGGCAGCGCGTCCCACCGTGAGGGGTTGGTGGGCGGCGGCTGGCCCGAGGTCGCCTGGTGCACCTCGAGGGCCTTGTAGAGCAGCCCCTGGTGGAGCACCCGGTCGCCGACGGCGTAGATGATTTGCGGCTGCCAGGTCCCGTCGTTGTTGTTGACCCGCTCCCAGAGATCGAATCGCGTGTTGGGCGGCTGGCTCGATTGAGAGTAGTGCGCCTTGCGAGCCCGATAGTTGACGTTCTGGCGGGTAATGACGCGGCCGACTGGGTAGCTCACGCCCGCCTTCCAGAGGGCGACCAGGGGCTGCGTCCGCATCATGTCGTGGTCCTCGTGCCCGAGCAGGTGGCAATGCCAGACGTAGCCCGGCCCGGTGAAGTCGTCGGTCGGGAACTTCGTCGGATCGAAAGGAAATTGGTTCTGGCCCGGGCTGATGCCGCCGGTGGGAATCTCCTGCGGCGCCCAGCGCACCCGAATGCGCGTCACCTCTTCGGCAAGCACCCGCACGGTGTCCTTCCAGCCCGTTTCGTAGGGCAGCGGAGGCTCCGGGTCGCCGATCAGGTACGGCGTGGGGTCGAGAGGGATCTGCCGCGTCACCGGACGGTGGCCGTTGAGCAGGTTCCACTGCTGGAGGTACGCTGTGCGATCGAATGCCTGGCGGCTCACGACCTGGAACTCGATCAGGTGCAGGTGGATCATGTGGGTCCCGAGGTCGGCGTCGGGCTCCTCTCCCGGCTCGATCTCTTCTTCCTCACCGGTATGGACGAGGACCCACTCCTCGGTCGAGCCCACGAGCGGAAACTCGGTGGTCGGCCGATCGAACTGCAGGCCATCGATCGAGCGCTGGCGGTTGGTTTCGGCCGAGTCGCGGAAACGGATCAGGGTCTTGATGCGCGCCGGCGCGTTGGGGGGCAGCTCCGGCCGGGGCGGGAAGAGCGCCGGATTCAGCGCCGGCGGGGAGACCGCCGTGCTGTTCACCACCGTGAAACGCATCAGGATGCCCGTGGTGTCCTCGGACACGCCGGGCGTCGTGTTGCGCAGGATGATCTGAGTTCCCGGCGCGAACTGTGAGAAATCGACCAGCACGTCCGCCCGTTCCGTGATGCCGAGGGTGACTTCGTCCACGACCTGCGGCGCCGGCAGATAGCCGCCGTCGGAGCCGATGATGGTGAAGGGCACGAAGGTACCGTTGTGATCGAACTGGAAATTGAACACTCGGGTATTGTCCGCGGCCAGCATACGGAAGCGGTACTGCCGCCGCTTGACGTTCAAGTTGGGCCACACCTTGCCGTTGACCAGGGAGACGTTCGCGCCGTCCTCGGCCTGCCAGTAGGGAAGCAGATCCGTGTCGTCGCTCTCGCGGGGAAAATCGAGCTCCCCGTCGGTGAAGAAGGATCGATCGAAGAAGACCAGCGGGATCTCGAAATCGCCTTTCGGTAGGGGCGACGTCGACTTGTCGAGTGGATTGGCGGGATCGCGGATGAAATAGGCCGCTCCCACGCTCCCCGCGTAGACGCCGAGACGGGTCACCCCCATGACGTGATCGTGGTAGAAGAGCTGCGTCGACGGCTGTTCGTTCGGCATGTCGTAGTCCTGGCTCACGAAGCTCGGGCCCCGCAGCAGCCCGAAGGGCGAGAACCACTCTTCGGCCGTGCCGTCGAATTCGGGCTTGACGACGAGGCCGTGGGTATGCGTGACGTGGACCACCGGAAACTGCGCGTCGTCGTAGCCGGGCGGGAAGGGCGTGAACGGTGCCAGGGGCGGTTCCAGGGCCAGAGAGTTCGCCCAGTGCAAGACCGGGTCGACCGGCATGAAGGTCGGCTCCGCGATCTCGTCACGCCAGCGCAGCAGCGTCGGGATGCCCCGAGTGTTGTCGAAGACCGGTCCCGGCGTGCTGCGGACGAATTCGGTCTGCGACGAGCCCGGAATCTTGACCTGGCCGCCGAAGGCACGCACCGTCGTCTTGGGGAAGCCCGGGGGCAGCATCTGCGCCCGGGTGTGCGCCACCGACACCGTGTACTCGTGTCGGATGACCTTACCGTGGGAATCCCGAATGACCTTGGGTGCGAACACCCGGGGAATGGTCAGCTCGTGCGCGAACTTCGGGATGGTGAGAGGGTCGAGCGGGACCTGGTCCTCCGACGGCCCTGTCTTCTGGGCGCTACCTCCGCCCCCGGACATCGGGAGTGCCACCAGGAGAGACAGACACAGGAGGGACCACGCATTGAGACGCATGCCGTGCTTCATGCCCAAATCCTCCTTCTTGGGATTTCAGGGATCGCGGGCTGACGTTCTGGGTGGCCGGCTCTGAGCAACTGCCGTGCCCGAGAAGGGGACGCCAGGGAGCTGAGCAGGCCGGGCCGGTCGCCCCTGGATGCTCCAATCTCTTGTGAAGAAAGGAGATATCGGCACAAGCCGGACGCGGAGAAAAGTGTCGAACTTCCTCTTTATCACATACTTCTGTTATGCGTAGTGAGCTAATGGCTGTCCAGATCTCGAACGCCCGCGCTTCCCATTTCCAGAATCTGGACGGACCGGAGGCTCCCAGGCGGCCGGAGAGGGCCGGCCTCGTCACGTTCCACCTCCACGGTGGCACCCACTTTCTAGTGAACGGTTCAGCAGGATCGAGTCGGCCGCCGCAGCGGACCGCGGAGGCACTGCGGGGAGGGCGGGGGCGTGTCCTCGTCGTGGACGACGAGCCCAGGGCCTGCTCCGCGCTCGAGGGCCTCTTGCGCAGGGAAGGCCACGAGGTGGCGACCGCCACCAACACCTTCCGCGGGCTCGAGCTGGTCGCCGAATTCAGGCCGCACGTCGTCCTGACCGACCTCCGGATGCCAGGACTGGACGGCCTCGAGCTGATGGAGCGAGTCCAGGCCGCCTGGCCCGCGACCCTGGTCGTCGTGATGACCGCCTATGGCTCGGTGGATGCCGCCGTCGAGGCCATGAAGCGCGGTGCCGTCGACTTCATCGAGAAGCCGATCGACCTTCCGGCGCTGCGCCGCACCCTCCAGGGCGCGATGGAACGCGCTCGGCTCCTGGCCGAGACCTGCTCCTCGCCCATCGGCTGCGCCAGCGCCGCGACCTCGCTCGGCATCGTCGGCAATCACCCGCTGATGCGCTGTGTGCTCCACCGCGCGGAGCAGGCCGCTCCGACCCGAGCGACCGTTCTGCTCACTGGTGAGAGCGGTACGGGCAAAGGACTGATCGCGCAGGCGATCCACCAGATGAGTGGGCGTGCGGAGCGGCCTTTTGTCGAGCTGAGCTGCGCGGCGCTCCTGGAATCGTTGCTCGAGTCGGAGCTCTTCGGCCACGAGCGCGGCGCCTTCACCGGTGCCATCTCCCGCCACGAGGGGAAGTTCGAGCATGCGGCGGGAGGAACCCTGTACCTCGACGAGATCGGTTCGGCCCCCCTCTCGACCCAGGTCAAGCTGTTGCGTTTCCTACAGACTCGCCGGTTCGAGCGCGTCGGAGGCAACGAGACCCTGGAGGTCGACGTGCGACTGATCGCGGCGACCAACAAGGACCTCCAGGCCGAGGCGGAAAAGGGGCGATTCCGCGAGGACCTCTTCTACCGGCTGAACGTCTTTCGAATCCATCTCCCGCCGTTGCGCGAGCGGCGCAGTGACATTCCGGCCCTGGCGGTGAGCTTCCTGGATCGCCTGGCTGCCGAGCACGGACGACAGATCGAGGGGTTTTCGAGCGAGGCTCTCGAGCGGCTCGTGGCCAACCCCTGGCCGGGCAACGTGAGAGAGCTCGAGCACGCCGTCGAGCACGCCGTGATCATGGCTCAGGGCCCCCTGGTGACTCCCCATCACCTGCCCGCGGCGACCGTGCGCCCGCCAGCCGACCCGTTCGGCGTGCCGATTCCTGGCAGCAAGCTGGCGCAGATCGAAAGGGCCGCGATCCTCAGGACCATGATGGCCGTCAACGGCAACGTGACCGAGGCCGCCGCTCTGCTCGGGATCTCCCGCAGCAAGATCTACGACCGCCTGCGCGACTATGGCTGCCGGTCTCCACAGCGGGTCGGCGCAGCGCTGGGTGGCTTCATGGGATCGCCTCGTTCGACGGGTGGAGAGGCAGGTCGACGGTGACGGTCGTCCCCTCCCCGGGCCGGCTGTCGACGCGGATCGTGCCGCGGTGGTCGGCGATGATGCGATGCGCCACGCTCAGACCCAGGCCGATCCCACCTTCGGCCGCACGGGTGGTGTAGAAGGGATCGAAGAGGTGAGGGATCGCCTCCCGGCTCACCCCGCAGCCATCGTCTCGAACCTCGATCCGGACGGCTTGGGCCAGCCGCTCGCTGCGCACGTCGACGCGCGCTCGGGTCCGGGCTTCGAGGGCGTTGCGCAGGAGGTTGACCAGCGCCTGTTCGAGGGCGATCGGGTTGGTCAGGATGGGTAGCGGCTGCTCGCACAGCTGCAGCTCGATCGTGGCCTGCCGCTGGGCGGCGTAGGCGGCACCGAGATCGCAGGCCCGCCGCAAGACCTGGTTGGCGTCCTCGGTCCATTTCTGCCCGGGCTCGCCGCGCGCGAAGGCCAGCAGGCCGCCCAAGATCCGCTCGCACCGCTTCGCTTCTTCAGCGCTGGCAACGAGGGCCTCGCGCCACAGCGGGGGCGCCTCGGGGCCCGTTTCGCCCAGGGCGTGCTCGGCGGTGAGCAAGATGTTGTTGAGAGGGTTGTTGATCTGGTGCGCGAGGCCCGATGCCAGAGTCCCCATCGAAGCCAGCCGCTCGGAATGCCGGAGCCGTTCGCGAGCTCTCTCGGCTTCGAGCTCGCGGGTCCGCTCTTCCAACTGCTCAGCCATCCGATCGAAGGTCGCGGCCAGCTCACCGATCTCGCCCCCCGCGCGCACCGCGACGGGCCGGCGCCCCAGGCCCGTTCCCAGCTCCCCTGCCGCTCGGGTGAGGGCCTGAACCGGCTGGACGATCCACCTCGAGATCAGCCAGGGGCACCCCAGCGCCAGGCCCAGGGCGAGCGCGGCGACCGCGCCGACCGCTGCGCCTGCGGCCCGCGAGCGCATCGCGATCGACTCGAGGAGCGCCGAAATCTGCGCATCGTAGCCCTCGAAGGACGACTCCAGGACCCGGGGGAGGGAGTCGCCCCCCAGCGGCTCGAACACCGATTCGAGGACCGGCAGGATCTCTGCCCTGGCCCTGCCTGGGCCGATCTCGACCAGCCTCCGGCTGAGCTGTTTGACGGCTCGCTGCCGGGCGCCGATGTCGGCGATGCCGGCGGGGGTCATCGCTCCCCCCTCGGCACCCCGGGCCGCTACCTGGGCCTCCCAGATCTGGAAGGCGTCGTCGAGCTCGTTCTCGGCGACGGCCAGCTCGGCCGGCGGGTCTCCGAGGAAGGTGAAACACCGGCACTCCCCCCAAAGTCGCTGCGCGTGGCGGGCGAACCTGGCCGCGGAGACGGCTTCCGCGGCCTCCTGCCGCAGACTGTTGACCTCGGATTCGATCGGCATCAGCGGCACGAGACCGAGCTGAGCGGAGGTCGCGAGCAGGTCGTCGAGGGCGTGGTCCAGGTCGAGGCTGCCCTCGATCAGCGCCCGGTCCACCAGCGGCAACAGCTCGGCATCCCGGATCCTCTCGATGGTCTTGGTGAAGAGCCGCGCCGCCTCCTCGTGGTCGCCCCGCCGAGCCAGCTCGATCGCCCCCTCGCCCGCCGCCGCCAGGGACCCGTAGGCGCCTTCGATGCGGTCCAGGACCTCGGCCTCGCGGGAGCCGGGCCGCCAGGTCCGGAGCCGGTCGAGGGTCTCTCGAGCGCCCGCCGCGACCTGTCTGAGCTCGCGCGGATCCTCGGCCATGAAGGCGACGTCGAGGTACTCGACGGATTGGCGGACCGCCTGGACGTCGAATCGACACAGGAGCAGGAGGCAGGACAGCTCGCGGCGCACCTCGTCGAGCGCGGAGCGCACCCTGAGAAAGGAACCGATCGGTCCCAGGACGAGCGTGAGCATCGCCGCCACCAGCGGGACAACGATCAGGTTCACGCGCAGGTTGAGCCCGAGCCGCATGGTGCTTTCGAAGGGTCGGCGTTCGGCCGGCGGCGAGGATAGCATCCCGCCTCCCCGCCCGATGACCACCGGATCGGTCTCCGCTCCCTCGTGGCCCTGCCCCCACTCCTCGCTCCGATCGTTCGTCGCGACGGCGAGCCTCCGGCAGGGCCCGGCTGGGTAGACTAGCCCCACACCTCACGACCGGCCGCCTCTCGGAGAGCCGAATGCGCATCTGCTATCTGCTCCAGACCCATCGCGACGCTCGCCAGATCACCCGCCTGGTGGCGACCCTCGGCCGGCAGAGCCCCGGCTCGATCGTGCTGGTCGCCCACGACCAGACCGGCTGCGCCCTCCATGCCCAGGACCTCCCCGGACCGGCGGAGGTGCACTACCTGCCGGTGCCCGGCCCGATCCGGCGCGGCTATCTCTCGATGCTCGACCCCTACTTCGAGGGGGTCGCGTGGCTGCGCCGCCAGGGTATCGACTACGACTGGCTGGTCTACCTCTCCGGCCAGGACTACCCGATCCAGCCCCTCGCCCGCTCGGAGGCCCTGCTGGCCGGCACGGACGGCGACGGCTTCCTCCGCCACTGGCCGGCCCTGGGGACCGGCGGGCCCTGGCGGCGCCGGCGGCAGGGTCTGCTGCGCTACTACTACCAGTACGACGACGCCCCGGCCTGGTCGGCGCCCTGGCTGCGGCTGGCGAGAAAGCTCAACGGCGTGCAGTCCCGCTTCCACGTGCACCTCGTCTACGGGTTGCGGGTGGGCCGGAGGGCCCGGCGCACTCCCTTCGACCAGGGCCGGGTGTGCTATGCCGGCTGGCAGTGGACCACCCTGCGCCGCGCCTGCGCCGAGCACGTCCTCGAGACGGTCGAGAGGGAGCCCGAGCTGGTGGCGTACTACCGCCGCACCATCTGTCCGGACGAATCGCTGGTGCAGACCATCCTCGTGGGCTCGGGGCACTTCCGGCTGGTCGACGACAACCTGCGCTACGCCGACACCAGCACCAACGCCGACGGCCGGCCGGTGCTGCTCGGCGCCGGCGACCTCGAGATGCTCACGGCCGGCGGCTACTGCTTCGCCCGCAAATTCGACCTCGAGCACGACTCCCGGGTGCTCGACCTGCTCGACGAGCGCCTCGGCGCGGCCGGCGGCACGGCCTCAGCGGGCGGGACGGCCCTGGAGCACCCGCTGCACCCGCCTCACCAGCGGCCTTAGGCGGTGGGGCACGGTCTGGAGAGGACGCTCCCCGGCCACGGCCGGGATGCGCCCCCAAAGGAGATCGACCCAGGAGGCCACGATCGCCTCCGGAGCGAAGGCGCGGGCGCGGGCGCGGCCGTGCTCGGCCATCGCGCGGTAGAGCTCGGGGACGGCGCGGAGGCGGTCGATCGCGGCCAGGGCGTCGCCCATCGAACCCACCTCGAAATAGTCGAGCTCGGATTCCCGCAGCTCACGAAACGCCGGCTCGGCGCCGAGCAGGGCCGGGACACCCGCCGCCCAGGCGTTGTAGAGCTTGGTGGCCGGCTTGCAGCGGTGGCCGCCCGGGTCGGCAGGGCGCACGGCGAGGACCAGGTCGACGTCGCGATAGTCGCACCAGTTGAGCAGCGCGGCGGCCGTCGCGTTGCCTTCGTAGCCGGTGGCGTCGAACTCCCACTCGATCCCCCGCTGCGCCAGCTCCTCGTTCCATCGCGGGTCGAGAAAATCGGGGTGGAGGTTGCTGGCGAAACCCTTGAAGGCGATCCGCGTGACGCCGGTGCCGCGCGAAGGCTCCCGCGGCAGCAGATGGGGCTGGGGCCAGAGGGGCACGAAGAAGAGACGCCGATCGTCGACCCAGACGCGGTTCTGGAGCACCTGAAAATCCGCCGTCAGCGGCTCGCGGAGGTCGGCTCGGACCCCCACCAACACTGCCTCGCGGAGCCGCCGCGCGTGGCGCATCAGCGCCCGCCCGTGCTTGGCGTGGTAGACCACCAGGCCCGGGCCGCACGGCTCCGCGACCAGCTCGACCGGATGACCGGCCCGGTTCAGGCGCAGGAAGGTCTGGAGAATCCAGGAGTGCTCGCCGCGGATGAGGTCTCGCCAGTCCTGGTCCGGGTCGAGACTCCGGAGCCGGTCGAGGTCAGTCTCGCCGGGAAGGAAGAAGCGCACCACCGGCGGAACGGGATCTCGTTCCCCGATGCCGTTGCGGGCGGCAGCGAGCGGACGTTGGATCATCGGTTGGCAGGAGCCTACACTGGAATGCTCTCCAGACCACCTCCTTCAGCTGGAGTCGGCCCGATCCAGGACCAGGGTGAAGGTGCTCCCTCGGCCGGGCTCGCTCTGGCAGCGCACCTCCCCGCCCAGCAAGGTGGCCAGCCGCTGGCTGAGATGCAATCCCAAGCCGGTGCCGCCGGCCCGGTGCTGCGTCGTGTCTCCCAGCTGGGTGAACGGCTGGAATAGCCGGGCCTGATCTTCCGGCCGGATGCCCACCCCGGTGTCGATGACGCTCAGGGCGACCACCGAGCGGCCACCTTCCTCGCCGGCCGTCGCCGCGATGCGCACCTCGCCCTCTTCGGTGAACTTGATGCCGTTGCCGGCCAGGTTCAGGAGGATCTGGCTCAGCGCTCGGCGATCCGCGCGCACCAGCAGGCTCTCCTCGGGGATCTCCGAGCCGAGTACCAGACCCTTGGCCCGCGCGAGCGGCCGCAGGGAGGTGATCACCTCGGCCACCACTTCGCGCAGCGGCACGGCCTCCAGCTGCAGCTCGACCTTGCCCGATTCGATCTTGGTCAGGTCGAGCAGGTCGTTGATCAGCGACAGCAGGTGCCGGGCGCTGCTCTGGACGATGCTGAGCTGCTTCTCCTGGTCCTGGGTCAAGGGGCCGGGCAGCCTCATCAGCAAGGTGCCGGTGAAGCCGATGACGGCATTGAGCGGCGTGCGCAGCTCGTGGCTCATCGTCGCCAGGAAGTGGTCCTTGGCCAGGCTGGCCTGCTCCAGCTCCTCGGTACGCATCTGCACCCGCAGCTCCAGCTCCTCGTTCAGCCGCTGGAGCGCCGCTTCTCGTTCGCGCAGCCCCTCGGCGCGACCGGCCTCCCTCTCGACCACCTCCCGCAGCCGCGCCAGCTCGAGAGTCGCCGACACCCGCGCCAGGAGCTCGCGACTGGAGAAGGGCTTGGGGAGATAGTCGTCGGCCCCGGCCTCGAGCCCTTCCACCCTCGACTCCTCGCCCGCCCGGGCCGACAGCAGGATGACCGGGACGGTGCGCAGCCCTGGATCGGCGCGCAGGGCCCGCAGCAGGGCGAAACCGTCCAGTCCCGGCATCATGACGTCCGCCAGCACCAGGGCGGGCCGCCTGCGCGAGGCCGCGGCGAGCGCCCACCGGCCGTCGGCGACGGCCTCGACCTCGAAGCTCCCCGCCAGCAGGCGCCGCAGGTACTCGCGCAGGTCCGCGTTGTCGTCCGCCACCAGCACCAGCGGCCGCTCGACCTGCGGCTCTTCCGGCTCTCTCGGCCCGCCCTCCCTCTCGAGGGTGAGCCACTCGAGGGTCTCCTCGAGGTAGGGGTGACGGCCGGCCAGGTCCGGCCGCTCCGGGCCCGTCACCACCTGCTCGGACGGCAAGTGGGCGGCGCCGAAGGGCAGGTTGACGAAGAAGGTGCTGCCCTGGCCCAGGACGCTCTCGGCCCGGACCGTGCCGCCATGCAGCCGGGTCAGCTCTTTGACCAGGGAGAGGCCGATCCCCGTTCCTTCGAAGCTGCGGGCCTTGGTCACGGCGACCCGATGGAAGCGTTCGAAGAGGTGAGCCTGATCCACCTCCGCGATGCCGATCCCGGTGTCCCGTACCGCCAGCTCGCAACCGTGCTCGCTCGCCCGCAGCCTGACCTCGATCTCCCCCTCGAGGGTGAACTTGAAGGAGTTGGAGATCAGGTTGAGGACGATCCTCTCCCACATCTCCCGATCGACGTAGACCGGGGCCGGGAGGGGAGGGCAGTCCACCACCAGCTGGAGGTTGGCCCGCTTGCAGGCGGAATCGAACGAGCCCGCGAGGCCCCTGGTAACGAGCGCCAGGTCGGTCGGCTGGAAGCTGGCCCTGGCGTGTCCCGCCTCGATCCGCGAGAAGTCGAGCAGCGTGTTGACCAGGCGCATCAGCCGCAGGCTGTTGCGGCGGACCACCTCCAGCAGCTCCTGCGCCTTCGGCGGCAGGCGGTCTCCGGCTTCCCCGAGCAGGTCCTCGAGGGGCCCCAGGATGAGCGTCAACGGGGTGCGCAGCTCGTGGCTGACGTTGGAGAAGAAGGCTGATTTCGCTCGATCGAGCTCGGCCAGGGCCTCGGCTCGCTGGCGCTCGTGCTGATAGGCCCGGGCATTCGCGAAGGCGGTCGCCACCTGGCCGGCCGCCAGCTCGAAGAAGGCCCGGTACTCGTCGTCGAGGACCCGGCGCGGGCTGACGCCGGCGACCAGGAAGCCGGCCAGGCGGTCCAGCCCGGCCGCGGCGATGGGCAGCACCAGGGCCTGGCCGGCGGGCTCCGGCCAGGCGCCGCCCG
The DNA here is from genome assembly GCA_044869955.1 of Thermoanaerobaculia bacterium. Classification (GTDB taxonomy): domain Bacteria; phylum Acidobacteriota; class Thermoanaerobaculia; order Multivoradales; family SZUA-115; genus CALMKX01. The sequence continues at coordinate 6,449 of JBIOYC010000300.1, read as the reverse complement.
GCAGAGGACCGAAGCGGCCGGGGAGGTCCGAGATCAGCTGGGGCTCGCCCGTGCGGGCCACCGCCGCCAGGGACCAGGGATCCGCCCCTTCACCGCCGAGGTCGACCCGGCAGGGGCTCGCCGGTGTCTCCCTCTCGAGCCGGGTGGAGCCGGCGAGCTCGGCCTCTCGTCCATCCCCTCGAAGTAGGTAGGTCAGCGCGAAGGGCACGTCCTCCGCCGCCCCGGCCAACGTCGCGCAGACCTCCGCGCAGGTCTCCTCTACCGTGCGCGCGGCCGCCGTGCGCTGGGCCAGCTCGCGCAGGAGCCGCATCCTGCGCTCGCCGAGCACGCGGTAGGTTCTCTCGATGGCGGCGTTGAAGATGCCGTCGACGGTGCCGCCGGGGCCGCGCAGGGCGCCCAGGGTGTAGTCGAAGTAGCACTCCTCGGTGTAGCCGTGGCGCTGCAAGCTGAAGTAGGCATCCTTGGCGACGATCGCCTCGCCGGTCGCCATCACCTGCCGGAAGCTCGGCTCGATCGCCTCCCAGATCTCGGGCCAGACCTCCCGCGCCGGCTGTCCCAGGGCCCAGGGGTGGCGGTCGCCCGGGATCGAGCTCCAGGCGTCGTTGTAGACCAGGACGAGCTCGGGCCCCAGGTAGAGGGCGATGGGAAAGCCGGAGTCGAGACAGATGCCGAGGGCCAGGCGCAGATGGAAGGGCCAGCGGTCGATCGGGCCCAGGGCGGTCCCGGACCAGTCGAAGGCCCGCACCCTCTCTCTCATTTCAGCGGCTCGGGCCGAAGGCGCTGCTCAATTCTCTCGTTCCCGCTGCTTCGTAGTTGCACGGTATCGGCATACTAGCAGCCGGCGCACACCCTCGTCACCCCGGGCCCGAAGACGGCTCGGGTGGTGGGCGGAAAATCCGGGCCAGGACCCAGTGAGTGGGCCAGAACAGCAGGAGCGGATAGGCCGCCAGGCAGAAGACCCAGTAGAGCCAGGGCGGCAGCCAGACCTGCGGTCGGTCGAAGGGGCGCCAGAGCCAGTTGAGATTCAGCTCGGGATCGGCGAAAAGGAAGCAGACCGTCAGCACCAGGGTCGAGATCCCGGCCTGCAGCGTGAAGCCCCGGCGGTCGTAGCCGAGCCGGGCGAGGCCCCACAGCAGGAGGACGGGGATCCCCACGTGAAAGAGGGAGAAGAGGCGTACGAAGAGGGGCTCCGGACTTTCCCACATGTAGCGGGTGGCGCCCAGGGGGTGGACGCCGAAGAGCAGCCGAGAGACCAGGTCGGCGCACCACACCACCTGCACCAGCAGCACGCCCACGGCTTGCGACGAGAGCAGCAGCGCGCTGCTCCGCCACAAGGCGACTCCCAGCAGGAGGTTGGCGAGGTCGCAGAGCCAGAGGAAGTTCCACGGCCCGTTGTGGATCCAGTAGACCGGGATCCACATCAGCAGCCAGAGGGTGTAGGCCACCTTGAGGGGGGTCGGGATCGCGGCGGGCATGGGTGGATACCGGCCGCAGCTTATCCAGGCCCGGAGGCCATTGATAGAGTGACCCGGTGGACCAGCACCCGCCCTCCGCCCCCCGCGGCCGGGCCGCGGGCAGCAACCCGGCGAACCGCTTCACCCACCTGTCGGTGGAGAGCGAAGAGCCGCCGCCGGGCGCCGTCCCGACTCTCTATCTCGACGACACCTCTCGCTCCATCCTCAGCACCAACGACAGCCCGGACGTGCCCTTCGACGTCTCCCTCAATCCCTACCGGGGCTGCGAGCACGGCTGCGTCTACTGCTACGCCCGGCCCACCCACGAGTACCTGGGCTTTTCGGCGGGCCTGGACTTCGAGAGCCGCATCCTGGTGAAGAGAGACGCCGCCCGCCTGCTCGAGGCCGAGCTGGCCTCCCCCCGCTGGCAGCCCCAGACCCTCGGCCTCTCCGGCGTCACCGACCCCTACCAGCCGATCGAGCGCAAGCTCGGCATCGTACGCGGCTGTCTCGAGGTGCTCGCGGACGCGCGCAACCCGGTGGCGGTCGTCACCAAGAACCACCTGGTCACCCGCGACGCCGACCTGCTCGCCGTCCTGGCCGAGCACGGGGCGGTGTCGGTCCACCTCTCGGTGACCTCCCTCGACCCCGAGACCTCGCGCCTCCTGGAGCCGCGGGCACCCCATCCGCGCGAACGGCTGGGCGCCGTCGCCGAGCTCACCGCCCGCGGCATCCCCTGCGGCGTGCTGATCGCGCCGGTGGTGCCGGCGATCACGGACCACGAGATCCCGGCCATCGTGGCGGCCGCCGCCGAGGCCGGGGCGAGGAGCGCCGGCTTCATCCCCCTGCGCCTGCCGGGGGCGGTGGCGGGGCTGTTCGAGGAGTGGCTCGAGCGCTGCTTCCCAGACCGCAAGGACAAGGTGCTCAACCGCCAGCGCTCGCTGCGCGGCGGCAAGCTGAACGACACCCGATTCGGCCATCGCATGCGGGGCCAGGGGATCTTCGCCGAGCAGATGAAGGCTCTCTTCGAGACCGCCTGCCGCCGCCACGGCCTGGTGAAACGGGGCGCCCCGCTCTCCACCGCCGCCTTCCGGAGGCCGAGCGGCGCCCAGGGGCGGCTGTTCTGAAGGCCCGCCGAGGGGCCCGAGTCGGCTAGGATCGGCGCTCAGCCCTCCATGCTGGACCAGCTCCTCTTCGCGTTGCCCTCGCTCGCCGGGGTGCTCCTCACCGTCGGCATCGCCGCCTACGCCTGGCATCGGCGACCCGGCCCCTCCTGGCGCTGGGTCAGCCTGCTCGGGCTGGCGGTGGCCTGGTGGTGTGCCGGCCAGTTGGTCTGGGTGTTCATCGAGGACCCTGGGCTGCGGGTCCTGGCCGGCCGCCTCCAGTACCTGGGCATCACCGCCACTCCGGTGCTCTGGCTGGCGGTGGCGCTGTCCTACGTCGGCCGCCGCTCGCTGCTGGCACCTCGCTCCCTGGCCGCTCTCTTCTTCGTACCGATCACCACCGTCTTGCTGGTGCTGACCAACGACCAACACGGCCTGGTCTGGCGCAGCTTCGAGCCCGTCGCCGGCCGCATCAAGGCGGCGGTCTCCTACGGCACGTGGTTCTACGTCCACACCGGCTACAGCTACTCGCTGGTCACCCTCGGCGTGGTGCTCCTCGTCGTGCGCTTCGCCGGTTCGCCGCTCTATCGCGTGCCCCTCCTGGTGGTGCTGCTCGGGCCTGCCGCCGTGGTCATCGCCAATCTGCTCCAGATCACGGCCAGCCCCCTGCTGCCCATCGACCCCACTCCGGCGAGCTTCGCCGTGGCCTTCGTCGCCATGGCCTGGGCAGTTTTGCGGCACCATCTCTTCGAGTGGGTGCCGATGGCCAGGAGCCGCACGGTCGAGAAGCTGCACGAGGGGGTGGTGGTGCTCGACCCGGCGGGTCGGGTGGTGGACTCGAACCCCGCCGCGCGCGCCCTGCTCGAGCTGCCCTTCGAGCGAGCGGTCGGCAGACCGCTGCCTCCTTGGCTCGCCGATTCCGCCGACTTCGCACCGGGAGAGTCCCGGGAGATCCGCCGACCGGACGGCCGGGTGATGGAGGTCCGGGCCTCGATCGTCGACGGCGCCGACGGCGTCACCGAAGGCCGTGTGCTGCTGCTGCGGGACGTGACCGAGGAACGCCTGGCTCAAGATCGCCTGCTCGAGGCGCAGCGAGAGCTGGAGCGTCAGGCCAACACGGACCCGCTCACGGGCCTCGCCAACCGCCGGCGCCTCCTGGCCTGTCTGGAGGAGGAGTGCGCGCGGTCTGTCGAGGGGGCGGGGCCCCTGTCCCTGCTGCTGCTCGACCTCGACCACTTCAAGCGGGTCAACGACGAGCGCGGGCACCTGATGGGCGATCGCGTGCTTGAGGCGGTGGGTGCCGAGCTGGCCGCCCGGTTGCGGCCGAAGGACCTGGGCGCCCGCTTCGGCGGCGAGGAGCTGGCCGTGCTGCTGCCTGAAACCCGCCTGGAGGACGCGGTGGGCATGGCCAGGCGGATCTGGAAGGCTCTCCGCGAGCTGGAGCACTTCGACGAAGCTGGCAAGCCCTTCCGGGTGACCGTGAGCATCGGCGTGGCGAGCCCTGGCCCGGAGGGTGGGTCGCCTCGGGAGCTGCTCGCCCTCACCGACCGTGCCCTCTACCACACCAAGGAGACCGGCCGCGACGGGGTGAGCCAGGCCCTCGAGAGCGGCTGCGAGCGGCTTGAGACGGCCTGAGCCCTACTCCGGAGGCGCCTCCTCCGCCACCAGGATCACGCCGGCCGTAACCCCACCTTCCACCTCCACCCACTCCTCCGGCCAGAGGTCGATCACCACGCGGTCCCAGCCGCTACGGGGAGTCTCGAAGGACATCGACGTGTAGCCCCAGATGTCCGCCTGGAGGAGCAGGCTCTCCCGGTACCCGGCGCGGGTGCCCAGGCCCAGCTCGAAGCGGCCCTTGGCGTCCGTGACGGCCTGTCGCCGGCTCCCCTGGACGGTGATGAGCACCCCGGCGAGGGGCTGACGGTGCTGGGCGTCGAAGACCTGGCCCTTGATCCAGGCCACCGGCGGAGGTTGTTGGGGGCCGGCCCGTTCTGCCGGCTTGGGGCTCCCCACCGGCTCGGACTGCGCGGCCGGGGCCGCGACCTCCTCGGCCGAGGCCAGCCAGGCGGCGCCGCCGGCGAGCAGCAGGCCGGTCAAGGAGTAGCTGGCGAGGGAGAGGGGCCGGCGCTCGACGAGGGCCCGGCCGGGCGGGCGGTTCAGGCGCTCGAGCTGCCGGTGGGTGAAGCGGCCGCAGTGGGCGCCCTGCTCCAAGACCCAGAAGCGGACCTCGGCGTCGGACAGGTTGGTGAAGTCGCGGACGGCGTGCTCGCAATGTTCGCAGCGGCGGGTGCCGTCGCCCAGCGCGACCATCCGGCTCCAATCCTCGTGGCAGGGTTCGGGGACCTGGATCCACTTCCTTGAAGCTTGGCGCATCGGCGGGCTCCTTTCGCCTCGTTTGGACACCGACAGCGGTCCGCGGGGACCTGTGGCACCCGGAAGAGAGCAGCGGCCGTGCCAGGGTCCTGCATGCAGTCGTAGGGGCAGGCCCCCGTGCCTGCCCGGGGACGAGGAGGGCGGCCACGGGGGGCCGCCCCTTCCGGCGGATGCCTCTGCCATACTTTCGCCTCGTCGGCGAACGACCATGCGACCCTTCTCCCTACCGCTCAAGCTCTTCCTGGTGCTCGCGGGCACCCTGCTCGCCTGGGGACTGTGGGAGGCCGTGACCTGGCCGGACATGGCCGTCCTCGCCCGCGAGAACCCGCAGACCACCGCCTTCATCGAGCGCTACCAGCGAGCGAAGGGCAAGGACGGCAGGCCGTTGCGGGCTGACTGGCGCCCGGTCCCCGCCTCGCGGATCTCGAACGAGCTGAAGCACGCCGTGGTGGTGGCCGAGGACATCGACTTCTTCTCCCACCACGGCTTCGCCTGGGAGGAGATCAAGAAGGCCTGGAAGGAGTCTCGGGAGGAGGACAAGCCCCTGCGCGGCGCCTCCACCTTGACCCAGCAGCTGGCCAAGAACCTCTGGCTCTCCCCCTCGCGCAATCCCTGGCGCAAGGTGAAGGAAGCGCTCCTGACCCGCGACCTCGAGCGCCACCTGCCGAAGGCACGGATCCTCGATCTCTACCTCAACGTGGTGGAGCTCGGCCCCGGCATCTACGGCGCCGAGGCGGCCTCCCGCCGCTACTTCGGCAAGCCCGCCGCCTTCCTGGGCCGCGGCGAGGCCGCCCAGCTCGCGGCCGCTCTCCCCAAGCCCTCGCTGTGGCACCCGGGCAGCGGCAGCCGGGTCTACCAGCGCCGCGTCGCCCGCCTGCTCGCCCGGATGGAGCAGACCCATTGGGTGCGGGGGCAGTTGTGATCCCTCACCCCTGCCCCTCTCCCGACCCACCCTCGCCTCTCGTTCCCACGCTCTGCGTGGAAACCAGGGGTTCGCGCCCAAATCAACCGGCCGGCGCGCTGTTACTTTCTACCATCTCCCGAGAGGAACACCGAGACTCTTCTCGGGATCCCTCTGCAAGTCTCTGTATTTCATGCCACTTACAGCTCAAGGCTCGACGCCGGCCCCGGCCGGCTCCGAGCTATAGCCGCGATCTCTGGCTCGCCCCCGGGCATCCCTCCTGAACGAGGTGGGGTGCAAAATGGGGTGCAAGCCCGAGCCTCGATCGCACCGGAGGTCGGGCGCATCGGCAAGGAGATCTAACCATGATCTCCCTGACACCGGTACTGCGCCTCCTGGGGCCAGACGCCCTTCACAAGCTCACCAGCCCCTCGGTGACCGAGCTCTACACGGTCGAGGGGGACGGCCGCCTTTGGGTGGACAGCCGGGAGCTGGGCCGAGGGCCGACCGAGGTGCGGATCTCGCCCGAGCAGGTCGAGATCTTCTTGAACGCCGTGGCCTCGGCGGTGGGGGTGGCGTTCGGGCCGGAGAGCCCGATGCTCGCAGCCGAGCTGCCGG
>JBIOYC010000299.1:0-8765 GCA_044869955.1 Thermoanaerobaculia bacterium | reverse complement strand
ACCGCTGCCACCTGAACGGCCTGGCCATGGAAGGAGGCCGGCCTCGCTACGTCACGGCCTTCGCTCGCAGCGATGAGCCCGAGGGCTGGCGCGAGCAACGCCACGGCGGCGGCGTGGTGATCGAGGTCGAAACCGGCGAGGTGGTGCTCTCCGGCCTCGGCATGCCGCATTCCCCTCGGCTGCTGGGTGGCGAGCTCTACCTACTGGCCTCGGCCCGCGGCGAGGTGCTCCGGGCGGATCCCGAGCGGGGGACTTGGGACGTGGTGGCGGCGCTGCCGGGCTTCGTCCGCGGCTTGGCCGCGTGCGGGGACTTCCTCTTCGTGGGGCTGTCGAAGCCCCGGCCGGACCACCAGACCCTGGGCGGCCTGGCCTCGACCCATTCCGGCGAGCCTTTCTGCGGCCTGGTCTGCCTGCACCGAGCCACCGGCCACGTCGTCGCCGAGCTGCGCTACCTCGCCACTTGCGAAGAGATCTACGACGTGCAGGTCCTCCCCGGCGTCTCCCGCCCCGGCCTCCTCGCTCCCGGCGACCCCCTCCTCCCCAGAGCCCTCGCCGCTCCCGGGCTGGCGCTCTGGGGGCGGGCGGAGGCAGGGTAGCCGCCGAGAAGACCTGCTCGAAGCTTCTTGCTGTCATTCCCGCGAACGCGGGGATCCATCCTGACCTTCTCCCCCGCCCTGGATTCCCGTGTCTGGGAGCGCCGAGCCCCAGCTCGGCGCTTCTCTCCTGCGACGACCGATCGGGACAAGACGCCGAGCTGGGGCTCGTCGCTCCCAGGGCGTCCCTTGCGCGGGTATGACGGACAGCGTAGGGGTCTGCTCCTCCGCCATCCGCTTCTCCAGCCACGCCGCGGCACTGGCGGCGTCAGCGCGGCAGGACTCCGGGTCGATGAAGGGGTCGGGCGTCACCCCCTGCTGGCGCTCCGCGAGCTTCTCGTCCATGCCCGAGACACTCGGGTGGGCCGAGAGCATCACGTCGCAGGGCTGGCTCGCTTCAGGGCCGCGATGCCTCCGGCGTGATCGTAGTGAGCGTGACCGTTCAAGATCAGCTTCAGATCCTCGGTGCGCAAGCCGAGCTTGCGAATTCCGGCATCGATCAACGGCGCTGACTGCGGCAGGCCGGTATCGATCAAGATCAAACCCTGATCGATAGCGATCAGTACCGCGGCGAGCCCGGCCACGCCGACATAGTAGGTGTTGCCGAAGACGCGGAACGGCTCGCGGGGAGCATTCCAGGCGTCGCAGTGCTCACAGACGATCGGTGGATCGGGCACCGGCGGTGCGGCGATCAGACCATGGGTGAGTCCACAGCAGGCAGCGACTATCAGCACTAGCGTTTTCGTGTACTACGTTTCCGCAGGCGAAGGGACAGCTTGAGTCTTGCGACTCCCTGTTTGCAAACGCTCTCCTGAAAGTGTCTCGACCGAAACTCGCGACCTTGTTCAGCGCTCAAAGCGAGCAATGCCTGCACCAGGAGTTCCTCTCTCAATTACGAGCCACCGAGAAACTGAATACGTGGCGCTCGTCGAACGTGAGTGACTGACCCTCAGCCAGGCCCGCAGGTTCCGAGTACACCGGAACTGGTAGCGAGAGGATCATCCCGCGGAGTGGGGATCCAACTTCTAGGACGTTCACCCAGACAGAGCCGGCCTCGAGCCGCAGTTCAACTGTGTCGCCAACTGAAATCTGCGGCTGCTCTGGCATGGATACCCCAGGAACTAAAGTAATCGCAGCCACGGGTAGCGGCCAAACGTCAAGCTTTCGCGACTCGAAACCGTAACGATCTGCATCGGTCATAGAATTCTCCCACAACAGTCGCTCTGAAGAATCGCTGAAACCTTTGGGTGGCGTCAAGGCCTGGCGCCACAAATTGTGGGATCACTTTAGCAGGCCGACGGTCAGCCGTCGCAGTGGTTCCGAGCTGCTGCCGTGCATCACAACGACTGAAACACCGAGAATGGGGAGGCTGGCAAGATTGGGCCCAGCTCGACCCCTGTCCTCCAGGGGAGCGCTCAGCCCACGAGCCGGGGCTGTCTGGGGGGTTTGGTGGCGGAGCCGGGAACCTGGCGGGGGTCCAGGGCCGCGGCTACGGCCGTTGGATTCACTGAAGCCACCCGAAGCAGGGCACGCGCTGGCCCCTCGGGTCGGCGCCTCCCCTGTTCCCAGTTCTGGAGGGTTGCGACGCTGACACCGATCATGAGCGCGAACTCCGCCTGAGACATGGCGAGCTGGGCTCGAATGCCCTTGATGTCCTCGCCCCGCACCTCGAACTTCCTTGCCGGAGCCACATCGCCCCGGCGGATCGCCCCCGCCTCCTGAATGCTGGCGACCAGTCGGTCGAAGTCTTGGTCCTTCATTTCAGCTCCTTCTCGATGATTTGGCGCAGCACCTTGAGCTGGGCAGCGGTGAGGTCTTCCTGCTCGTTCTTGGCATAGAGGTAGAGGAGGTAGATCACGTCCTCTGCCGGTTCCCAGAAGTAAATCACTCGGAGCCCGCCTCGCCTGCCCCTGCCGGGAAGCGCCCAGCGTAGCTTTCGCAACCCTCCGCTCCGGGGGATCAGCGGGCCTTGTTCAGGTCGGAGGGCTAGGGCCAGCTGCAGTGCGCGGTAGTCGTCGTCTGGGAGCAACTCCTGAAGCTCCCGGGAGAAGACGGGCGTTTCGATGAACCACAGCTCCGACCCTACGCCAATGACGGAGAAAGGCCAAGCCCCAGGGACCAGGGTCCCCCATTCCCGACGCAGTGCCACTCACTTCGGGTGACGCCGGGACCTCTTTTGTCCGCCACCACGCCGCCCCGCTGTGATGGGGGTCACTGCGTCAGCGGGATTCGACCCGCTCCTCCGCAATCCGCTTCTCCAGCCGGGCCGACGCGTCGGCGGCGTAGATGCGGCAACTCTCCGGGTCGATGAAGGGGTCGGGCGTCACCCCCTGCTGGCGCTCCGCGAGCTTCTCGTCCATGCCCGAGACACTCGGGTGGGCCGAGAGCATCACGTCGCAGGGCAGCGCCGCGACCTTGGCGATGCTGGCGCGAAAGGTCTCGACGAGGCTCGGGTGGGTGGCGTCGCCGGTGAAACGGAAGCCTGGCGCGGAGACCGGGGTGAGGCTGTCGGCGTAGACCACGTTCAGACAACGCTCCCCCTCACAGGACCGCCAGCTCCAGGAGGTGCTCCCCGGTGTGTGGCCGGGGGTGACGTGGGCCGTGATCGCCACGGCGCCGAGGTGCAGGGTCTCGCCGTCCCGCACGCTGCGGACCTCCGCCACCGCGGGAAAGCGGTTGGCCTCGCGGCCGAGGGCGAACTGCGGGTCGTCCTCGGTCGGCTCCCCCCGCCGCAGGGCTCGGGCCCCCGCCTCGCTCGCCGCCACCGTGGCGCCGCTCGCCCGCTGGAGCGCGGCGATGCCTCCGGCGTGATCGTAGTGAGCGTGACCGTTCAAGATCAGCTTCAGATCCTCGGTGCGCAAGCCGAGCTTGCGAATTCCGGCATCGATCAACGGCGCCGACTGCGGCAGGCCGGCATCGATCAAGATCAAACCCTGATCGGAGACGATCAGCACGGCGGAAAGCCCGGCCACACCCACGTAGTAGGTGTTGCCGAACATCCGGAACGGCTCGTGGGGAGAGTTCCAGGCGTCGCAGTGCTCACAGACGATCGGAGGGTCGGGTACGGGCGGTGCGCCGAAGGCTGCAGAGGCCACGATGCTGCCGGAAGCGAAGGTCGCAAGAAACCACTTCATCATGTCGCGCCCCACTACTCCGGAACCGCAATGCGGCCCTTGTTTGCCTCCAGCCAGACTTCGAAGCTCTGCAACGAGGGGCTCAAGGAACGTGAGAAGTCGAGGCTGCGGGCACCGCAGTAGTACTCCTCGAAGTCCCGTTTGAACTGGAACATGTTGCCGAGGTCCTCGGCCCCCGGGAAGCCGAAGCTGCGGTAGACCTCCGGGGGCACGGCGTTGTAGCCGACCTCCCGGCCGAGGGCCTTGCTCAGGGCGGCGGCCATGTCGGCGCCGGTGAGATGCCCACCGGCGATGCCCACGGTCTTGCCGATCAGCTCGCTTCCCTTCCGGAAGACCCCGTAGGCACAGCGGCCGATGTCCTCGGCCGCGATGCCCGGGAGCTTCTTGTCGTCCATCGGCAGGGTGATCGCCAGCTTGCCGTCTGGTCCCTTCTGGGGGCCCATGCCGGAGTGGACGAAGTTGTCCCAGTAGAACGAGGTGAGCAGAAACGTGGTGGGCACGCCGAGGTCGGTGAAAAAGTGATCGGACTCGCCCTTGGCATCGAAATGCGGCACCTTGTACTTGCCCATCAGGGTGGGCATGCGGTCATCCTCGAGGGGCACCCAGCGCCGGGTGTCCTCGAGAGTGGACCAGATCACGTGCCGGAGCCCCGCGTGCTTCGCCGCCTCGGCCATGCTCCTGGCCTGGGCCAGCTCGGTCTCGGGCGAGAAATGGGCCCAGAAGAAGGTGACACAAAAGGCCCCGTGGGCGCCCGCGAAGGCCCGCTGCAGGCTCTCGGGGTCGTCCACGTCCGCCGCCACGACCTCGGCGCCCAGGGCCGCCAGCTCCTGGGCCTTGTCCGAGCTGATGTCCCGGGTGATGGCGCGGGCGACGAAGCCGCCGCTGGGATCGTTCTGGATCGCACGCACCAGGCCACCGCCCTGTGCGCCGGTGGCTCCTACGACTGCGATGATCTTGTTCTCGGACATCTTCTCTCCCGGTTGCTCGGTAGTGGCTGCTCCGCTTAAATCCGGACTGAAGCCTCTCGTCGGCGGGATCCTAGCATCCAAGCTCGCCTTGAAGTGGATTCCAATCCCGAGCTAGACTGCTTCCGTGAAGACGACCATCGACATCCCGCACGAAGACCTTGCAGAGGTGATGCGGATCACCCAAGCCAAGACCAAACGCGAGGCTGTTGCCATCGCGATCAGCGACTTCCTGCGCCGCAAGCGTGTGCAGGCCTTGGTCGCCCAGTTCGGCACGTTCGAGGACTTCATGACCCAAGGAGACCTCAGCCGCATGCGGGAGGCCCCGCCATGCCACTAGCTTGAGCCACTACCTGCCGCGCCTTCCGAGAACAACGCAGCGAAAGCCCGATTGAGAAGGGCGCCGAGCGAGAATCCCAGGGTCAAGAACAAGAGCCATTGTCGGCTAGCCCAGATGAAAAGATACGCGTAGAACGCGATCGCTGTCGCCGCGACGAGCACAAGTATGACGATCGGGAAGGCCCGCGTCCCTTCCATCATTCTCATGAAGCTGGAAAACCCGTATCCCGCAGCGGCTCCAATCGCTATCTCGATCAGGACCATCAGGTTGAAACGGTAAGGCGGCATCTCTTCGATGTAGGTGTCCCCATGTCCTCGACGCCAGAGTATGAACAAGACGAAGAGAACTACTCCGGCCCACCGTGCCGCGCGCGCCGCCCTCTTGGCTGACTCACTCCGTGCATCGTCCGGTAACCTAGCAAAGCCATGGGCAAACATCAGGAAAAGTATCAACGGAACCAATGCCCACTGCACAATCTTCGCTAGAGCTGTGCCAACGTCTACCATCCAAGCCCCCAGAACAGGAGAAGTGGCCCTCGGAATCCAGCCTCGCCAGAGCCCACGCGGACTGTTGAGTTGCTGGCGCGGAGCTGCCCGCTTGGTTGCGAGCGGCAAGTGCGCCCGGTGCTGCAGCTCTTTGGAGTGCTGAGCCCTCCCAGGCGCACCAGTGATCTCGGCTCCGACGGTTTGAGGGATCCGATACCTGCCCGTACACGAAGCGATCTGCCTGGCCGAGACGGGCGGGCGCCAGGCGCTGCTAGACTTCGCGGCATGAAGAAGGAACTCTTGGTCTCGGCTCTGCTGGTCCTGGCGAGCGCTAGCCATGCTCTCGCCGACGCCAAGCCCGTTTCCGTCAAAGCCCTGGTCGGGGGGCGGGTGATCGACGGCTTTGGCGGGCGGCCGATCGATGACGGGGTGGTGCTGATCGAGGGGGACAAGATCACGGCCGTGGGGCGGCAGGGGGAGGTGGCGATCCCCAAGGGAGCCGAGATCATCTCCACCGAGGGCATGAGCGTGCTGCCCGGCCTGTGGGACATGCACGTCCACCTGATGATCGTCGGCCACGCCGACTACGACCACTGGGACAAGACCTACCCCGCTCAATTCGGCCCCACCATCATGCCCGCGGCGGCGAAGCAGCTGCTTCTCGCCGGCGTCACCAGCGCCCGCGACCTCGGCGCGCCTCTCGCCGAGAGCATCGCGGTGCGGGAGCGCATCCACCGGGGCGAGATCCCCGGCCCCACCCTCTACGTCACCGGCCCCTTCCTCCAGCACGAGCCCTACCCCGGCACCGAGGCCTTCCGCTGGGGCATCTCCGGCCCGGAGGACGCCCGCGCCAAGGTCGGCAAGCTCGCCGAGGCCGGCGTCGACCTGATCAAGCTGATCGACCAGGACCAGATGACCCAGGAGGAGGTGGGCGCCCTGGTCGACGAGGCCCACCGCCGGGGCCTCTCGGTCACCGCCCACGCTCACCGGGCGGAGGAGATCCGCCGTGGCATCGCTGCTGGGGTGGACGGCTTCGAGCACACCGGGCTGGGCACCGCCCCGGGCTACCCGGAGGACGTGCTCGCCCTGCTGCGCAACAGGGGCTACACCCTCTCCTGGACCCCCACCGTGGCGCCCCTGCTGCTCTACGAGGAGACCCGCGACAACCCCGAGCGGCTCGACGACCCCCGCTGGCAGCTCGGCCTGCCCGGCAACGTGATCGAGGACATCCGCGCCTCGATCGCCCGGCCCGACCAGATCGCCTACTACCGCTACGCCCCCTCGCGGCGGCCGACGGTGGCGCGCAAGTTCCGCGAGCTGTGGGACTCCGGGGTGCGCATGCTGGTGGGCACGGACAGCGGCATCCCGATGCTCTTCCACTCGGACTCGACCTGGCGGGAGATCGTCACCTGGGTGCGGGTGCTCGGCGTCGAGCCGATGGAGGCCCTGCGCGCCGCCACCTACTGGCCGGCCGTGGCCCAGAAGGTGGACGGCCAGGTCGGCAGCCTCTCCGCCGGCAAATGGGCGGACGTCATCGCCGTGCGGGGCGACGTGCTGCGCACGCCGGAGCTGCTCTCTGACGTGGACCTCGTGATCAAGCGGGGGGTGCGTTACAAGTAGGCTGGGTTAGCCGTCTGCGGCGTAACCCAGCAACCAGGCTCCAAGCTGGGTTACGGCCCTGGCGGGCCTAACCCAGCCTACTCCCAGCGCAGCGCCTCGGCCGGGTCGAGGCCGGCGGCGCGGGCGGCCGGGTAGAGGCCGGAGGCCAAGCCCACGGCGGTGGCCACACCGGTGGCGAGGAGCACGGCACCGGGCGTGACCACGGTGGCCCAGCCGGCCCAGGTGGCCACCACCTGCGCCATGGCGTAGCCGAAGACGATCCCCGCCACCCCTCCCGCCCCGGCCAGGGCCAGGGCCTCGGCCAGGAACTGGCGGCGGATGTCGCGCTTCCTCGCCCCCACGGCCCGGCGCACGCCGATCTCCCGCGTGCGCTCGAGCACCGTGGCGAGCAGGATGTTCATGATGCCGATCCCTCCCACCAGAAGCGAGATGCCGGCGATCGAGGCCATCACGATGCGGAACAGCCGCTGGGTGCGCCGGGCCTGCTCCAGCAGGGCCTCGGGCACCACGATCGTGTAGTCCCGCTCGCCGGCGTGGAGCCGGGTGAGCAGCTCGTCGATCTGGCGGGCGGCACGCTGGGGCGACACCTCGGGGTCGAGGTGGACGATCAGCTCGTCGTAGGGGGAGGCCAGGGGGTCGTTGGCGAATTTGCGCCGTGCGGTGGACAGGGGCAGGTAGATCTCCGCCCCCGGGGGCAGGGCCCCGGCTCCGGCGGTCGCCGCCGCGGCCGGTGGAGAGCTGGCCAGCACCCCCACCACCTCCAGCCAGACGTCGTTGACCTTGACCGGCCGCCCGAGGACCGGCTCGAAGCCGAAGAGGGCCCGGCGCGCGGCCTGGCCGAGCACGCAGACCTGGGCGTGGCCGGCCTCGTCGCGGGCGTCGAGGAAGCGGCCCTCGGCGAGGGCGATCTCGGTCACCTCGCGGTGGGCGGGCGAGACGCCGTGCACGGCGGCGCTCGTGGCGCCCAGGTCTGAGCGCACCTTCCAGGCCTCGATCGACCGCCGTGGCGACACCCGCCTTACCCCCGGCACGGCCTCGGCCACGGCGAGCTCGTCGCGGGGGGATAGCCCCTGCGACTTGGCCCTCACCCGCTGGGCCTCCTGGGGCAGCAGGTCGAGGCCCCGGACCAGCACGTTGCGCAGACCCATGCGCTCGATGGTCGCCTGGGCCTCCCGCTCCGCCCCCTCGCCGATCGAGAGCATGGCGATCACCGCCCCGACGCCGAAGATCATCCCCAGCATGGTCAGGGCCGAGCGTAGCTTGTGGCCGGCCAGGCTGGCGGCGGCGGTGCCGAGGGTCTCGCGCAGGTCCATGGCTCAGCCCGTGATGATCACGACGCCTCTCGGCGGTGGTGGCGGGGGAGGCGGCGCCGGCCGCGCGGCCGGCGCGGGCTCGGCGGGCGACTGGGTCGGGTCCAGCAGGGCGATCACGTCGCCCTCGGCGAGCCCCGAGAGCACCACCACCCGCCCTCCCGCCGTCGGGCCCAGCTCGACCGGCACCGGCTCCAGCCGCCCGCCCTTCTGGACCAGCACCACCTTCTGGTCCTGGCGGGTGAAAATCGCCTGCGCGGGCACCACCAGGGCGTCGGGGAGCTCCGCCAGGTCCAGCTCGGCGCGCACCCGCTGGCC
>JBIOYC010000298.1:0-17237 GCA_044869955.1 Thermoanaerobaculia bacterium | reverse complement strand
CGGACCTCGAGAGGGAGAGGAAGGAGGCTCCGGACCTCGTCCGTGAGCTGATCCAGGGCACCGAAGCCGAGCAGATCTCTCGCTTCGAGCTGGACACCCGCTTCCGCACCTGGGGGGTCTGCGACCTCCTGATCAACGAGAGCCACCAGGCAGCGTTCGAGGACCCGCTGACGGCGGAGGCCCTGGCCGGCCTCGCCATCAATCTGGCCGAGAAGCTGGAGCCGGGGCTGTACGGCACCGCCTTTCTCTACGACGTCCAGGCGATGGGTTGGGCCTACCTGGGAAACGCCCGGCGGGTGGGCTCGGATCTGCGCGGCGGGGCGGACGCGATCGGCCACGCCGAGGAGTTGCTCGAGCTCGGCACCGGCGACCCGCTCTGCCGCGCCCACGTGCTCTCGCTCAAGGCGTCGCTGCTGCGAGCCCAGCGACGCTTCGAGGAATCCCAGCAGCTCCTCGAGGAGGTCCTCGAGACCTACCGGCGAGCGGGCGACGGCCACCTGATGGGTCTGACCCTGGTGCAGAAGGCAACCGGCTACCGCTACCAGGGGATGACCGCCGGCGCCATCGCGTTGCTCGAGCGTGCCCTGCCGCTGATCGAGGCAGATCGCGACCCGCGTCTCTACCTCTGCGCCCGCCACAACCTCGCGGAGTGCTTCATCGAGACCGAGCGTCTCGATCGCGCCGAAGCCCTGCTGGCGGCGATCCGCGCCGAGTATCCCCGCGCCGGCGGGCCTCTCGATCGGCTGATGCTGGGCTGGCTGGATGGGCGGCTGGCGGCTGCCCGCGGGGACCTCGAGGCGGCCGAGGCGGCCCTCACCGAGGCGCGGGCCGGTTTCATCGAGCGGCAGATCGGCTATGACGCCGCCCTCGTCTCGCTCGACCTCGCCTGCCTCTTCGCCGAGCGTGGGGAGCTCGGTCGGGTCAAAGAGCTGGCCCTCGAGATGCTGCCGATCTTTCGCTCCCGGGACGTGCACCGGGAGGCGCTGGCGGCCCTCGCCATCTTCCAGCAGGCGGCGCTGGGAGAGTCTTTGTCGGTGGGGGTGGTCAAGAGCCTGACGGCCTACCTGCGCCGCGCGCGCCAGGATCCGTCGCTGCGCTTCGAGAGTTGAGCCGGCCGAGCCGACGATAGGATGGAGGGCAGTGCTCGCTGCCCTCTATCGCCTACTCCGGCCTCTCCTCTTCGCGCTCGAGGCGGAGACCGCCCATGACCTCGCCTTCGCCGTCCTGAAGCGGGCCCCTCGGATGCTCGGGACCCTGGTGGGAGGGGGGCGCCGGCCGGCAGCCTCCCTGGCCCGGCGGTTGGGACCGCTGGCGATCGCCGGCCCTGTCGGCCTCGCCGCGGGGCTGGACAAGGACGGCGTGGCCATCCCTTTCTGGCCGGCCCTGGGCTTCGGCTTCCTCGAGGTGGGCACGGTGACCGCCCATCCTCAGCCGGGAAACCCCCGCCCTCGGCTCTTCCGCTTGCCCGCCGATCGGGCCCTGATCAACCGCTTCGGCTTCAACAACCAGGGCAGCGCGGCCCTGGCCGAGCGGCTTCGCCGGCTCAAGACCGCGGGCGCGTGGCCGCGAGTACCCGTGGGGGTGAACCTGGGCAAGAGCAAAGTGACGCCAGTCGAGGAAGCGGCCGGGGACTACGTCACCTCGGTCGAACGCTTGGCGGGCTTGGCGGACTACCTCACGGTCAACGTCTCCTCGCCCAACACGCCCGGACTGCGGGCTCTGCAGGAGAGGGAAGCCCTGGTCGGGCTGCTCGGGCCGGTGGTGAGGGCGGCCGGCGGCACGCCGGTGCTCCTGAAGTTGGCCCCCGATCTCGAGAGGGAGGCGATCGCGCAGGCCGTGGAGATCGCCGTGGCGAGCGGCATCACCGGCCTCGTCGCCACCAACACCACGATCAGCCGCAGTGGGCTCAGCGCCGACCCCGGGGAGGCCGGCGGCCTTTCGGGTCGACCTCTCTGGCCCCTCGCCCGGCGGCGGATCGGCGAGGTGTTGGAGGCCTCCGCCGGGCGGCTGCCGGTGGTGGGAGTGGGAGGCATCGAGCGGGCGGAGCAGGTTCGCGAGCTGCTCGACCTGGGCTGCGCGGCGGTGCAGGTCTACACCGCCTTGATCTACCAGGGGCCTGCGCTGCCGGCGCGGCTCCACGCCGATCTGGTCGGCGACTGAGGGAAGGGCTTCGATCCGGCCGTATATCATCAACGGATGGCACTCGCAGGACATCTCTGGACCGTCGCTTCTCGCTTCTGGCCCGTGCCGGAGCCTCCGGAGGCTCTGCCCTGGCGCACCGAGGTGCTCGACCCGCAGGTCGGAACGGTTCCGCTCACCGGCCTGCTCCGGACCGAGCCGGGCAGCAGGGACCTCCTGATCTTCGTCCACGGCATCGGCGGCTGCGCCGAGGCGGCCTACGCCAAGAGGGTAGCGGGTGTGGCCTTCTCGATGGGGCTGTCCTGCCTGCGGATCAACCTGCGGGGCAGCGACCGGGCGAGCAATGACTTCTACCATGCCGGCCTCTCCTCGGATCTCGCCCAGGTGGTGGCGAGCCCTGAGCTGGCGAGCTTCGAGCGGGTCTACTTCCTCGGTTACTCGATGGGCGGTCATCTGGCATTGCGCTACGCCTGCGAGAGCCCGGACCCTCGGGTCCGGGCGGTGGCGTCCGTCTGCTCGCCCCTCGACCTGGCGCCGGCCGCAGAAGTGATCGACCGCCCGACGAGCTGGCCCTACCGGCGGTACGTGCTGCGCAACCTCCTGACCATCTACCGGAGCGTGGCGGAGCGGCGGCCGGTACCCCTGCCGGTGCCCGAGGCCGAGCGTTTCACCCACATGCGCCAGTGGGACGACCAGGTCGTCTCGCCGCGTTGGGGCTTCACCGATGCTCGGGACTACCACGGCCAGGCCAGCGTCTCCCGCCTCTTGCCCCACCTGGCGCTGCCGGGTCTCCTGGTGGCCGTGGAGGACGATCCGATGGTGCCCGGCGAGGTCTTGCGCCCGGTGGTGGCGCGCCGGCTCGAGGGCCTCACGGTGCGCTGGGTGGATCGGGGCGGGCACGTCGGCTTTCCCCGCGACCTCGACCTGGGAGAGGATGCACCGCTCGGCATCGAGGGCCAGACCCTCGGCTGGCTGTTGCGCGCCGGGTAGGGGAGACGAGGATGAATACCGCGGTCTTCGCTGGTCTCGAGAAGTTCAAGGACTTCGGCCTGCTGGTGCTGCGGCTGGGCCTGGGCGTGGCCTTCGTGCTGCACGGCTACCCCAAGATGTTCGCCGGCCCGGAACGCTGGCTGCAGCTGGGCGGCGTGATGGAGCTGGTCGGGGTCCGCTTCTATCCGGCGGCCTGGGGCTTTCTCGCGGCCTTCGCCGAGCTCGGCGGCGGCATCCTGCTGATCCTGGGCCTGTTCTTTCGGCCGGCGGTCCTCCTGCTTTTGGTCACGATGTCGATGGCGACCGCCTCACTCCTCTCGAAGGGGGAGGCATTCTCCGCCTGGTCCCACACCTTCGAGCTGGCGGCGGTCTTCTTCGGCCTGCTCTTGGTGGGGCCGGGGCGACTGTCGGTCGACGGGAAGTAGCTACGGGAGCCGGTCGAAGATCTCGGCCAGCCGCTCGATTCCGTCGACCAACCGTGGCCCCGGGCGGCTGAACAGGCCGTTGGCATCGACCGCGAAGGCCCGGCCCGCGGCGACCGCCGGCAATGCCTGCCACCCCGGACAGCTGCCCAGCTTGGCCATCTCGGCCGCGGCACCCGCCTGGTCGAAGCCGCACGGCATCACCACCACCAAGTCGGGCCGTCCGGCGGCGATCTCCTCCCAGGTGGAGCGCCGCGAGGGGCCGCCCGGCTCGCCGAAGACGTCGACGCCACCGGCCTTGTCGGTCATCTCGGGCACCCAGTGGCCGGCGGTGAACGGCGGGTCCAGCCATTCGAGGGCGGCGACCCGCGGCCGGGGCCGTCCGGCGCGCCGTCTCGCCACGGCCTCGAGCCGCGACTCGAGGTCGCCGAGGAGGTCATCCGCTTCGGCCGTTCGGCCCAGCCGGATGCCCACCCGGCGGACGTCGGCGAAGACGTCGCCCAGGGTGTGCGGGTCGAGGGAGAGCAGCTCGGGGCAGCGGGGAAGAGCTCCGACGGCCGCATCCACCTGTGCCGTCGACACCGCGCACACCGGGCAGAGCTGCTGGGTGACGATCAGGTCCGGAGCCAGCTCGGCGATCCGCGCCTCGTCCAAGGTGTAGAGGCTGTCACCGCTCGCGAGCTGGGCCGAGACCGCGGCGTCGATCTCGCTCGCCGCCAGGCCCGCGGCCAGAGCGCTGCCGGTCAGGATCGGCAGCCGGCGCGCGGCGGCGGGGTAGTCGCACTCGTGACTGACCCCGACCACCTGATCGCCGGCGCCCAGAGCGAAGAGGATCTCGGTGCCGTTGGGCACCAGGGAGACGATGCGCAGGCGCTCGCCCACCGCGTCCTACTTGGGATCCGGCATCGGCTCGCTGGCGGTGAACACCGCATCCGGGATCTCGACGCCGATCTCAATGCGGTCGAGCAGCAGGGAGCGGTTGGCGGTGGCCTCGTAGCGGGTGCCGGAGAGCTTCAGAGGGCCATAGCTCTGCCAGTCTCGCCACTGCCACACGGTCGCTGCCCGGCCTGGCTCGAAGCCCTCGAGGACGTAGGACCAGCGATCGACCAGGCCGGTGGCGCGGTTGACGAAGACCCAGTACTGGTCGCCCGGGGTCAGGCCCACCTTCTCGAAGCGCAGGTGCAGCTTGTCGTAGAGGACGCCCTCCACGGTCTCCTCGCCGGCGGCGGCGAGGATCACGCCCGGGTCGGTCGTCTTGAAAGGCATGAACAGCCAGTAGGTGTCGTTGATCCAAGTGCCGTAGGCGGCCTCGACCACTTTCTTGGCGTCCTCGCCGGTGATCTCCTGGCCGTTCTTGAAGCCTCGGCCCTCGCGGGTCTGGAGGTTCTGGAGCACGATGAAGTGGTCGCCCTCGCGGTTGGTGAACTCCACGCGGTGCCGGCCGGTGTGCTTGTCCCACCAATGGTTGCGGAAGCCGGCGAAGCGGAAGCGCACCCAGCGCAGGCTCTCCCAGGCGGCCTGGCCGCCCATCGCATCGACCGCGCGGGCGGCGATCTCACGGGCCTTGGGGTCGATCGAGCCCTGGGCGCGGACCGGGGCAGCGGGGAAGAGCGACGTCAGCAGGATGGTGCAGGCCGCGGCGAGCGACCACCGGATGGCTCTCTTGGTCATGGGGGACCCTCTCGTTAGTTTTGATGGCTGGCCCGAGCCCAACGAGAGCTCGGGCAGCGCCGGGGAAGTCTAACCCGTCTGTCACAGGTCGTAGAATCGCGCCGATGTGCCCAAGCGGTCGCCGCCTTCTGGTCGCCCTGATCGGATCGCTGCTGGCGTTCGAGGAAAGCGTGATGTCCGAGACCTCAGGACGGAAGAACCGGCTCGCTCAGGAAAGCAGCCCCTATCTGCTCTTGCATCAGAGCAACCCCGTGGACTGGTACCCCTGGGGGGAGGAAGCGATCACCCGTGCCCGCGCCGAGGACAAGCCGATCTTCCTCTCGGTGGGTTACTCGACCTGCTACTGGTGCCACGTGATGGAGCGAGAGTCCTTCTCCGACCCGGAGATCGCCGCACTGATGAACCGGACCTTCGTCAACGTCAAGGTCGATCGCGAGGAGAGGCCGGACCTCGACGAGGTCTACATGGCTGCCACCCAGCTCCTGACCGGTCAGGGCGGCTGGCCGAACTCGGTCTTCCTGACCCCCGACCTCGAGCCCTTCTACGCCGGTACCTACTTTCCGCCCCGCGAGCGCTACGGCCGGCCCGGCTTCGGCAGCCTGGTGATCGCCCTGGGCGATGCCTGGAAGAACCGCCGGGCCCAGATCGAAGGTCAGGCCGAGGAGGTGACCGGCGCCCTGGGCCGCCACCTCGAGGAGCGGCTGCCCCGTTCCGACAAGCTGCCCGGACAGGGCGTGGCGGAAGCGGCATTGGCCTCTCTCGCGCGGCGCTTCGACCGCGAGTGGGGTGGTTTCTCGCAGGCGCCGAAGTTCCCCACCCCCTCGAACCTCTTCCTCCTCCACGAGCTCGCCGCCGAGAGCCCGGAGGCGGCGGCCATGCTCGCCACCACTCTCGACCGCATGGCCCGCGGCGGCCTCTTCGATCACCTGGGCGGTGGCTTCCATCGCTACGCCACCGACCGCGAATGGCGGGTGCCGCACTTCGAGAAGATGCTCTACGACAACGGCCTGCTGCTCGAGGTCTACGCCCTGGAGCACGCCCGCACGAAGGACCCGGAGCTCGCCCGCGTGGCCCGGGAGACGGTGACCTTCCTGCTCGCCGAGCTGGCGGCGCCGGAGGGGGGCTTCTGGAGCGCCATCGACGCCGAGACCGGCGGCAAGGAAGGCGCCTACTACGTCTGGACCCGCGGCGAGATCGAGGCCGCCCTGGGAGGGGAGGACACCGCCTTCCTGGCGCCTCTGCTCGGCTTCGACGGACCCCCTTTCTTCGAGGATCACCACTACGTGCTACACCTTCCCGCGCCCCTGGCCGACCTCGCCGCCGCCCGACGAATGGGCCGGGAGCAGCTGCTGGCCGAGATGCGGCCGGCCATGGCCCGCCTCAAGTCCACGCGGGACGGTCGCCCGCGGCCGCTGGTGGACGACAAGGTGTTGGCGGACTGGAACGGCATGGCCATCGCCGGCCTGGCCCGCGCGGGGCGGGTGCTGGGGGAGCCGGCCTGGGTGGCTCGGGCGGCAGCTGGCGCTCGCTTCGTGCTCGGCGCCCTGAGGCCCGCGGGCGGCCCCCTCCACCACACCTGGCGCCAGGGCCAGGCGCGGCGCGAAGCCTTCCTGTCCGATTACGTCCACGTGGTCCACGCCCTCCTGGTCCTCGCCGAGTGCGACGGCTCGCCGGAGTGGCTGGCCCGGGCCCGAGAGCTCACCGACGAGCAGATCCGCCGCCTCGGCGATCCGGAGGGGGGCTTCTACACCGCGGCGGCCAGCCGCGACCTGCTCTTCCGCACCCGCGAGGTCTTCGACGGCGCCACGCCCGCGGCCAACGCCCTGGCGGTGCTGAACTTGATCGAGCTGGCGGAACGCACCGGCGAGGCCGGCTATCGAGAGGGGGCGGAGCGAGCCCTCCGGGCCTTCGGTCTGCTCCTCGAGCGCTTCCCGGAGGGCTCGCGGATGCTCGCGGTGGCGGCCCGGCGTTACGCCCGGGCCTTCGGCGGCGGGGCAGTCTCCGGTCCGGCGGCGGCCCCCGCCTCCGCTCTCGAGGAGGAGGCCAGGCGGGTGGTGTCGGCGAGCCTCATTTGGGCCGGCGCGGGTGAGGACAGCAGCATCGGCTTCCGTCTCCAGCTGACCGTGGCCCCCGGCTGGCACCTCCAGGCCAATCCGGCTTCGGCCGAGCTGCTGATCCCCACGCAGCTCGCGGCCTCGGGGGGGCGGATCCAGGGCATGAGCTACCCGCCCGGAGAGGAGGTCTCTCTGGCCATCGGCGTCGAAGAGATGGTGCGGGTCTATCGGGGGGAGCTGACCTTGACCGGGCGGCTAGTGCCGGAAGGGGGAGAGCGACCGGTGCTCTCCCTCACCTACCAGGCCTGCGACGAGAGCCGGTGTCTGCCGCCGGTGACCTCGAGCTGGACCGTGCCCGAGTAGGTGAGGGAGCCCGCGCCGGATCAGAAGTGGAAGCGCAAGCCGCCCCAGATCTTGGTCTGGCGGTCGTAGGGCTCGTCCTGGACGATGTCGAGCCGGCCGCTGCCGAAGATCCCGATCGATTCGGAGAGATGTAGCTCGACGCCGACGTGGACGTTGGCACCGATGCGCTCGTCCTTGAGATCGAGAACGCTGGCGACCTGGCCCTGGCTGTTGAGGGTCGTCAGCTCCCCGTCGAAGAGGTGCAGACCGAAGCCGACGCCGAGGTAGAAGTCCGCGCCCCGGGTGGGCACTACCCCGACCAAGTTGACGCCGATCAGCAGGTCCTCGGCGCTCGAGCCTTCGTCGCTTTCCTTCCAGTAGCTGACCTCGGGCTCGATGTAGCCGCGGATGCCGCCCGACTCGCCGCCCTCGCGACCGGGGTAGCGGCCCCGATAGTGCCGGCTGTTGTGCTTCTCGTTGTAGTCGCGGTCGTCGCTGTCGCGCTTCTTGCGCTGGTCCCGGCCGAGCAGGCGCCAGCGGTAGTTGGCGCCGAAGTAGAGCTCACCGTCGTCGCCGCCGAAGTCCTCGTTGGGCAGGACGATGCCAAGCCCGATTCCAAAGGCCTGACGGCTCTCTTCGTAGCTGTCCTCGTCTTCGTAGACGTCCTCGGCGTAGACATCGCTGGAAGAGCCGGTCTGGCTCTGCGCCCACACCGCGGGGGCACTGCCCAACGCTAGTGCCAGCCAGGCGAGCCACAGAGTGTTCTGGCGAGCTCTCATGCTCGAAATCCTCCGTAATCTTCGTCAAGAGATGGCGGCCGCCTCGTAGGTGCGGCCCGCGTAGAACCCCCTCCGCACTGAGCGATGACATCAGCCTCGATCGGGTTCGCTCTCTACCGGGGTTGGTTGGTTAGGTTAGCACGAGTCGGAACCATGGCAGAACGCTGCCGGATCTCGCAACTCGTTGGCCTGTGACGGGTTCTCGTCGGAGGATCGCATTCAACGACGGCCCTCCGAGCCCGGGAGGATCTCCCGCAGGTAGGGCTCGATCCCCAGACTGCCGTCCCAGTCCCGTGGGTAGCCGAGAGAGACCTCCTCGTAGCGGACCCCTTCCCGGACGTGGGTGCCACGCAGATGCAGGTGGCCATAGACGCCGATCCGGACGCCGAAGCGCTCCGCCCAGGGCTCGGTGCGCCGCGTGCCGCACCAGGGAGCGTAGCGGGGCACCCGCCTGAGCCGCACCAGGTCCTGGCGCAAGGGGAAGTGGTTCACCAGCACCAGAGGACCCTGGCGGGCCGCTTCCCCCAGCCGCGTCTCCGTGGCGGCGCAGCGCGCGGCGCACCAGGCTTCGCGCGAGGGGTGGGGGTCGGGTGAGAGCAAGACCTCGTCGGCGGCCACCACGTCGCCCGCCGCGGCCCAGGCGAGCATCTGGTCTCGGCTGAGGCCCGGCGGCCCGAAGCTGTAGTCGTAGAGGCAGAAGACCGGGGCGATCACGGCCGGTCCACCGGGGCCGGTCCACAGGGGGTAAGGGTCCTCGGGCGTGACCACGTCGTAGTGGCGGCAGATCGCCACCAGGCGCTGGTATTTGAGCTCCCCTCTGGGCTCGCCATCCTTGCCCGGACGGGACCACAGGTCGTGGTTGCCGGGGGTCCACAGCACCCGTGCGAAGCGGCCGGAAAGGGCGGAAAGGGCCCAGTGGTGGAGCTCCTCGCTCTCGCCGATGTCGCCGGCGACGATCAGCCAGTCGTCCGGGTGGGCGCGCAGCCGGGAAAGGGCCTGGCGGTTGCTCTCATAGCGCAGGTGGAGGTCGCTGATGGCGAGCAGGCGCATGGAAGGGGAAGTGTATGCGTACCTCCACCATCATGATTGACTTGAAGGGCCGGGGCCTTGATACTGCGCAGGCAGCGATGACCCGCCGCAGCCGCTTTTTCCTATTGCTCGCCGCCCTCTGGGCCACCGTCGCGGTGGTCGCCTCGGAGCCCCCCTCTTCCAGCCCCGCCGTCTGGCATCTGTCGCTCCAGGACGTCGTTCATCCGGTGGCGGCCGATTACCTGGAGCGCCGGCTGGAGGAGGCCGACCGCGCCGGGGCGGCGGCCGTGGTGATCGAGCTCGACACACCCGGTGGGCTGATGACCTCGATGCACGAGATCACCACCGCCATCCTCGCGTCGCGGTCGCCGGTGGTGGTCTACGTCTCACCTCGGGGCGCTCAGGCGGCATCAGCCGGCTTCTTCCTGCTGATGGCGTCGGACGTCGCAGCGATGGCGCCGGACACCGTCACCGGTGCGGCTGCCGCGGTCGGTGGCGAGGGCCAAGACCTGCCCGAGACCCTGGGTAAGAAAGTCGAGCAAGACAGCCTCGCCCGGGTGCGCGGCTTGGCCGAGGCCCGGCACCGCAACGCCGACCTCGCCGAGGAGGCGATCAGCAAGGCTCGCTCCTTCACCGCCAAGGAGGCGCTGGAGTCGAAGCTGATCGAGATCGTCGCCGACGACCTCGACGATCTCCTGCGTGAGTTGGACGGGCGCCGCATCGAGAAGAGGCCGGGCGAGGTCCGTGTGCTCGCCACCCGCAACGCGCCGGTCCACCGCGTGCCGATGACCACCTTCGAGCGCTTTCTCTCGATCCTGGTCAATCCCACCATCGCCTTCCTGCTGCTCTCCCTGGGCGGCACGGCCCTGGTGGTCGAGCTCTACAACCCGGGGGCGATCCTTCCCGGAGTGCTCGGGGCGATCTTCCTGGTGCTGGCCTTCTACGGTCTGTCGGTGATGCCGGTGAACGCCGCCGGGGTGGCCCTGATCGCCCTCGCCCTGCTCTTCTTCATCGCCGAGATCAAGGTCACCAGCTTCGGCCTGCTGTCGGTGGCCGGCGTCGTCTGCTTGGTGCTCGGCGGCCTGATGCTGATCGAGACCGAGGAACCGGCCCTCAAAGTCTCCCGTTGGGCCATCGGCTCGCTGTCGGTGATCGTCCTCGCCTCGGTGGCGGTGCTCTCGATCGCCGTCTATACGAGCCACCGCCGGCGGGTGACCACCGGGCGCGAGGGCCTGATCGGGCAGATCGGGACGGCCCGGGGCAACCTGGCGCCGCGGGGCAAGGTGTTCATCCAGGGAGAGATCTGGAATGCCGAGGCGGAAGATGGCGTAAGCGAGGGAGAATCCGTCGAGGTCGTCGACGTGCGGGACCTGAAGCTCCGGGTCCGCCGGAGCACCGCGAGCACTTTCTGAGGAGAGAAGATGAGCCCCCTGAACCCGGCGTCGTTGCTGCTCCCCGGTTTGGCCTTCCTGATCATCTACCTGCTGTCCTCCATCAAAATCATCCCCGAGTACGAGCGGGCGGTGGTCTTCCGCCTCGGCCGTCTGCTGCCCGAGCCCAAGGGGCCGGGTGTGATCCTGGTCTTCAAGCCACTCGACCGCATCGTGCGCATCTCGCTGCGTACTCTGGTGCTCGACGTGCCACCCCAGGACGTCATCACCAAGGACAACGTCTCGGTCAAGGTCAACGCGGTGGTCTATTTCCGGGTGCTCGAGCCGTTGAAGGCGGTGGTGTCGGTCGAGAACTACCTCTACGCCACCAGCCAGATCGCCCAGACCACCCTGCGCTCGGTGCTCGGCCAGGCGGAGCTCGACGAGCTGCTCTCCGAGCGTGACAAGCTCAACGATCAGCTGCAAACGATCATCGACCACCAGACCGATCCCTGGGGCATCAAGGTGGCCAACGTCGAGGTCAAGCACGTCGACCTGCCGGCCGACATGCAGCGAGCGATGGCGCGCCAGGCCGAGGCCGAACGCGAGAAGCGTGCGAAGATCATCCACGCCGAGGGCGAGTTCCAGGCCTCCCGCCAGCTCGCGGAAGCGGCCAACGTGATCTCCCAGAACCCCGTGACGCTCCAGCTGCGCTACCTCCAGACCCTGACCGAGATGTCGACCGAGCAGAACTCGACCGTCATCTTCCCGATCCCGATCGATCTCTTCCGGGCCTTCCTCAACCCGGAGAAGAAGTCGAGCTGATCCCGCGTGCGCGAGAGCCGGGAGCCGAGCTACTACGAGGTCGCCCTGACCAGCAGGCAGGTGGCCGGGGCCCTGCTGGTGCTCTTCGCCTGCCTGTTCGCGGCCTTTTTCGGGGGCCTGTGGGTCGGGCGCGCGGGGCAGGTCGCCGCCGCCGAGGAGGCGCCTCTGCGCCTGGCCCAGGCGAGCCCGGCTCCCCTGCAGCGCCGGGAGCCGCCGGCGCCGCGCCCCGTGACTCCCGGCGAGGAAGGGTTGCCCAGGCTCGAGACGACGGTCGACCCCACCGAGGCCGATGCCCTCGGGGCGCCGGCAGATGCCGGCGAGGACCCGGGCGCGGCCGAGACGGCGAGCCCCCTCGGCGACGAGCCCGTCCTCGATCGCGACGAGACGCCGGCTCCACCGCCGCCGGCTTCGACCGCTCCCACCCCCGGCCCGGCCGACCCCACCGACGTGCCGCGGTGGAAGCAGCGCCTCGATGCCGCGCGGGAGGCGGCTCGGCTCGAGCAGGAGTTCGCGAGCGCAACCGGCGGCACGGCGTCGCCATCCTCCAGGCCGGCGGCACCGCCGGCCAAGGTGACACCGGCCGAGCCGGCCCCAGCCGTGGCTCCGACGACGGCGGGGCCCGCTCCGGCTCCTGCGGCCACGAGCCCCGGCTTCGCCATCCAGGTCCTGGTGACCCGCGACAGGGTCCGAGCCCAGCAGCTGCTCGAGAGGCTGCGGGCCAGCGGCTATCCGGCCTCTCTCTCTCCGTTCTCCCAGCAGGGAGTCCAGCTCTACCGGGTGCGGGTCGGGCCCTACCGCGAGAAGAAGCGAGCGGACGGCATCGCTGCCGAGGTCCGCCAGAAGCTGCAGCTCGACACCTGGGTGACCACCGAGACCCCCTGAGACGCCCACCGCCCCCGCATGAGCCTCCTCACCGAAGGGCGAGCCCGCCTCTCCCGGTCTCCCTGGGCCTTCCTGCTCGCCGCCCTCGGCGGCGTGTGGTGGGCGCTGCTGTTCGGCCGGGAGGGCCACCTGGTCCAGCCCTGGATCGCCTTCGCACCCCTGCTCCTCTGCCTCGGCGGCAACCGGCCGGGCTGGTTGGGCTTCGTCCACGGCTGCGCATTCTGGCTGACCGGAATACCCTGGATCGTGCCCACCGTGGTCACCTACGGCCAGATGGAAGGCTGGTTGGGCGGGTTGCTCTTTCTGGCCCTGGTGGCCTATCTCGGCCTCTACTCGGGGTTGTTCGCCCGTCTCGGCGCCCCACTCTGGCGCCGCGGCGGGGCGGCGGCGTGGCTGGGGCTGCCGGCCCTGTGGGTCAGCCTCGAGGTGCTCCGCGGGGTTCTGCTGACGGGCTTTCCCTGGAACCCGATCGGCCACGCCTGGCTAGAAGTGCCGGGGGCCCTGCCGCTCGCGGCCTGGGTCGGCATGTGGGGTGTCTCCGCCCTGGTGGTGGCGGCCAACCTCGGGGTGGCGAGGGCCCTCTGGCGCGGGCGCTGGTGGGAGCTGGCCGTCAGCTTCGCGGCCTGCCTCCTCTTGCTCTGCCTGGGTGGGCGTTTCTCCCTGCCTTCGGGACCCTCGGCTGCTACGCACCTGCCCGTGCCGGTGAGGGTGCTCCAGCCCAACGTCCAGAACCTCGTCCTCTGGGACGACCAGGCGATCGCCGCCAACCTGCGCAAGGTCTTCGATCAGTCGTTCGAAGCCTGTGACCAGCCGGGGGCCCTGCTGGTCTGGCCGGAGAGCGCCGGCTGGCCCTTCTCCCTGACTCGCGACGAGGGCTTCCGCCGCGAGGTCGAGGCCCTCGCCGCGCGCGGCTGCCCGGTGCTGCTCAACTCCAGCCACGAGGCGGAGCCGGAGGTCTGGTACAACTCCGGCTTCCTGGTCGTGGCCGGGCAGGAGCCGGCCCGGGCCGACAAGCGCCATCTGGTGCCGTTCGGCGAATACGTGCCCCTCGGCCGGCTGCTGCCCTTCATCAGCCGCATCGCGCGCAACGCCGGGGACTTCCGGGCGGCGGAGCAGCTCACCCTCCTGCCCTGGGAGGACCAGCGGATCGGCCTCGCCATCTGCTTCGAGGTGCTCTTCCCGGGCGAGGTGGCGGAGCTGGTGGAGGAGGGGGCCTCGGTGCTCGCCACGGTGACCAACGACGCCTGGTACGGCGACACCGCCGCGCCCTGGCAGCACTTGGCGGCGGCCCGCTTCCGCGCCGCCGAGAACCGGCGCACCCTGGTGCGAGCGGCGATCACCGGGGTTTCGGCCGTGATCGGCCCGCGGGGGGAGATCGAGCAGCAGCTGGGGGTGGGCGAGGAAGGTATCATCAGGGCTTCGGTGCTCGGCCGAGAGGAGCGGTCTCCCTACTCGCGTCGGCCCTGGGCGACTCCCCTCGTGATGGTGGCCCTCGCCCTCTTCTTCACCCTGCGTGAAAGGAAACGATGAACGCTCCCGATCTCTCCCAGAGGATGAACCTCCTGTCCGAACAGCTCGCCGGCCTCCGGGGGTACCTTTGAGGGCAGTAACACCCGGACCGAGCTGGCGGCGATCGACGCCGAGATGGCCGCTCCCGGCTTCTGGGACGACCCGACTAAGAACGCCGAGCTGCTGAGACGCCGCCGTGCCCTCGAGCGCAAGAACGAGACCATCGCCCGCCTCGCCCGCGAGGCCGGGGATCTCGAAGCCTGGCAGGAGCTGATCGGCGAAGGCGAGGCCGACCCGGAGCTCCCCGGCTACCTCGACCGCCTCGCCGCCGACCTCGAGAAGCTCGAGCTGGAGCTCAAGCTCTCCGGTCCGGACGACGCCAAGAACGCCATCGTCACCATCCATCCCGGCGCCGGCGGCACCGAGTCCCAGGACTGGGCCGAGATGCTGCTGCGTATGTACCTGCGCTGGTGCGAGCGCAACGGCTACGAGGTCGAGCTGCTCGACCGTCTCGACGGCGAAGGGGCGGGGATCAAGAGCGCCACCCTGGCGGCAAGGGGTGAGAACGCCTACGGCTACCTCAAGGGGGAGATCGGCGTGCACCGGCTGGTGCGGATCAGCCCCTTCGACGCCCAGAGCCGGCGCCACACCTCCTTCGCCTCTGTGGACGTCTACCCGGAGATCGACGACACCATCCAGATCACCATCGACGACAAGGACCTGCGGGTCGACACCTACCGCTCCTCCGGGGCCGGCGGCCAGCACGTCAACAAGACCGAGTCGGCGGTGCGCCTGACCCACCTGCCGACCGGCCTGGCGGTGGCCTGCCAGAGCGAGCGCAGCCAGATCAAAAACCGCTCGACCGCCATGAAGCTGCTCAAGGCCCGCCTCTACGACCTCGAGGTGAAGAAGCGGGCCGCCGAGCAGGCAGAGCGCGAGGGGCTCAAGAAGGACAGCGCCTGGGGCAGCCAGATCCGCAGCTACGTGCTCCACCCCTACCGGCTGGTCAAGGACCACCGCACCGGCGAGTCCATGGGCGACGCCGACCGGGTGCTCGACGGCGACATCGATCCGTTCATCGAGGCCTGGCTCCAGGGCAAGATCGCCGAGGGCGCCGACCGCGGGGACGATCTCGACTAGGCGCCGTGGCCACCCTCGCCCTCGACTACGTCTCCCCCCTGCCGCCGGTCGCCTCCGGCATCGCGGACTACAGCGCCGACCTCCTGCCCCAGCTGTCGGAGCTGGCGGACGTGCGGGTGCTGGCCCTGCCGGGGCAGCCGGTCTCGGAGGAAGTTCGAGCCCGCTACCGTCCGGAGCCGGCCGAGGAGGCTGGAGAGGGGGGGCGTCTGCCCCTCTACCAGATGGGCAACAACCCCTACCACGCCGAGGTCTGGCGCCTGGCGAGGGAGCGGCCTGGCGTGCTCACCCTGCACGACTGGCTGCTCCATCACCTGGTGGGGCACTTGACCCTCGGTCGGTCGGATTTCGCCGCCTACCGCCGGCAGCTCGAGGCGGATCACGGCTGGGTGGGCGCGGCGGCGGCCCTGCCGCGGCGTTTCAGCCTGGAGAGCCAGGCTTCCCTGTTCAGCCTGCCGGTGCATCGCGGCCTCCTGCTCGCCCAGCGCGGGGTCCTGGTCCACAGCCGCTGGGCGGTCGAGCGGGTGGCGGAGGAGAATCCCGAGCTGCGGGTGCGGGCCATCCCCATGGGGATCCCGCTGCCGGCGGAGCCGGACCCAGCCGCGGGCCTCGCCCTGCGCCGCCGGCTGGGCATCCCGGAGCGGGGGCCGCTCCTGGGCTCCTTCGGCTTCCAGACGCCGATCAAGCGCACGGCCGCGGTGGTGGCGGCCCTGGCCGATCCTCGGCTCGCTGCCGCCCATCTGGTGGTGGTCGGGGAGGCTTCGCCGGTGCTGGACCTGCCCGGCGAGGCGGCCCGGGCCGGCGTCGGGGAGCGGGTGCACGTGATGGGCTACGTGCCCTGGGCGGACTTCGAGGCGGCGGTGGCGGCGGTGGACGTCTGCCTCAACCTGCGCTATCCCACGGCGGGGGAGACCTCGGCCTCCCTGCTGCGGGTGCTGGCGGCCGGCCGGCCGGCGATCGTCTCGGACTACGGCCAGTTCCGCGACCTGCCCGAGGCGGTGGCCCTGCGGGTGTCCCTGGGCGACGGCGAGGCAGAGGCCCTGGCCGCTGCCCTGGCCGAGCTGCTCACCAGCCCCGATCGCCTGGCCGCGATGGGCCAAGCCGCCCGTGACCACGTGCGGACCGAGCACGATCCCCGGGAGTCGGCGCGACAGATCGTCGCCGCCTGTCGCGAGTGGCGGCAGCTGCCGCCCCCCGGCCCCCGCCCTCCCCGTGAGCGCCCCGCCACCAGCCTGGTGATGCCCGCCGAGGCGCAGGCGAGCCTGGAGCTCGCCGGCGCGGACCTGCCGTGGCCGGCAGGCGAGCGGCGCGAGGTCGAGGTGGCGTTGACCAACTCCGGCCCCGTCACCTGGCTGGCGGCCGAGAAGGGCCCCGGGGGCTTGGCCCTGGAGGTCGGCTTCACGGAGGGCGAGGGGGGCCCGGCCCGGCCCTGGCGAGGTCTGCCCCGGGATCTGCCGCCCGGCGGGCAGATCGGCTTCCGAGTGGCCCTGCGGCGGCCCCTGGGAGAGACCGAGCTGAGGCTGCGCCTGTGGCGCCTCGGGCCGTGGGTGTCGGAGGGAGGAGCGGAAGCCCTCGCCGAGTGGCGTCGGGCGGTCTGAAGGTCTTGCCTACCGCGCCGTCTGCGCGCAGGCGTTGCAGAGGCCGAGGATCTGCAGCTGGTGGTGATCCGGCGAGAAGCCGTGAGCCCGGCAGATGCCAGCCTGGAGGGCGGCGATGCCCGGGCTGACGAATTCCACCACCCGGCCGCAGCTGCGGCACACCAGATGGTCGTGGCTCTGTCCGGCGTGGACGTGCTCGTAGAGATAGCGGTCCTGGCCCAGGCGCTGCTTCTTGACCAGGCCGCAGTCCACCAGCAGATCGAGGTTGCGATACACCGTGGCGCGGGAGATCTTGTGGCCGGCCGCTTTCATGGCCCCGAGCAAATCTTCGGCGTCGATGTGGCCGTGATGGCGGTAGATCTCCTCGAAGAGGGCCAATCGCTCGCCGGTCACCCGCTGCCCGCGCTTGCGCAGATAGGCGAGGAGCTGCTCCTTCTCGCTCGGACTGGCCATCGAGCGAGCACCGCTGGGGGCGGCAGGTGGGATGGCG
>JBIOYC010000297.1:0-14212 GCA_044869955.1 Thermoanaerobaculia bacterium | reverse complement strand
CCCCGCAACCCTCACCACCGTCATCCCGACCGGAGCCCGCGAAGCGGGCGGAGCGGAGGGATCTCCCCTCCGCTGCACCGCCCGCCCGAGAGATCCCTCGGCTATGGGCCTGCGGCCCTCCGCTCGGGATGACAACGGGTTGGTTGCCGCACGGCCATGCGCCCCTACTCCCCCCAGGGCACCCAGATGTTCTTGACCTGGACGGCGCGGCGGAGGATCACTTCGCCCTCGCCCTGGCGGGGGTCCCACCAGTTGCGGCTGCCCACCCAGGTGCGCTTGAGGTTGCCGGCCGAAGCTCGCTCCACCTTCGCCCCGCCGCCATCAGCGGCCAGGTACCAGACGCCCTCGAGGTCGTCGTGGGCGGCGAGCACCGGGGCCAGCTCGGCCCGCCGGCCGGTGACGACGTTGACCACGCCGCCGGGCACGTCCGAGGTGTCGAGCACCTGGTAGAGGTCGGTGGCCGCCAGCGGATGTCGCTCGGAGGGCACCACCACCACGGTATTCCCCATGGCGAGGGCCGGCCCCACCAGCGAGCAGAAGGCCAGCAGGGGCGCCTCGTCCGGGCAGACGATGCCGATCACCCCCAGGGGCTCGTGCACGGCGAAGGTGAAGTTGCGCTGCGGCACGGCCTGCACCCGGCCGGCGAACTTATCTGCCCACGCCGCGGCCGAGAACAGCCGCTCGAGGCAGCGCTCGACCTCGGCTCGGCCGGCCTCCGGCGAGGTGCCGGTCATGCTCGAGATGCGCTGGCCTAGCTCCTCCGCACGCGCTCCGACGTTTTCGGCCAGGAAGTAGAGGATCTGCGCGCGGGCGTGCGCGGTGGTGCGAGCCCAACCCGGAGCGGCTTTGCGCGCCGCCTCGACGGCGTTGCGGACGTCCTTGCGGTTGCCCAGGCCGACCTCGCCGAGCCGGTGCCCCCCGGGTGAGAGCACCGGCAGGCTGTACTCGGCGTCCGGCCGCACCTGGCGGCCGCCGACGTACATCTTGGCCGTGCGGTCGATCGGAGGCAGGCCCTCGTCCCCGGCCCGATCGGGCCCCTCGTCGTCGGCCTCGCCGACCACCCGGGCCGGCTCGGAAGGCGTCATCACGGCTGCCTTCTCGCCCTCCGAGGTGGGCCGCGCGTACTCCCAGAGCCCTTCCAGCCCGCCCTCGCGGCCGAAGCCGCTCTCGCGGTAGCCGCCGAAGCCGGAAGCGGCGTCGAAGAGGTTGGTGCAGTTCACCCACACCGTGCCGGCCTTGACCTTGGCAGCGACGTCGAGGGCGAGGTTGACGTTCTCGGTCCAGACGCTCGCCGCCAGGCCGAAGCGGGTGTTGTTGGCGAGCTCGATCGCCTCCTCCGGGGTGCGGAAGGTCATCGCCACCAGCACTGGGCCGAAGATCTCGATCTGGGCGATGGTCGCCGCCGGGGCGACCTCGGTGAACAGGGTCGGCGGGTAGAACAGCCCTTCCTTCGGGCAGCTCCAGGAGGGCTGCCAGAGACGCGCCCCCTCCTCCACCCCCTGGCGGACCAGCTGCTCGATGCGCTCGAGCTGGACCGGGGCGACGATGGCGCCGATGTCGATCGCCTTGTCGAGGGGATCCCCCACCCGCAGCCGCTCCATCCGCGCCCGCAGCTTGGCGTAGAAGCTCTCGGCCACCCCCTCCTGCACCAGCAGGCGGGAGCCGGCGCAGCAGACCTGCCCCTGGTTGAACCAGATGGCGTCGACCACCCCCTCGATGGCACCGTCGAGGTCGGCGTCGTCGAAGACCACGAAGGGGGACTTGCCGCCCAGCTCGAGGGAGAGCTTCTTGCCGCTGCCGGCGGTGGCCTCGCGGATCAGCCGCCCGACCTCGGTCGAGCCGGTGAACGCGATCTTGTCGACCTGCGGGTGCTTGACCAGCAGCTCGCCGGTGCGGCCGTCGCCGGTGACGATGTTGACCACCCCCGGCGGCAGGCCGGCCTCGCGCACCAGCTCGGCGAAGGCGATCGCCGTCAGCGAGGTGAACTCCGCCGGCTTGAGCACCACGGTGTTGCCCAGGGCCAGGGCCGGGGCGATCTTCCAGGCCAGCATCAGCAGCGGGAAGTTCCACGGGATGATCTGCGCGCACACCCCCAGGGCCGCGAAGCCCGGCAGCTCTCGCTCGGCGAGCTGGGCCCAGCCGGCGTGGTGGTAGAAGTGGCGGGCGACCAGGGGGACGTCGAGGTCGCGGGTCTCACGGATTGGCTTGCCGTTGTCCAGGCTCTCCAGCACGGCGAGCAGGCGGGCGTTCTTCTGCACCTGGCGGGCGACGGCGTAGAGGTAACGGGCGCGGCCGTGGCCGCCCAGTCCCTCCCAGGCCGGCTGGGCCGCCTTCGCGGCGGCCACCGCCGCGTCGATCTCGGCGGCACCGCACTGCACGACCTCGGCGAGGTGACGGCCGGTGGCCGGATCGAAGGAAGGGAAGGTGCCGTCGCCGCCATCCAGGAAGCGCCCGCCCACGAAGGGCCGCATGCGCCCCTGGTGGGCGGCGAGCCAGGCGAAGGCGGGCTCCGCGCTCTCGGGGGCCGGGCCGTAAGTCATGGTCTCGAAGATCTCCGCGACGGTCATGGGCTCACCCGATGGGATGGCGGAAGCTGGCCGAGTAGCGGCCGGTGGCGTGGAACTCGAGCTGGCGCTCGATGTCGGCGAGCAGGGACGACGCGCCGATGCGGAAACGGTCCGGGAAGAGCCACGGCTCGCCCAGCTCCTCCTTCATCAGGATCAGCCAATCGGCGGCCTGACGGGCGGTCGAGATGCCCCCCGCGGGCTTGAAGCCGGCCGCTACCCCGGTGCGCTCGAAATAGTCGCGTACCGTCCGGGCCATCACCAGGGACACCGGCAGGGTGGCGTTGGCCTTCTCCTTGCCGGTCGAGGTCTTGATGAAGTCGGCGCCGGCCATCAGGGCGACGCGACCGGCCCGGGCCACGTTGCGCAGGGTGCCGAGCTCGCCGGTGGCTAGGATGACCTTGAGCAGCACGTCCTGGCAGGCCTCCCGGCAGCGCCGCACCTCGTCGTAGAGGGCCTGCCACTCCCCCCGCAGCACGTGGGCGCGGGTGATCACGACGTCGATCTCGACGGCACCGAGGGCGATCGCCTCGCGGATCTCCGCCAGCCGAGTCGGCAGTGGGGTGAGGCCGGCCGGGAACCCCGTGGCCACGGCGCAGACCTTGACCGCCGAGCCGGCGAGGGCCTCGGCGACGTGCGGCACCATGGTGGGATAGACACAGACCGCGCCCACGTGGATCGGCAGGGCGCTGGCGCCCAGGGCGTCGAGCAGGTCCGTGCGCACCGGCTGGCGCGCCTTGGCGCAGAGGCGCCGCACCCGGCCGGGAGTGTCGTCGCCGGCGAGGGTGGTCAGGTCCATGCAGGTGATCGCCCGCAGATACCAGGCCACCTGCCACTCCTTCTTCACCGTCCGCCGCTTGGGCAGGGTCGCGGCCCGGCGCTCGACCGCGCTGGTGTTGACCCTCACCTCGCGGACCCAGGCGAGGTCCAGGGCCGTACCGGGGTTGATCATGGGGAAGCCGGCAGCCGCGTGGATGCGCTGCGGCAAGGACAACGAAGCGAGCTCCTCACCGAGGGACACGGAGGTTCCTCCTGGTTGTCACGTTCTCGGACCGCCTCGCCACCTCATGAAAAGAGGAATGTATCAGGCGGGCGCCAGGTGGGTCCAGGCATGCCCCAGGTGTCCGCAGCGCGCTGGCATGAGGCAGGGTCGTCGGCCCGCCGGCCGGTTGCCCGTCTTTCGCCAATGGGATAGAAATTGCCGCTATAGGTACAGAGATTTCACCGAGCCGCGACGAGACGAGCCGCCGGCTTTCCTTCTTCGGCAAGCTGGCACTTGACAGGAGCCTACGGATTCGACTATATTCTTCTATATTTTCATTATGCCTCTAATCTTGTGGGGGCGATGGACTGCGGTAGCTGGAGCGAGACGGGCCGCAGCCACGAGGAAGCCGGCGGAGGGGCCTGGTGCAACGGATTCTCCAATCTCTGAGACAGAGCGCCCGCAGCTTGCGGCGTCGCCCAGGCTTCAGCCTGGC
Organism: Thermoanaerobaculia bacterium; assembly: GCA_044869955.1. Lineage (GTDB taxonomy): Bacteria > Acidobacteriota > Thermoanaerobaculia > Multivoradales > SZUA-115 > CALMKX01. Next base: position 10,170 of record JBIOYC010000297.1, on the reverse strand, counting down.
GGTCATCTTGCTGGTCGCCCTGGCGGTCGGTGCGACGACGGCGGTCTTCACCGTCCACCGGGCCCTGCTGCTCGAGCCTCTGCCCATGGCCGATCTCGACGGCGTCGTGGCGGTCCACCGCACCAACACGGCGGGCGGCAACCGGGCCGGCACCGACCCTTTCTCCTACCCGCAGATCCGCGACTACGTCGACCGCACGACCACCCTCGCGGAGGTCGGCCCCTACTTCTGGTGGTGGGTCAACCTCAGCGGCGGTGAGACCCCCGAGCGAGTGGCCGGCGGCTTCGCCTCCGCCGAGCTGTTCTCGATCCTGCGGCTGGTGCCAGCAGCGGGGCGCTTCTTCCGAACCGACGAGAGCGAGATCTCGGCCGAGCAGGACGTCGCCGTGCTGTCCCATTCGGCCTGGCAGCGCCTGTTCGCGGGGGCTCCCGACCTGGTGGGCCGACGCATCGAGGTCAACGGCCGCTCCTTCGAGGTGGTGGGAGTGGCCCCGGCGGGCTTCGCCGGGGTCGAGGCCGCTGCCGACGTTCAGGTGTGGGTGCCGCTGCCGGCCGCGAAGCGGATCCTGAGCTTCGGCCAAGGGCTCGAGGATCGGGGCCTCGCCCTGGTGCGGATGATCGCTCGCCGGCAGCCGGGGGCCGGCCTGGACGCCGCCCAGCAAGAGGTGGCGACGATCTCCGAACAGCTTGCCGTGGAGCATGCGCCCACCGACGGCAACCACCGGGCCTGGGCCGTCGACCTCGCCCGCAGCTTCGTCTCCCCCCGGGACCGACCGCGCTACGAATCCGACGTCCGGGCCCTCTACCTGGCGGTCCTCATCGTGCTCGTCGCCGCCTGCATCAACATCTCGAGCCTGCTCGGCGTACGCGGCGAGGAGCTCCAACGCGAGCTCGCCGTACGTCGAGCCCTGGGAGAGCCTCGACTGGGCCTGGCCCGGCGCCTGCTGGCCGAGATCGCCCTGTTGTTCGCCGTCGGCGGCGCCCTCGGCCTGCCCGCCGGGCTGTGGGTCCTGGCCGGGCTGTGGCGGATCCGGCCGGCCGAGCTCGCCGATGCGGCCATCGAGCTCGGTCCCGGGCCGGCGGTCTACCTCTTCGCCTTCCTGATCACCGCCCTCGCCGGACTGGTTTCGATGATCCTGCCCCTGCGGCGAGCCACCCGCCCCGACCTGCGCAGCTCCCTCGCCTCGCCCCTGCCACTGCAGCAGAGCAGCCGTCCCCGGGGACGCTGGGGACGTCGCGCCCTGGTGGTGATGCAACTGGCCCTGGCGATGAGCTCGCTGCTGACCGCCCGGCTCTTCCTGGGCAAGCTCGAGGCCGCGCGGGCCACGCGGCTGGGCTTCGATCCGGAGAACCTGCTCACCCTCACCCTCGCCCCCGCCGATCAGGGCCTCGACCCCGAGGCGAGCCGCCAGTTCTTCGACGCACTGCTCGAGCGCACCCGGGCCCTGCCCGGGGTGGCGAGCGTCGCCCTCGCCGAATCACGGCTGCTGCGCGGCGGGGTGACCCGCTACGAGGTCTACCCCGACACCGCCACCGAGCCCCTGGTCAGCGGCACCAACCTGGTCCATCGCCGCAACGTCGTGACGCCCGGCTTCTTCGCCACGGCCGGCACCCGTCTGGTCGCCGGCCGAGACTTCGACGCCAGCGATTGCCCGACTTGTCCGGGCGCGGTGATCGTCAACCGCCGGCTCGCCGAAGCGGCCTGGCCGGGCGCGGACCCGATCGGCCACCAGATCCACCTGGTGGCTCCCGATCGGCCTGGTCTGACCGTGGTGGGCGTGGCGGAGAACACCATCTACCGGGAGCTGCACGAGGAGCCGGCCTTCTTCCTCTACCTGCCGGCCAGCCAGCAGCAGGCCCTCTCGATGACCCTCCACGCGCGGACGAACGGGGATCCGGCCGCCCTGCTGCCGTCGATCCGCGGAGTCGTGCTCGACCTGGTTCCCGGCCTGCCGATCGCCCAGGCCGCGCCGATGACCACCTGGGTGGAACGGGCCATGGCCCGGGAGCGAGCCCTCGCCCTCTTCTATGGCGCCTTCGCCGCCCTCACCCTGATGCTGGCCCTGATCGGGGTCTATGGCGTCATGGCGCAGGCGGTGCAGGGCCGGCGCCAGGAGCTCGGTGTCCGCCTGGCCCTGGGCGCCACGCCCGGAAGCATCGTGGCGATGATCCTCGGTGAGGTCGCCCTGCTCGCCGGCGGCGGGATGGTCGGGGGCTTCGCCCTGACTCTCGGGGTCTTCCGCCCCCTCCTGGCCAGCCAGCTCGCGGGCGTGGCCCCTCTCGAGCTGATGAGCTGCGCCTGGCAGCTCGGTCTGCTCGCCGCCGCCGCCCTGATCGGCAGCTGGACGCCCGCCCACCGGGCCTCCCGGGTACCGCCCGCGATCTCTCTGGCCGCGCACTGACGGGCTCCCGCTCGGGACCGCGCGTCTTCGTAGAGAGCTGTTACGCTCGGTCATCCATGTGCCTGCGCCATATCCAAACCCTGCTCGTCGCGGCGTTGGTCGTTGGCTGGGCGGGAGAAGCGAGGGCCCAGACCCCGGCCTGCTTCCACCCCCTCGCCCTCGGCGCCAACGGCAGCGATCCCGTCCTGGTCCGCTCGGCCCAGCTCGGTTGGATCCGGGTCACCTTCCGCTGGGCCGAGGTGAGCCCGGAGCCGGGGAGCTTCGACTTCTCCGATCTCGAGCCCCTGGTCGACGCCGCCCGCGCCCAGGGGCTCCAGGTGCTGGCGATCCTCTCCACCGCCCCCGAGTGGGCCGGCGGCTCCCCCACCGGCACGCGGCCGCCGGCCGACGTGGCGCTGTGGCGGGACTTCGTGCGCCGGACGGCAGCGCGCTTCGCCGGCCGGGTCGCCGCCTACGAGGTCTGGAACGAGCCCAACCTGCATAACGAAGGACTGGGGATCGGCTGGGCGGCGGAGCTCGACGGCGCGCCGAGCTATGCCGAGTACCTGCGCGCCGCTGCCGAGGCCATCCGCGACGAGGCCCCCGGCACCCTGGTCGTGGGCCCGGCGGCCTCGAGCCTGCCCGACGCCCGCACTGTCGAGCTCTTCGAGCTGCTCGAACGGCCGTTCCCGGACGGCAAGCGGGCGGCGGACTTCCTCGACGTCGTCTCGATCCACGCCAACGCCCTCGACGACGAAGAGATGCCGGTGGTGGCCGGCCGCGTGGGCTCGCAGCTCGAGACCCTGTTCCGTCGCAACCCCGCGAGCCGCAGCAAGCGCGTGTGGCTGACCGAGCTGGGCTGGCCCTCCGGGGCCGTGGGCGAGACCGCCCAGCGCGAGCGGACCGTCGCCCTGCTCGAGACCTGGAGCCGCGACTGCCGGCCGGAGGAGCCCGCCCTCGCCTTCCTCTACCAGGAGAGGGACGCCCCCGGCGAAAGGGGCCGCGGGCTCTTCCGTAGCGACGGCACGCCCAAGGCGATCGTCCGCACCTACCTCGGCAACCTGCCCTTCCCCGCCCGGACCCGCGACCCGCTCGGCCTGGGCTGGAGCGCCATCTGCCGGGACCTCGACTGCGAGCTCGAGGCTACCGAGTGGCTGCAGAACCCCTTCGCCCGCCCCACCTGCCGCTGGCAGCTGGGCGACGGCACGACGGCCGAGGGCTGCCGGATCCGCCACCGCTACGCCCAGGCCGGGGCCCGCACGGTGCGGCTGCGCGTGGAGCTCGAGGGTTTCTTGCTGCTCGAGCGGGATGGCACCGTCGAGCCGGCCGGCACCTGTCTCGACCTCGAGCCGCCCGCCCTGCTCATCCGTGATCCCCTGCCGGGCGCCGACCTGACCGGCAGCGTACGCATCTTCATCAACACCTCGGACAACCTGGGCTTCTCCCTGCTCGAGGCCCTGATCGACGGCCGGGTGATCACCGCCCGCACTGCTCAGCCCCTGGCCGCCACCTGGGAGACCGGCGCCTTCGCCACCGGCCCCCACGAGCTGCTGATCCGGGTCACCGACCGCTGCGCCAACGTCACCACCGCGACGCGCTCGTACTTCGTGGACCGGCGGCCGCCGGAGGTCACCGTCACCTCGCCGGCTTCCGGGCTGCTGAGCGGACGGACGGTGATCGAGATCGACGCCCGGGACAACCGGGCGATCGAAAGGGTCGAGTTGGTCCTGGATCGGCGCATGCCGGTGGTGGATCGGGAGGCGCCGTACGATCTGGCGTGGAACACCTCGAAGGAGCACGACGGGCCGCACACCCTCGCCGTCACCGCCTACGACCGCGCCGGCAACCGCACGGCGGCCCCGCCCGTGGTGCTGCGGGTGGACAACCTGCCGCCGCAAATCTCGGTCAGCCATCCGGTCTGGGGGCAGGAGGTCACGGGGATCGTGCGCCTGGCCGGTTGGGCCACCGACGCCTCGGGCACCCACCTCTCCTTCACCCTGGACGACGCCGCCGCCCCTTTGCTCGGCGGCGTCGAGCGGCTGGCCCGGGAGGGCGTCTGCGCCACCTTCGCCGTGCTCGACGACCCCACCTGCCCCCACGTCGGCTGGCGCGCCTTCCTCGATGCCGCCGGTCTGGAGCCCGGCCCCCACGAGCTCGCCGTTACCGCAACCGACGCGCGCGGGAGTCGTACAACGGTGGTGATCCGTGTGGTCGTCGCACCGCGATCGCCGGGCTAGCCGGCGTGACCTCGGCAGGAGGCTCTCATGGCGCAACGCCCCCGTCCCTTCCCCCTCGCCCTCACCCTGCTCTGCGTCGTCTCCCCCGCCTTCGCCGATGACTGGCCGCAGTGGCGGGGTCCGGCGCGGGACGGGCGGACGGCCGAGACCGGCTTGGCCGCGCAGTGGCCCGAGACCGGACCTCCCCTGGTCTTCCGCGCCGGCGGCCTGGGCGGCGGCTTCTCGAGCCTGGCCGTGGCCGGCGGCCGGATCTACACCCTCGGCGACCAGGCCGACGGCCAGTACGTCCTCGCCCTGTCCCAGACCGACGGCAAGGTGGTGTGGAAGACCCTGGTGGGGCCGGTCTGGCAGGACGAGTACGGCGGCTCCCGCTCGACGCCGACGGTGGACGGCGACCGGCTCTACGTGACCACCACCGAGGGCCGGGTGCTCTGCCTGGAGACGGCCAGCGGCAAAGAAGTCTGGAGCAAGAGTCTGCCTCAGGACTTCGGCGGCTCGATGATGGCCATCAATGGTACGGACTGGAAGTTCGCCGAGTCCCCCCTGGTGGACGGCGACCGGGTGATTGTCACCCCCGGTGCCAAGGCCGCCGCCTTGGTCGCCCTCGACAAGAAGACCGGCAACCCGCTCTGGCGCACCGCCCTCCCCGATGCCCTGGGCGAGAAGGGTGCCGACGGCGCCGCCTACTCCTCGGTCATGGTCTCGAACGGCGCGGGGGTGAAGCAGTACGTGCAGCTGATCGGCCGCGGGGCGATCGGTGTCGAGGCCGCCACCGGGCGCCTGCTGTGGAGCTACAACCGGGTGGCCAACAACGTGGCGAATATCCCGACACCCCTGGTGTGGGGCGACCACGTCTTCGTCTCGACCGGCTACGGCACCGGAGCGGCCCTGCTCAAGCTGGTCAAGACGGACGGCGGCGTCAAGGCCGAGGAGGTCTACTTCATCGACGCCCAGGTCTTCCAGAACCACCACGGCAACATGATCCTGCACGACGGCCACGTCTACGCCGGCAGCGGTCACAACAAGGGCTTCCCGGTGGCGGTGAAGGTGGCGGATGGCACCCTCGCCTGGGGCCCCCTGCGCAACGCCGGCCAGGGCTCGGCGGCGGTCGCCTTCGCCGACGGCAAGGTCTACCTGCGCTACCAGAACGGCGTGATGGTGCTGATGGACGCCACGGCCGAGGGCTACCGCGAGCGGGGCTCCTTCAAGATCCCCGACGTCTCGGCCCCCAGCTGGTCCCACCCGGTGATCTCCGGCGGCCGCCTCTACCTGCGCGAGCAGGACAACCTCTTCGTCTACGACCTGAAGGGCGGCACATCGCGACCGGGCTCGTGAGGTCTTTACTTACGCCCCTGTTACGCCTACACTGAGCGCTCGGCACCGGGGCCACTTCCGCCCCCTGCCGAGCCATGAGCGACGAGCCCAAGATCCCACCCCCCGGAGCTCCTTCGCGGGACCTCGGCACCTCTCTGCGGCACCTCGGGGCCTCCCCGGGGGCCCGCAAGGAGGCCCTGCGCAAGCGGGACTTCCACCGGCCGTCGTCTTCGGGAAGCGCCCCCGTCCGCTACGCCGAGCTGCGCACGGCCTCGGCCTTCTCCTTCCTGGACGCCGCCTCGCAGCCGGAGGACCTGATCGTCCGTGCCGCCGCCCTCGACCTGGGGGCCGTGGCCTTGGTCGACGCCCACGGGGTCTACGGCGCACCCCGCTTCTTCCGTGCCGCCCGCGAGGCGGGGATCAAGGCCCTGGTGGGGGCGGAGATCCCCCTCGCCTCCCTGCGCCCCATGGCCGGCGTTTCCGGCCACCGAGGCCCCCTGGGCCTGGTGCCCGACCTGCCGCCGGTGCTGCCCGGCGCCCCCTCCCGGCCGCCCCGCCTGACCCTGCTAGCCGCCAGCCGCCGGGGCTATCAGAACCTCTGCCGCCTGCTGACCGCCGCCGCCCGCGGCCGGCCCAAGGGGCAGCCGCTCGCTGACTGGGACCTGGTCGCCGCCCACGCCGAGGGCCTCCACTGCCTGACCGGCGGCGACGAGGCTCCCCTCGCCCGCCTGCTCGGCCGCGAGGGGCGCGAGGCCGCCGGCCGCCTGCTCGACCAGATGACCGTGCTCTTTGGTGGCCGGCTCCACGTCGAGCTGCAGCGCCACGGCCTCCCCGAGGAAGAGGCGCGCAACACCGCCTTTGTCGAGCTGGCCCGGCGCCACCGCCTGCCCCTGGTGGCGACCAACGGCGTGCGCTACGCCAACCCGACGGACAAGCCTCTCCACGACGTGCTGACGGTGATCCGCGAGCACACCACCCTCGAGGGTGCCGGGCGCCTGCTCGCCTGCCAGCACGAGCGGCATTTGAAGGGCGCGGCCGAGATGGCCCGCCTCTTCGCCGACCTGCCCGCCGCCCTCGAGGCCAGCGCCGAGCTGGCGGAGGGGCTTTCGTTCACCCTCGCCGACCTCGGCTACCGCTTCCCGGACTATCCCCTGCCGCCCGGCGAGACCCCCTCCTCCTACCTGCGCCAGGTCACCTGGGCCGCCGCCCCGGCCCGCTTCCGGCCTCTCTCCGCCCGCGCCCAGGCGCAGATCGAGAAGGAGCTGGCGGTGATCGAGAAGCTCGATCTGGCCGGCTACTTCCTGATCGTCTGGGACGTCGTCCGTTTCTGCCAGCGCGAGGGGATGCTCGCCCAGGGGCGCGGCTCGGCGGCCAACAGCGCAGTGTGCTACGCCCTGGGGATCACTGCCGTCGACCCGGTGAAGATGGGCCTGCTCTTCGAGCGCTTCCTCTCCGAGGAGCGGGGCGAGTGGCCGGACATCGACCTCGACCTGCCCTCGGGGGCGAAGCGGGAGCGGGTGATCCAGTACGTCTACGGCCGCTATGGCCCCCACGGCGCGGCGATGACCGCCAACGTCATCACCTACCGCGACCGTTCTTCCACCCGCGAGGTGGCCAAGGCCCTGGGCTACTCGGCCGAGCAGATCGAGCGCCTGGCCAAGCGATTGGGCACCTTCGGCTACGACGTCTCCCGCGGCGACGACAAGGCCCTCGACCGCGAGCTGGCGGCGGCCGGGCTCGACCCCGAGGAGCGCCGCAACCGCCTCTTCGCCGAGATGTGGCAGCGCATCCACCACCTGCCCCGCCACCTCGGCCAGCACTCCGGGGGCATGGTGATCGCCGCCGGCCGCCTCGACGAGGTGGTGCCCCTCGAGCCCTCGGCTACGCCCAACCGGCCGGTGATCCAGTGGGACAAGGACGACTGCGCCGACCTGGGGATCGTCAAGGTCGACCTGCTGGGCCTGGGGATGTTGAACGCCCTCGAAGAGATGGTGCCGCTGATCCGCGAGAAGGAGGGCGTGCCCATCGATCTCGCTCACCTGCCCCCGGACGACCCGGCCACCTTCGAGGCGATCCGCCGGGCCGACACGGTGGGCATGTTCCAGATCGAGAGCCGGGCCCAGATGGCCTCGCTGCCCCGCCACCAACCCCGGCGCTTCTACGACCTGGTGGTGCAGGTGGCGATCATCCGCCCGGGGCCGATCGTCGGCGGCATGGTCCACCCCTTCTTCGAACGCAAGCGGGGCCGCCAGCCGGTGGTCTACCCCCACCCCAGCCTGGAGCCGGTGCTCGAGCGCACCCTGGGGGTGCCCCTCTTCCAGGAGCAGATCCTGCGCGTCGCCATGGTGGTGGCCGGCTTCACCGGCGGCGAGGCCGAGGAGCTGCGCCGGGCCATGGGCTTCAAGCGCTCCCGCGAGCGCATGCAGGCGATCGAGCAGCGGCTGATCTCCGGGATGACCGAGCGGGGGCTCCCCCCCGCCGCTCAGGAGGAGGTGCTGCGCTCGATCACCTCCTTCGCCCTCTACGGTTTCCCGGAGTCGCACGCCGCGAGCTTCGCCCTGATCGCCTACGCCAGCGCCTACCTGAAGGTCCACCACCCCACGGCCTTCCTGATCGGCCTCTTGAACGCCTGGCCCATGGGCTTCTACCACCCCGCCACCCTGATCCACGACGCAACCCGCCACGGCGTCGAGGTGCGGCCGATCGAGGTCGGGCGCTCGGGCTGGGACTGCCGCTGGGAGGAGAGGGCGGAGGGGACGAAGATGGATCCCCGCTTTCGCGGGGATGACAACAAGGGAACCCGGGAGCACCGGGCCCCAGCTCGGCGTCTTTCGTCGGTAGCCGGTGCCGTGCGGCTGGGGCTGCGCTACGTGCGGGGCCTGAAGCAGGAGACCGGCCGGCGAATCGAGGTCGAGGCCGCCCACGCCTCCTTTCTCTCGATCGACGACCTGATGGAGCGCTGCCGCCTGGGTGAGACGGAGGCCGCCCTGCTGGCCGAGGCCGGCGCCCTCGCCGGCCTGGGCGCCAGCCGCCGCGCCGCCCTCTGGCAGGTGGCCTGGACGGCCCGCGCCGCCGGCCCCCTGCTCGCCGAGCAGGAGAGCGCTCCCTCTCCCCTGGAGGAGATGTCACCCCTCGAAGAGACGGTCGCGGACTTCGCGGCCACCGGCCTGACCGTGCGGGCCCATCCCCTGGCCTTCTACCGGCCCCAGCTGGAGCGCTGGGGCGCCGTGCCCACCGCGGCCCTGGAGCGCATGCCCGCGGGGGAGCGCGTGCGCATCGGTGGCTCGGTGATCGTGCGCCAGCGCCCGGGCACGGCCAAGGGAGTGCTCTTCGTAACCGTCGAGGACGAGACCGGCATGGCCCAGGCGATCTTCCGCCCCGAGCTGCTGGCCGCGCAGCGGGCGGTCATCGTCGGCTCCCCCGGCCTGCTCATCGAAGGCACCCTCCAGAAGAAGGACGGCTCCCTCTCCCTCCAAGCCACCCGCTGCTGGAGCCTCGGCAAGGTGGAAGCCGCGCCGAGCCATGATTTTCGATGAGGGGGGTGGTGGAGTCGGCACCTCGTCCCCCATGTCATCCCGACCGGAAGGCCGAAGGCCCGTAGCGGAGGGATCTCCCCTCTAGCAGCCCGTGGCGGAAGTGCCTTGTCGGTCGGCTTAGTGGCCGTAACTCATTGAAAACAAGCACTGCCGGAGAGCAAGGAACGACTTCTGCCACGGGCTGCTAGGACGATTGCCGCGCCAGCCGATAGGAGCTAGGGCGGGACTTGCCGAGAGCTTGTTAGGTCACGACTCTAAGGTGCAAGCGCACCGGCCAGAGGTGCCGAGCCTGCTCCAACGGCAGGACATCACAAAGCTCCTGAACCACCCACGTCAGATCCGGAGCCGCTCCCGGGCAAACACCGACGATCTCGAGAAGGAGCTCACCCAATCGCCGCGCTGTCGCCTCGGGCTCGCCTGAGATCCGGCTAGCGATCGTGGCCACATGAAAGACCACGTTCAGGATCTCGCGCATCGGAACGGCGCTCCCATCTTCGACCTGCCCACGACCCTTGCCCAAGAGTTCGATCCACCCTGCAAGAACTACGAGATGCCTGCGAACTCTCTCCAAGCCCACCTGATCCTTCAGTGCGGCCAAGACCTCTGCACGCAGATACAGGGCTCCTAGAGTCGAAAGAAGCGGCACAGCGCCTGGCTCAGGCAAAGACTCGCCAAGTGCCGCGGCTCGAACCGGCTCGCGCAC
>JBIOYC010000296.1:0-20683 GCA_044869955.1 Thermoanaerobaculia bacterium | reverse complement strand
GGTGGCACAACTGGAGATCGACGGGCCGAATGAGACGTTCAAGTGGATCACCACCGATCACCTCGGCACGCCGGTGATGCTGACCGACTCAGCCGGCGTGAGATTGTGGACCGCGGGGTTCGAGCCCTTCGGGGAGGACTACGGGAATGCGGCGGCGCAGAATCTGTTCTTGCGGTTTCCGGGGCAGTGGGAGGAGGGTGTTTGGAACGCGGCGAGCGTGGGGGCGGGGGTGTATCAGAACGTGCATCGGTGGTATCTGCCAGGGGACGGGCGGTATGGGCGGGTGGATCCAGTCAACCTCGGCTACCTCGAAAACATCGGCCGCCCTGTGGGCTTGTCGATCGACCCTCGCGACGCCTACCGCCTGACGATGCTACGAACCGGCAACCCACGTTTCGAGAGCGCCTACGGCTATGTGGCGCAGAACCCGCTCCTCTTTGGCGACCCGCTTGGCCTGTTCGGCCCCGGAGCTATGGCCACGGCGGGAGGCGCCTGCATTGCTGCGGATGGCCCGCTCCCTATTGGAGATGTGCCAGGCGTCGGATTGCTCGTTGCGGCAGGGATCTGGGCAGGAGCTATCCAGATTGCGGATTGGTGGGACAACAAGGACGACTGCGACGAATGCGATCGCAACCGCAAGGGTAAGTGGACCTGCCTTGCGAGATGCAATGTCCAGGCCATCGATCGCACAGTCGACTACCCGGTGAGGGTCGAGGCCCAAGGTGCAGGCCCCACGCAGTCTGCTGCTTGCCAGGATGCGATCCGTAATGCGCAACAGTTGTCGCCACGTGGAACATACACCCGACATTGCCATTGCATCCGCTGCTCGCGGAGGTAGTCCTCCATGCTTGAGTCCTGGCAATCTCGTCTACTCGTACTTCTCCCCGAAGTGCACCGTGAAGCAGCAGCAAGGGACCTTGAGGTCCTCGCTCAGCAAGGGATTCGGTCGAGAGCGGACCTCATCCAGGCGCTGCAGGACGCGGCAACACCAGTTGTTATCCAAAGGATCTGCTGCTGGCTCGTGGGCCAGCTGCGAGATCGCGAGCTGGTGCAGCCGATCTTGGTCTTGATGGCGCGAACGGTCGACGAGAAGCTCACGTGGGAATGCGGCAAAGCGTTGGGCCAGATCCAGGACACTTCGGTGATCCCCACGCTGGCGAACCTGCTGTTGAGTAGTGCTGAGTCGTTCAGGCGAGCTGCAGCAGCTCACGCCTTGGGGTCCTTAGAGGAGCCCTCGGCGGTCGCGGCGCTGAGAAGCGCACTTCGCCTTTCAGACCTTGCACCCAACGTCCGAGGCATGGCCGCAGAGGCCCTAGGTCTACAGCGTTCCCGCGAGGCCGTCGATGACCTGATCCAATGCCTCCAAGATGCCGCTCCCGAGGTGCGCTACTGGTCTGCGTACGCCCTTGGCCAGATCGGTGATCAGCTAGCGATGTCTCCACTACGACACGTGGCCGAGAGTGATCACGTTACTGTAGAACCCTGGGGAACAGTGGCAGAGTGTGCTCGCGAGGCCCTGGGCGAGATCGAGGCTGAGTTCTTGCAGGAGTGAGGCCACCATTCCGTCCTCCACCGCCCTACTTTTTCAGTTGGCACGCATATTGGAAAATTAGGTCCGTCGCGTGAGGCGGATCCACCTCGGCTGGCGACTGGAAGAAGAACTGCCCAGGCGCTGATCTGGTGCCCTGGGGAGAATTGTCCCTCTCTGAAACGTCCAGGGGGGTCCCGGCGTAGTTCTCGCAACGGGCTTGGCCCGTTCTCGCTACGAGGAGATCTCCCATGCACCAGCTCCTGCAGGACATTCGCTCCGGCTTGCGCCTGATCGCGCACAAGCCGGGGCTCGCCGCCGTCAGCATCCTGACCTTCGCCCTCGGCATCGGCCTCACGACCTCCATGTTCTCGATCGTCAAGGGAGGCATGGCGGATCTCCCCTTCGACCAGGCCGACCGCCTCGTCCACCTCGAAGAGGCCAACCTGCCCCTCGATGACGACAGCATCGAGGTCCCGCCCCATGACTTCCTCGACTGGCGCTCGCAGCAGAAGAGCTTCGAGGACGTCGCCGGCTTCTCCACAGGCACCATGAACCTCGCCGGCCCCGAGGAGCGCCCGCAGCGCTTCTCGGGCGGCTTCGTCACCCCCAACGTGTTCGACGTCCTGCGCGTGCGACCGGTCCTGGGCCGCAGCCTCCAGGCGGCCGACAGCGACCCCGGCGCCGAGCCGGTGGTGCTCCTCGGCCACAGCGTCTGGACCAGCCGCTTCGGTGGCGACCCCGCGATCGTCGGCCGGCGGGTGAGGGTCAACGCCCAGGAGCGCACGGTGGTCGGTGTGATGCCCGAGGGCTTCCTCTTCCCCTTCCGCGAGCACCTCTGGGTGCCGCTGGTCTTCGACCTGACCAACGTCAAACGCGGTGAGGGCCAGACCCTGGAGGTGATCGCCCGCCTGAAGCCGGAGGTCTCCCTCCAGCAGGCACGCGTCGAGATGGGAGGGGTGGCCCAGCAGCTCGCCGCCGCCTACCCGGAGACCAACAAAGACGTCAGCGTGGTGCTCAAGCCCTTCACCCACGAGTACATCGACGACGAGCCGCGCAGCATGCTGACCGCCATGATGGTGGCCGTGTTCTTGGTGCTGGTGATCGCCTGCATCAACGTCGCCAACCTGCTGATCGCCCGCACCGCGGCGCGCAGCAAGGAGATCGCCGTCCGCTCCACCTTGGGAGCCAGCCGCGGCCGGCTGGTGGTGCAGATCCTGACCGAGGCCCTGGTGCTCTCCAGCCTCGGGACGGTGCTCGGCCTGGCGCTCGCCCTGGTCGGCATCGACGTCTTCAACCGCGCGATCGTCGACACCGAGCCGCCGTTCTGGATCGACATCAAGCTCGACGCCCCGGTGCTGCTGTTCAGCCTGGCGATGGCACTGCTCGCCGCCCTGATGGCCGGCGCCATCCCCGCCCTGCGGGCGACCGGCAAGAAGGTCAACGAGGTGCTCAAGGACGAAAGCCGGGGCGGCACCGGCCTGCGCATCGGCAGGATCAGCAGGACCCTGGTGGTCGTAGAGATCGGCCTGTCGCTGGCGTTGTTGGTCTCGGCCGGCCTGATGGTCAAGAGCGTCACCCGCCTGCGCACGGCGGACTGGGGCTTCGACCCCGCCAACACCTTCACGGCGCGGATCGGCCTCTTCGAGCAGGACTATCCCCAGCCCGGCGACCGCCGGCAGTTCCTCCAGCACCTGCTCGAGCGGGTGGAGGCCTTGCCGGGAGTCCAGGCAGCGGGCCTGACCGACAGCCTGCCGGTGGGCGGCTCCTGGGGTGACCGGGTCGCGATCGAGGGCAAGGACTACCCGACCGAGAAGGACTACCCCGAGACCCAGCTGGCCAGCGTGACCCCGGGCTGGTTCGGCGTGCTCGGCGCGCCGCCGGTGGCGGGCCGTGAATTCGGTCGCGAGGACCTGCCGGACGACCTGCCCGTCGCTCTGATCAACCAGAGCTTCGCCCGCTCCCACTTCGGTGACGCGGACCCGCTGGGCAAGCGGCTCCGCCTGGGCGGCGCCAAGCCCGCCGAGGGCGAGACCTGGCGCACCATCGTCGGCGTGGTGCCGGACCTCTACATGGACGGTGCCCAGAACGAGGAGCCGGCCGGCATCTACGTACCCCTCTGGCAGGTGGACCGCAGCTTCATCAGCATCCTGGCCAAGACGGCCGGCGAGCCGATGAGCCTGACCACGGCCGTGCAGGGGGCTGTCAACAGCCTGGACGCCAATCTGCCGATCTACTTCATCTACAGCATGGAGCAGGCGATCGGCCGCAACACCTGGTTCTACAGCGTGTTCGGCACCCTGTTCATGATCTTCGGCTTCGTGGCCCTGTTCCTGGCGGCGATCGGTCTCTACGGCATGATGGCCTTCTCGGTCCACCAGCGCACCCAGGAGGTCGGTATTCGCATGGCCCTGGGCGCCGAGAGCCAGCGAGTGCTGGGGATGATCCTCGGCCAGGGAGGTCGCCAGCTGGCGGTCGGCATGGTCCTCGGGCTGCCCCTGGGCCTGCTCTTCGCCAACGCGGTCGAGGGCTTTCTCTTCCACGTGGAGCCCTTCGACCCGTCGATCTTCGCGTTGATCGTGGCCGTGCTGGCCGCCACCGGCTTCGCGGCGTGCTACTTCCCGGCCCGCCGGGCTGCGGCCACGCATCCGATGACGGCTTTGAGATAGAGGAAGAGACCCGGAGGGCGCACGACCGTGCGCCCCTACCCGATGTCATCCCGACCGGAGGGCCGAAGGCCTGCAGCGGAGGGATCTCCCTGGCCGGGGACCTGTTCCAGAGGAGAGATCCCTCGGCTGCGCTCGGGATGACAATCCCGTAGGGGCGGACCAACGTGTCCGCCCTCTTCGTTTGATTCGCCTACCAGCTGCTCGACGACCCGCCGCCGCCGAAGCTGCCACCGCCCCCCGAGAACCCTCCCCCACCGCCGCCCGACGACCACCCTCCTCCACCACCGCCCGACCAGCCGCCACCCCAACCGCCTCCGCCGCGGGAGGACCAGCTGCCGCCGGTATGGGTGGAGAGCTTCTTCTGCCACGCTTGCGCGGACTTGTTGGTGCCGAAGAAGACCTTCGCCACCAGGAAGATCACCCACCAGGAGATGACGGCCGGAACGCCCACCCACGAGCCGAGGGCAGCCTGGGGAAAAAGGAACCAAAAGGGGGTGAGGAAGAAGGCCAGAAACCAGCTGGCGAAGCCGCGGGCGAGCACCGCGAAGACCGAGAAGGTGCCCACGGTGACCAGGAAGAGGAGCCCGAGCACGAGGGCCGCGGCCGGGCCCGAGAGCTGCCTCGGCCCCGAGCCTCCGGCCTCCGGCGGGGGCAGGCTGTCCTCCCCCCGCACCAGCCCGGCGACCACCCGCACCCCCTCCTCGATGCCGCCACCGAAGTCCCCGCCCCGGAAGCGGGGGCGCAGCACGTCGTCGAGCACCCGGCGGGCGTAGGCGTCGGGGATCGCCCCTTCGAGGCCGTAGCCGATCTCGAGCCGCATCTTGCGGTCGTCCCGCGAGACCAGCAGCAGGACGCCGTCGTCGGCCTGGCCCCGGCCGAGCCCCCAGGTCTCGACCACCCGCAGGGAGAAGTCCTCCAGCGAGTCACCCTCCAGACTGGGGATGGTCAGCACGGCGACCTGCGAGCCCTTTTCCTGCTCGAGCTTCTCCAGCTCGGCGTTGATTCGGACCTCGGCATCCGGCGGGATGAGGTCCGCCAGGTCGTTGACCCGGCCGGTCAAGTGGGGCACCTCGAGGGCCGCGGCCGGGAGGGCGAGGAGGAGAGCGAGGAGCATCGTAGGGGCGCAGCATGCTGCGCCCTTGCCCGAACCCTGCAACCATGCGCCGGCCGCCCGGAGGACGCAGCAGGCTGCGCCCCTACTCATCGCGCAACCTCGGCTGGCTGGGCAGCTCGTCGCGGTCGTCGGTCCGGCGGGCCACGCCGCGCTCGGCGAGCAGGCGACCGCAGCGGCCGACCGCCTCGGTCAGAGCCTCGGGAGCCCTCCCCTCGCGGATCCCGGCGGCGATGCCGAGGGCGATCGCCTGCCACTCCTCCTCGGCCACGCGGGCACGGATCCCCTTGTCGGGCAGGATCAGCACCCGGTGCTCGAAGAGGGCGAGGAAGATCAGCACCCCGGTACGGTCGATGGTGGCGAAGACCTCTTCTTCGAGAAAGGCCGCGGCGGCCCGGTGGTCGACGCGCCGTTCGAGGCTCTCGGGGTGGGTCAGCCACCGCCGCAGCGCCGGCCAGGTCGCGGTCAACAGATAGGCGACGGTCGCCGCGACCGCCACCGGCAAGGTGATCCACAGTGGCCCCCAGCCGCCCCAGTACTCGCCCACCGCGTGCGCCAAGCCCGCGGCGACCGCCGCCATCACGGCGGCGAAAGCCGCGGCCCGCCAGCAGGCGCCGCGGTAGGCGTCGCAGCGACCGACGACGTAGACCACGATCTCGCCGCCGCTCGCCCGCTCCGCCTCCTCCGTCGCGGCGTGGACCCGCTCGAGATCGGTCTGACTGAAGATCCGGCGTGCGCTCATCCCGCCGCGCCTTTAGAACTGGACCTTCGGCGGTTGGTCCGAGCCGGGACGGGCCTCGAAGTAGGGCTTCTCCTTGAAGCCGAGCAGGCCGGCGATCAACGAGGTGGGGAACTTGCGGCGGGCCGTGTTGAAGGCCTGTGCCGCTTCATTGAAGCGGCCCCGCTCGACGGTGATGCGGTTCTCGGTGCCCTCGAGCTGGGCCTGGAGATCGCGGAAGGCATCGGTGGCCTTCAGCTCCGGATACTTCTCGACCACCACCAGGAGACGCGAGAGAGCGCTCGACAAGCCCTCCTGGGCCTGCTGGAACTGGGCGAACTGCTGGGCGTCCGGCACACTGCCGAAGTGTACCTGGCCGACCTTAGCCCGGGCCTCGACTACGGCGGTGAAAGTGTCCCGCTCGAAGTTGGCGGCGCCCTTGACCGTTTCGACCAGGTTCGGGATCAGGTCGGCCCGCCGCTGGTAGACGTTCTCCACCTGGCTCCAGGCCTGCTTGACTCCCTCCTCGAGGCTCACCAGGTTGTTGTAGCCGCTCATGGCCCACAGGCCGACAATCAGCAGAATGCCAACCACGACGCCGCAGCCGATTACCTTCGTGTTCATCCGGTCCCCTTTCGAGAACGAGCTGGATCTGAGCTGGAAGACGATCTCGCCGGGCAGTATATCGCCCGGCCCTCCCTACGCCCGGCGGGTCGGGAGCATTCCCGCCGTGCCGTTGGTGTAACGTTGCCGCCGAGGTCCCCGCCATGATCCACGCTCCCGAACGGGCGCACTCGATCGACGAGGTGCTCGCCGCTCTCGACACCATCGTCGCCGACGCCCGGCGCGACCAGAGCCGCCTCGGCTTCTTCGCCGTGCTCTATCGCAAGGTCACCCGCAAGGTGAAGGAAGGCATCGCCGACGGCTTCTTCGAGAACGGCCCGCGGATGGAGAGGCTGGACGTGACCTTCGCCAACCGCTACCTCGCGGCTTACGACCAGTGGCAGGCGGGGACGAGCCCCACGGCCGCCTGGAGGGTCGCGTTCGAAGCCGCCCGCTCGTGGCGGCCGATCGTGCTGCAGCATCTCCTGCTCGGGATGAACGCCCACATCAACCTCGACCTCGGCATCGCCGCTGCGACCGTGGCGCCGGGCGCTGCCCTGCCGGGATTGAAGACCGACTTCGAGCGCATCAACGAGATCCTCTTCTCGCTGGTCCGGCAGGTGCAGACCTCGATCGGCGAGATCTCGCCCTGGATTGCCTGGGTCGATGGGCTGGGCGGCAAGGACGCGGACGTGATCGTGCGCTTCAGCCTGGAGATCGCCCGCTGCGAGGCCTGGGACTTCGCTTGCGAGCTCGCCCCCTTGCCGGCGGAGCAGTGGGACGCCCCGGTGGATCTGCGCGACCGCCACACCACCGAGATCGGCCGGGCGGTGCGCCATCCCGGCTGGCTGGGGAGCGCGCTGCTGCTGGCCGTTCGGCTCAGGGAGGTCTCGGACGTCGGGCGGATCCTCGATGTCCTGGAAGGCACGCCCGAGCCCGGTCTGGTCGAGGTCGAGGCCAGCCGCCTGGCCAGGAACGCACGGCAGCCCTCACCCCCTCGATCCCCCTCTCCCGACCCACCCGCCACTCCCTTCCGGGAGAGGGGGAGGCCGGAAGGGATGGACTCCCCCCTCTGAGCCCCTCTCCCGGGTGGGAGGCAAGGGTGGGTCGGGAGAGGGGTTGGGGTGAGGGTCTGCAACATCCGGCAGCCGTGATCGTTCTTCTCCTCGGGGAGGAGCTTCCGATGAGCCACTGGTTCCGCGACCTCAAACACACCCTTTCGAGCCTGCTGGCCGACAAGACCTTCACCCTCGTCACCCTGGTCACCCTGGCCCTGACCCTCGGCGCCAACACCGCCGTCTTCAGCGTCCTGAGCTCGGTGCTGTTGCGCCCCCTGCCCTACGCCGAGCCGGAGCGACTGGTCACTCTCTACAACGCCTACCCCAAGGTGGGCATCGAGTTCGGCGCCAACTCGACGATCGACTACTTCGACCGCAAGCAGGAGGACGTCTTCGAGGCGGTCGCGCTGACCGACTCGATCTCGGCCAACCTCGGGCTCGAAGGCGCCCCGGAGCGGGTCAACGCCCTGCGGGCGACCTCCTCCTTGTTCTCGGTGCTCAAGATCCAGTCCCTGCTCGGCCGGGCCCTCACCGAGCAGGACGCGGTGACCGGCCAGGACCGCGTGGCCCTGCTCTCCGAGCGTCTCTGGCGCCGGCTCTTCGCCGGCGACCCGGGCACCGTCGGCCGGGACCTGCGGATCAACGGCATCCCCTACGCCATCGTGGGCGTGGTGCCGGACAGCTTCGACGTCTTCGAGCAGGAGGCCGAGCTGTTGCTGCCCTGGGCCTTCACCGACGCGGACAAGTCCGAGAACAGCCGGCACAGCAACTTCGCCCAGATGGTGGCCCGCCTCGCCCCCGGCCGAACCCTCGAGGAGGCTCGCCAACGCCTGGACGCTTTGAACCAGCGGATCGTCGACCGCGCGCCGGAGGTGCGCGAAATGGTGGTCAACGCCGGCTACCACACGGCCGTGCGGGGCCTCCACGAGGAGGCCGTGAGGGAGGTGCGACCCCGGCTCTACCTGGTCCAGGCCGGTGCCACCCTGGTGCTGCTGATCGGCTGCATCAACGTCGCCAACCTGATGGTGGTGAGGGCCGGCCGGCGCATGCGCGAGCTGGGGGTACGCCTGGCCCTGGGCGCGGGGCGCAGCCGGCTCGCCCGCCAGATGGTCGGCGAGGCCGTGCTGCTCACCCTGGCCGGCTCAGCCCTGGGCCTCGGCCTCGCCACTCTTTGCTTGCAGCTGTTCTCCAGTCTGGGCATCGACCAGCTGCCACGGGGAGCGAGCGTCAGCCTCGACGGCAGCGCCCTCGGCTTCGCCTTCGGCGTCGCGCTCGCGGTGGGCCTCACCTTCGGTCTGATCCCGGTCTTTCACGTTGCCCGCAGCAACCTCTCGGACGTCTTCCGCGAGGGCGGCCGGAGCGGCTCGGCCGGCCGCGGCGCCGTGGTCACCCGTTCGGTGCTGGTGGTGGTGCAGGTGGCGGTGGCCTTCGTGCTCCTGCTCGGGGCCGGCCTGCTGCTGGCGAGCTTCCAGCGCACCCTCTCCGTGGATCCCGGCTTCCGGGCCGAAAACGTGCTCACCGCTCAGCTGAGCCTGCCCGAGAGCCGCTATGCCGACGACACCGTGATCCGCCAGACCGTCGAGGACGCCGTGGCCCGCGTCAGCCGTCTGCCCGGCGTCGAGCAAGCCGCCGCCGTGGATCTGCTGCCCTTGACCGGCAGGATGAACGCCTCGGTGATGACCGTCGAGGGCCACGAGCTGGCCGCGGGCGAGCATCCTCCCGTGCCTTATTTCAGCACCGTGTCGCCCGACTACTTCTCGGCCATGGGCATCCAGCTGGTTGCCGGACGGGCGTTCGAAGAGGCCGATCGGGCCGACTCGCTGCGGGTGGTGATCGTCGATCAGCAGCTGGCCGAGAAGTACTGGCCCGGTCAGGGCCCCCTCGGCAAGCGCCTGCGCCCGGGCCTCGACGCGGCGGCGGAGGGCGAGGGCGCTGCTCCGCCTCCCCCGTGGATGACCATCGTCGGCGTGGTGGACAACATCCACCGCCGGGGGCTCGACACGCCGGACACGGTCGGCTCCCTCTACCTCCCCCTCTCCCAGAACCCCGGTCGAACCGTGTCGTTGGTGGCCCGCACGGCGGGCCCGCTGTCGGCCCTGACCTCGGCCCTGCGCCGTGAGATCCAGGCCCTCGATCCGGAGCTGCCCCTCTTCGACGTCAACACCATGGAGCAGCGACTCGACCGCTCGCTCCTCGAGCGCAAGGCCCCGATGACCCTGATCGCCGGCTTCGCCGCCATCGCCCTCTTCCTCGCCGCGATCGGCATCTACGGTGTGCTCGCCTACACGGTCCAGCTGCGCACCCGCGAGATCGGCGTGCGCTCGGCGCTGGGGGCGCTGCCGGAGGGGATCCTCAGGCTGGTGCTCGGCCAGGGCGCCCGCCTGCTGGCCCTCGGGCTCGCCATCGGCATCGCCGCGGCCCTGCTCTCCGGCCGGCTGATCGAGAGCTTCCTCTTCGAGGTCGGCCCCGGCGATCCCAAGGTGCTCTCGGTGGTGGCGATGGCGCTCGCCCTGGTGGGCTTCCTCGCCTGCCTGGCGCCCTCGCTCAAGGCGGCGCGGGTGGACCCGGTGGTGGCGCTGCGGCGGGACTAGCGGAGAGGGCGGCCACGGGGGGCCGCCCCTACGGCAGACCGTAGACCTCGCGGGTGGTCGCCTCGACGTAAGCCAGGAAGGGCTCGGCCGACAGAGGTCGGCCGGTGGCGCGCTCGACCAGCTCGGCCGGCCGCCAGCGGCTGCCCCAGCGGTGGACCTGCTCGCGCAGCCAGCCGAGCAGCGGCGCGAGCTCGCCGCGGGCGATCTCTGCCTCGAGGTCCGGCAGGTCGCGCTCAGCGGCCTGCCAGAGCTGGGCGGCGGTGAGGGTGCCGAGGGTGTAGGTGGGAAAGTAGCCGAAGCTGGCGAGGGACCAGTGGATGTCCTGCAGCACCCCCTCGGCGGCGTTGGCCGGCCGAAGGCCGAGGAAGCGCTGGCAGAGGTCGTCCCAGGCCCCCGGCAGCTCGGCGACGCCGATCTCCCCCGCGAAGAGGGCGCGCTCGATCTCGAAGCGGATGGCGACGTGGAGGTTGTAGGTGACCTCGTCCGCCTCCACCCGGATCAGCGACGGCCGGACCTGGTGCAACACCGGCCAGATGCGCTCGACGCGCTGCCCCACGAAGTGAGGGAAGTGCGTCCGCAGCCGCGGCAGGAGCCAGCGCAAGAAGGCGCGGCTGCGGCCGACGTGGTTCTCCCACAGCCGGCTCTGCGACTCGTGGATGCCCAGAGACCCGGCGGCACCCAGGGGAGTGCGCTCCCATTCGGGGGGTAGGCCCTGCTCGTAGAGGCCGTGGCCGCCCTCGTGGAGGACACCGTAGAGACCCGGCCGCAGGTCGTCCTCCTGCCAGCGCCAGGTCAGGCGGGTGTCGCCGCCGTGGATGCCGATGCAGAAGGGGTGGGTGGCGGGATCGAGGCGACCGGCCTGGAGGTCGAAGCCGATGACCTCGAGCACCTCGAGCGCGAGCTGGCGCTGGGCCTCGGCCGGGAAGCTGCCGAGCAAGGCCGACTCGTCGACCTGGACCTCGGAGGCGGCTACCGCCTCGACCAGCGGCGCGAGTCGGGCCGTCAGGTCGCGGAACAGGGGGGCGAGCTCGGCCTCTTTGACCCCCGGTTCGTAGAGGTCGAGCAGGGCGTCATAGGCTCGCGCCCCGCCGGACACCGCCGCCGCTTCCTCCTTCTTCAGGGCGACCAGACGCTCGAGATGGGGCGCGAAGGTCGCGAAGCGGGCCTCCGCCCGGGCCACCTGCCAGGCCGCGAGGGCCCCGCTCTTGGCCTCGGCTAGAGCCGCGGCCAAGTCGGCTGGCACCTTGCGCGCGCGGCCGGCGAGACGATCCGCCTCCGCTGCCTGGGCGGCCTCGATCGAGCCTGGGGCGGCCTTCTCCTGCAAGGCGGCAATGGCCTCTGCCAGCTCCGCCGAGACCAGCCGCTCATGCCGCGCCCGGGCCAGCGTCGAGGCCAGCTTGCCCCGCCCCGCCACCCCCTTGGCCGGCATCACGGTCTCCTGGTCCCACTCGAGTAGCCCCTCGGCCCGCTCGAGGTCGACGATCTCTCCCCACAGGGTCAGCAGGCGCGCGAGCGGGTCGGGTTGGCTCATGGCGGGGGATTCTAGACGGGACGGACGGCTCAGCCCGCCCCACGCCGGTCGAGGATCACCATCGCGACGCCGCCGAGGATCGCCACCGAGGCGACCGCCAGACGCGCGGTCAGCGACTCGCCGAGGAGCATTACCCCGCCGAGCGCGGCGAGCACCGGCACGCTGAGCTGCACCGTAGCCGCCCGGGTGGCGGTCAGGCCCCGCAAGGCCAGGTACCAGATGGCGTAGCCGACCCCGGAGGTGAGGGCCCCCGAGACCGCCGCATAGCCGACGCCGGCAGGGTCCAGCGAGGCTCGGGAGAAGGTCGCCAGGCTGAGGGCGAGGGCGAAGGGCACGGCGCGCAGGAAGTTGCCGGCGGTTACCGCCGTGGGATCTCCGGCGCCCCTGCCGCGCAGCGAGTAGATCCCCCAGGCCACCCCAGCGCCGAGCATGAGCACCGCGCCGAGCCAAGGAGGTGCGGCGAGCCCTGGCAGCAACAGACCCACCAGGCCCGCCAAGGCGATCACCAGGCCGCCGGTCTGAACCGGCCTCAGCCTCTCCCCCGACCACAGCCCGACGCCGATCATCGTCGCCTGCACGGCGCCGAAGAGCAACAAGGCACCCGTGCCCGCCGGCAGGCTGAGATAGGCGAAGGAGAAGGCGGCGGCGTAGCCGAACAGGGCGGCCGCCGAAGCCCAGCTGCCACCGAGCCCGCCGCCGCGCCAGCGAACGATCACCAGCAGCGCCAAGGCGCCCGAGAGGATGCGCACGGTGGTGAAGCTGGCGGCGTCGATCTCGGTGCCGCGCAGGGCCTGGCGGCACAGCAGCGAGTTGCCGGCGAACGCCAGCATCGCGAGCAAGGTCAGCAGGACGACCCGCGCCACCGAGGCCTCAGGGCGCAGGGGCCTTCTTCACCGGGATCACGAAGCGCCGCACGAGCTCCACCATGCGCTCTCGCTGATCGAGAGGCAGGAGCACCGGCCCCACCGGGGCGACGCGGGAGCCCATCTCGTACATGGCGAGCTCGAGGAGGAAGCCCGACCTCTGGATCTCCAGCAGGCGGTCCAGCTCGGGCTCCGGGGCGGCGCTCCGGCCGGTGCTCTGGTAAGTCTCGAGCAGGGTCTCCAGGCACTCCAGCTCTTCCGCGGCGGACCAGTGGCCGCCGGGCTCGCGCTGCCCCGCTTCCCGCTGGCTCAGCTGGACGGCCTTGCACAACGCCCAACCCAGCCAGTGGGCTGGACTCGCCGGGTCCATCAGCACCTGGAGAGAGTCCCCCTCGCCCACGCGGACCACGGCGCGGGGGGTGAACAGGCTCTCCGAGTAGTCGACCCCCAGGGCCTCGCCGTTCTGCTGCAACACCTTGGAGACGCTCCAGGCCCTCGGTTGGATGGCCAGGGCGCGGGCGAGGTCCGCCAGGGCCTCGGCCCTCTGGCCCAGCTGAATCCGGGTGTTGCCTCGGTAGAAGTAGCCGCGGTAGTCGTCCGGATTGAGCTCGATCGCTCGCTGGTACCAGCGAGCGCCCTCGGCTGCGTCCCCCGCGAAGAAGTAGGAGTCACCCAAGAAGAGCACGGCGATGCCACAGCGGGGGAACTGCTCTACGGCCTTGCGGTAGCTCTTTCGGGCCGTTGGATAGTCCTTGGCCCGGAAGGCCGGCTCCCCTTCGTCGAGCAGGGCCTTGCAGCCAAGATCGGGCGGAGAGACGGTCAGCGACCTGTCCCCCTTGGCGTTGGTCACCACCCGCGGCTCTGGCAGGAGTGGCGAGCCGGCCGGCCAGAGGAGCTCCCGGAGGGCAGCCGGCGAACTGTCCTTGAGGCTCTTCAGATCGGCGATGGTGGTGGTGACCTTCGCCTCGGCGGCGGGCGCGCCCTGGCCCGAGGGGTCGGCTCCGGCGACACCGCCGGCGGCCAGGCAGGCTCCTAGCAGCAGGACTCGCGTCGCGAAGCGGCGGGGACTCTCGACCATCGGCTCACCTCCTGGCTCGGAACCTTGTAACGGTGCTTACGTATACTAGCCCGCGGACGGCGCAGGCCGTCGCGCCCTTCCTTCTGCCGAGGTCCAGCTTGCCCACTCCCATCCGTAGCCTGCTCGTCATCGCCGCCGTGGTCGCCGTCGTCCTCGGCACCCTCACCTTGCCGAAAATGCGCGCCAAGGCTCCGGAGCGCCCGGCCGCCGCGGCCAGCACCGCCCCCGGCTCTGAGCAACCGATCCGCGTGCGCACAGTGGAGGTGCAGCCCCGAACCCTCTCCGAGCGCCTGTCCACCACCGGCACCCTGCGGCCCAACGAGCGGGTCGAGATCGTCGCCGAGATCGCTGGCAAGGTGAGCGAGATCCGCTTCGACGAGGGCACCCGGGTCCAGGAGGGTCAGCTCCTGGTCAAGATCGACGACACCGAGCTGCTCGCCACCCGCGAGCGCTCTCGCTACCGCCTCCAGCTCGCCAGCCAGCTCGAGGCCCAGCAGAGGAGACTCCTCGTCGAGGGCATCATCAGCCAGGAGGAGTACGACCGGCAGCTCTCGGAGAAGAACGTCCTCGAGGCCGAGAGCCAGCTGAACGCCGTCCAGCTCGCCAAGACCGAGATCCGCGCCCCCTTCTCCGGCGTCGTCGGCCTGCGGCTGGTCAGCGTCGGTGCCTACCTCACGCCCCAGACTCAGGTCGCCGTGCTCCAGGACGTGGACCCGATCAAGCTCGACTTCTCTCTGCCCGAGCAGTATGCCGGCGAGGTCCGGACGGGGCGCGTAGTGGACTTTCGCGTCAAGGGCCGCCAGGAGCCTTTCCGTGGCACGGTCTACGCCATCGACCCCAACGTCGACGAACAGAGCCGCTCCTTGACCGTGCGCGCGCGCGCCGACAACTCGGCTGGCACCTTGGTGCCGGGCGCCTTCGCCGACGTCGAGCTGGTGGTGCGCGAGTCCCGGGACACCCTGGCCGTGCCCGCCATCGCCGTGGTACCCGAGCTCGCCGGCAAGAAGGTCTACGTGCTCGAGGAGGGCAAAGTGAGCGTTCGCCAGGTCACCACCGGGATCCGCAGCGACACCGAGGTGGAGATCCTCTCCGGCCTCGGTGCCGGCGACCGGGTGATCACCTCGGGCCTGATGCAGCTGCGGCCGGGCATGGCCGCGGAGGCCGAATGAGCCTGGCCTCGGTATCGATCCGCAGGCCGGTGCTGGCCACCGTGCTCGCGGTGGTCATCGTCCTGTTCGGCGCCATCGCCCTGACCTACCTGCCGGTGCGGGAGTTCCCGGCGGTCGACCCGCCGGTGATCACCGTCTCGACCACCTATCGCGGGGCCAACGCCGACGTCATCGAGGCCCAGGTCACCGAGCCCTTGGAGGACGCCATCAACGGCGTCGAAGGCATCCGCTCGCTGACCTCGACCAGCCGTGAGGGCCGCTCCACCGTCGTGGTGGAGTTCGAGCTGGGCGCCGACCTCGACCGCGCCGCCAACGACGTCCGCGACCGGGTCTCCTCCGCCCTCGGCCGGCTGCCCCCGGACATCGAACCCCCGGAAGTCTCGAAGGCCGACGCCGACAACCAGCCCATCGTCCAGATCACCCTTTCGAGCGAGGCGCGGGACCTGCTCGAGCTGACCCGTTTCGCCGACGAGGTCTTCGCCGAACGGCTCCAGACCATCGCCGGTGTCTCCGAGGTCAGCATCTGGGGCGAGCGCAGCTACGCCATGCGCCTGGCCCTCGATCCCCAGAAGCTCGCCGCCTACCAGCTCACTCTGGGCGACGTGCGCGACGCCGTGGAACGCGAGAACGTCGAGCTGCCCTCGGGGCGCATCGAGGGACGCGACGTCGAGCTGCCGGTGCGCACGGTCTCGCGCCTGACCACCGTCCAGGATTTCGAGAACCTGATCGTCAAGGCCCAGGAAGGGCGCATCGTGCGCCTGCGCGACGTGGGCACGGTTCGGCTGGGGGCCCGCAACGAGCGTACGGTGCTCAAAGAAAGCGGCGTGCCGATGGTCGCGGTGGTGGTGCGACCCCAGCCGGGCTCGAACTACATCGAGATCGTCGACGAGTTCTATCGACGGGTCAAGCAGCTCGAGCGGGACCTGCCGGCGGACATCGTGCTGGGTTACGGCTTCGACACCACGCGATTCATCCGCCGCTCGATCACCGAGGTCGAGGAGACCATCGCCATCGCCTTCGCGCTGGTGGTCGGCATCATCTTTCTCTTCCTGCGCGATTGGCGCACCACACTGGTGCCCGCCGCGGCGATCCCGGTGTCGTTGATCGGCGCGTTCTTCATCCTCTACCTTGCCGGCTTCTCGATCAACGTCCTCACGTTGCTCGCCATCGTGCTCGCCATCGGCATCGTGGTCGATGACGCGATCATCGTGCTCGAGAACATCTACACCAAGATCGAGGCGGGCAAGGACCCGCGGACCGCCGGCGAGGAGGGCACGCAGGAGATCTTCTTCGCGGTGATCGCCACCACCCTGGCGCTGGTCGGTGTCTTCCTGCCGATCCTCTTCGTGGGCGGCCTCACCGGCCGCCTGTTCCGGGAATTCGGTGTCACGCTGGCCGGGGCGGTGGCGATCTCGGCGTTCGTGGCCCTTTCGCTCACGCCCATGCTCTCGACCCGAGTGCTCAAGCGCCGGGAAAGACAGTCGTGGTTCTACCGGATCACCGAGCCTTTCTTCGAAGGCCTCTCACAGGGCTACCGGACCAGCCTGGAGCGCTTCCTCGCCCACCGCTGGCTGGCCTGGCCGATGCTTGGCTTGTGCCTGGCAGCCATCGCCTACTTCTCGCTGACCCTGCCCCAGGAGCTCGCGCCGCTCGAAGATCGCAGCTCCATCCGCATGACCGCGCGGGCGCCGGAAGGGGCCACGTACTCGTTCATGGACCGGTTCACCGATGACCTGGTCGCCATGGTGGCCAACGAGGTGCCGCCCGCGGAACGCCGGAATCTGATCTCGGTGACCGCGCCCGGCTTCGGTGCCGCCTCGGCCGCCAACTCGAGCTTCGCGCGCATCGCCCTGGTCGACCCCGACGAGCGGCAGCGCAGCCAGCAGGAGATCGCCGCGGCCCTCGAGGCACGGGCTCGGCAGCTCACCGACGCCCGCACCTTCGTCACCCAGGAGCCGACCATCGCCGTGGGCCAGCGGCGTGGCCTGCCGATCGAGTTCGTGCTCCAGGCGCCGGACATCGCCAAGCTCGAACAGGTGCTGCCGGCCTTCCTCGACGAGGCCGGCAAGGATCCGACCTTCACCTTCGTCGACGTCGATCTGAAGTTCAACAAGCCGGAGCTCTCGCTTTCGATCGATCGCGACCGCGCCCGCGACCTCGGAGTCTCGGCCCTTGCGGTCGGCCAGATCCTGCAGCTCGCCTTCTCCGAGCAGCGCCTCGGCTACTTCATCCTCGACGGCAAGCAGTACGAGATTCTGAGCGAGGTCGCCGCCGACCGCCGCGACGAGACCGTCGACGTCAAGAACCTCTACGTGCGCTCCGGGGACGGTCGGCCGCTGCAGCTCGATCGCCTGATCAGCGTGCGCGAGGAGTCGCGCCCGCCGCAGCTCTATCGCTTCGATCGCTGGGTGTCGGCCACTGTGTCGGCCAACCTCGCCACGGGCAAGACCCTGGGCGACGGCATCGACGCCATGGAGGCGATCGCCGAGCGGGTGCTCGACGACAGCTACCGCACCGCTCTTTCCGGACAGTCGCGGGACTTCCAGGAGAGCTCCGGCAGCCTGCTCTTCGTGTTCGTCCTGGCCGGAGTGTTGATCTATCTCGTCCTGGCCGCGCAGTTCGAGAGCTTCACCGACTCGGTCGTGATCCTCCTGACCGTGCCGCTGGGCGCCGCGAGCGCCTTGTTTTCCCTGTGGTATGCCGGTCAGACGCTCAACATCTTCAGCCAGATCGGCATGATCATGTTGATCGGACTGGTGACCAAGAACGGCATCTTGATCGTCGAGTTCGCCAACCAGCGGCAGGAGGCCGGCCGGCCGAAGACCGAAGCCGTGCTGGAGAGCGCTTCGGCCCGCCTGCGGCCGGTCCTGATGACGACGCTTTCGACGGCCCTCGGCATCCTGCCCGTGGCCCTGTCCCTCGGCGCCGGCTCCGAGAGCCGCATGCCGATGGGTGTGGCGGTCCTGGGCGGGCTGACCTTCGGCACCCTCCTCGCGCTGTACTTGATCCCCGCCTTCTATACCTTCCTGTCGCATGACCGTGGCCACACGCGCGCTGCGCAGGCGACCGAGGAAGCCGCCTGAACAAAAAACGCCCCGCGGCCTCTCGGCGGCGGGGCGTCGAAAAATCGGATGTGGAATGCGACGCGGCGGTTACGCGCGCACGACGTTGCGGGCTTGCGGACCCTTCGGCCCGTCACCCACCTCGAAGGCGACCTGGTCTCCCTCAGCCAGACTGCGGAAGCCCTCCTGGGCAATCGCGGTGTAGTGCACGAAGACGTCCGGGCCGTTCTCCCGAGAGATGAACCCGTAACCCTTCGCGTCGTTGAACCACTTGACGGTTCCCTTCTCAGCCATACCTACTCCTAGTACTTCTGATGCTGTTGACGTTCACCACGCCACGGCAACGCCGTGGTGCGGCAGGTTTGCCCCCTCAGCGGAGGCGAAAAGAACGATGGGGGGAGCGAGCTTCACAGGACGAGGTTCAGGTCGGGGGGATGGGGCGTGCAGGTAGTTCGTCGAGGAAGTACTGAGGCCCGAAGCGCCTTCAAGTCAGGGCGACCCGGAAGCTCCTTGATTGGACAGCGGGAGCATAGCAGGATCTGCCTACGTCTGCAACAGGAACGTCGGCGAGAGCAATGGGATCGCCGCCATGGATCAGGCCGCCGAGCGCACGGGCTCCTCCGCCACCAGCTTCGAACCGGAGCGATCGACGCTCGCCCACGTCACCAGGACCACCGACACGACGATCAGCGCCGCGGCGAGCAGGGTGACCTGCGAGACCTGCTCGTCTGCCAGCCACCAGCCGAGGAAGACCGCTACCATCGGGTTGACGAAGGCGTAGGTGGCCACCAGGGTCGGTGCCGTGGTGCGCAGCAGGAAGTTGTAGGCAAGGAATCCGATCAGCGCACCGACGAAGATCAGGTAGGCGAGGGCGGCGAGCGAGCGGCCCGATACCGCCGCCAGGGAGATGCGACCCCATTCGCCCGCCAGTCCGCCCATCAGGGTGAGGATCAAGCCCCCGGCGAGCATCTGCATGCCGCTCGAGAGCAGGATCGAGCGCGGCAGGTTGGCCCCACGGGCGAGCAGCGAGCCACACGCCCAGGCCAGAGAGCCCAGCACCACCACCAGCACGGACGGCAGGTGCTGAATGGTGCCCTCCACACCGGGAGCGGCCAACATGGCAGCGCCGCCGAAGCCGACCAGCATGCCCGCCACGGCGAGCGGCCGTGGACGTTCGTGCTTGGAGGTGAGGGCGAGCAGGATCACCACCCACAGGGGCTCGGTTGCCACCAGCAAGGCCACCAGGCCCGAGGCCACGTGGTGCTCCGCCCAGACCACCGCGCCGTTGCCGCCGGCGAAGAGGAGCCCACCGACCAACGCAGCGGCCCCCCACTGCTTGAGTGACGGCGCCGACTCGCCGCGCAGCCGAGCCCAGACCAACAGCAGCACGGCCACGGCCAGGAACCGCACCGCGGCCATGGTGAAACCAGGCAGGGTCTCGATGGCGATGCGAATGGCGAGGAAGGTCGAGCCCCAGATCACGTAGACCGCGGCGAAGGCCAGGACCTGCTTGAGACGAAAGGCCGCGCTGTGGCTCATCGCGGCTCTCCCGTCGCTGGCGCCGCCACGTCGCTCCCCTGGCTGGCGTTTCCGATCGGCAGACGGCTGGTCTCTTTGACCGTCTGCAACACGATGGTGGTACGGGTGTTCCGCACCGCCGGGATGGCTCCCAGCTCCTGGCGGAGGAACCGGGCGAGCTCGTCCGTACCGGAGACGCGGACCTTGATCAGGTAGCAGTCCTCCCCGGCGATGTGGTGGACCTCCTGCACTGCCGACAGGGCAGCCAGGGACTCGGCGGTCGAGTGGTCTCGCACCGGCTCGTCCGACTTGACGAAGACGAACGCGGTCAGGCCCAGCCCAAGGGTCCGGGGATCGAGGCTCGGGGTGTAGCCCCGGATCACGCCCCTCTCCTCGAGCCGGCGGATCCGCCCGAAGACCGCCGACGGCGCCAGACCGACCTGGCGGGCGATCTCGGCATTGGAGATTCGGGCGTTTTCCTGAAGGATCGTCAGGATATCTGTGTCCATTGAGTCGATCATTCTCATTCCGCTCCGGAAGAAGAATGTATCGTCATCTCTGCCTGTCGTCAAGAGTAGCTGGAGGGCGGCCGCGCAGGGTCGGCTCAGGAGCGAGAGCGGCGGAGCCGGCGCCAGGCGAGCACGGAGACCGCAACGCCCACCAGGCCCGCGCCGAGGGCCGGGAGGAGCGGCTCCGAACGGTTCGGCACGCCCCCGGGGAGGGGGACGATCGAGCCGTCGCCCACCACCACCAGCCCCGCCCACCCATAGGCCGGAGCCGAGCCGCGATCCCCCTGCGCCGCACTGAGGGCGGCCGCCAGGCTGCGGCCCTCGGCGAGGCGGAGGTAGAAGCGGTCGAAGAAGGCATTGGCGTCGTCATCGCGCAGGGGCCAGAGGCTGGCCACCACGGCATGGGCACCGGCTTCGAAAAATGCCCGGGCGAGGCCGATGACTCCCTCGCCCCGGACGATCTGACCCGAGGCGGTGCGGCAGGAGGCGAGCACTACGACCTTGCCGTGGAGGTCGAGCTTGGCGATCTCGCCGGCCTCGAGCCAGCCGTCCTCGCCGTCGGCGCCAGGAGCGAGCAGGATCCTCGAGCGCTCGGGGTTCTCGGCGTCGAGCACGGCATGAGCGGCGAAGTGGACCAGGCCGTAGGGAGCGAGGGCTCGGTCCTGCTTGAAGAAG
>JBIOYC010000295.1:0-12488 GCA_044869955.1 Thermoanaerobaculia bacterium | reverse complement strand
CCGACCAACGTCACCTCCTCACCGCGGCGCTTTCGGCCGCGGCGGTGGCGGGACGGATCCACCGTGGCTATTTCCAGACGAGCGACCTCGCCGTCGAGACCAAGGCGGATGCTTCGCCGGTGACGCTGTCGGACCGCCGGGCCGAGGAGGCGATCCGCGAGGTGCTGCGGGCAGCGACGCCGGAGCTGGGTTGCTTCGGCGAGGAGTACGGCCAGCAGGGAGACCAGCGGGATCGCTGGGTGATCGACCCCCTGGACGGCACCAAGAACTTCGTCGCCGGCCTGCCATTCTTCGCTACTCTGATCGCCCTCGAGAGGGACGGCCGCTTCGAGCTGGGAGTGGTCCACGCTCCTCTGCTGGGGGCCGGCTACGAGGAGGTGGTCGCGGCGGCGGACCCCGCCGGTGCCGGCCGCACCTGGTGGGCGGTGCTGGGGCGCGGCGCCTGGGCGGGGGTGGGCACGGTGGTGGAGCGGGCCAGCGAGCGCCGGCTCCAGGTGAGCAGCGAGAGGCAGCTTGCCCGGGCCTTCGTGGTCCACGGCGGGCTGGCCCGGCTGGACCAGGCCGGCCTGTGGCCCCAGGTAACGACCCTGGTGCGCACTGTGGCGCGCACCCGCGGCTTCGGTGACTGGTGGGGCCACGCGCTGGTGGCCGAGGGCCGCTGTGACGCCATGTTCGAGGCCTCCGTGGCCCTCCACGACGTGGCGGCGATCAAGGTGTTGGTGGAGGAGGCCGGCGGGACCTTCCGCACCCGCGGCAACGTGCCTCTGACCTCCTCGCTCAACGAGGCCGTGCTCTCCGCCAACGCCGCCCTGGTCGACTCGCTCACCGAGCTGCTCGGCTTCGGGTAGGATCGACAGCAAAGTCGACAAGGAAACACGCTTTCGAGCTCGGGCACGTCTACGGTGGGGAGGCCGGATGATCGACCAGCACATCGAGGATCGTTCCCGATCGCGCCGCGTGAGAGCCTTCCTCGGCAGGGGGCTGGCCAGCGTCCTGGTGGCCGGCTCCGCCGCGTTGGGCCAGGCTCAGCCGGCGGCCGAGCCGGACTTCGACGTGGTGAACGTGGACCTCACCGGCCAGCTGTTCACCAACGTCATGCCCTTCGACGTGCCCTTCATCCTCGAGGGGGCGCTCCCCGCCGGAGCGGTCGAGATCGAGGTCTTCTGCACCAAGCTGAGCTTCGAGCAGGGCAAGCAACCCGAGCTGGCGACCCCGGCCCAGGTCAAGGCGGCGCACGGGAAGGAAGAGATCCAGTGCTGGGAGGGTGGCCCGCGGGTGTGGCGCAACGTGCTCGACCCGGCCAATCCTCCGCCCAAGTTCCGGGTGCTGATCCCGCCGATCGAGGCCGAGCAGTACTACCAGTTCCTCTTCCAGTTCAAGAAGCAGGTGAGCCCGGCGGAGGCCAAGGCCTTCGCCGAGAAGGTCCAGACGATCGTCGGCAGCTCCCTTTGGCAGACCGGGGCTCCCCCTGCCAAGTGGCCGGCTCACGGCACCCTGCTCGAGAGCGAGCTCCAGACGATCCACGACGAGCTGAGCGCCGCTTTGAGAGAGGTGACCGGCGCCGAGCGGGTGGTGGTGTCGGGAAGCGTCTTCGATCCGGATGCGCCCTTCGCCGCCGTGCGCGACCGCTTCAACGGCGACCTCGCCCCGGTGCGCTCGGCCCAGGGGCAGATCGCCGCCTCCCTCGAGAACTACGACGGCGAGGCGGACACCCTCGGCAACTCCCTCGCCCAGCTGGGCCGGGAGCCCCTGCTCGCCAAGGCCCAGGCGGCCATGGCCGCCCTCGCCGCCGGCCAGCCGAGCCTGGCGGACGAGGCGGCGGCCCTCGCCGCGCTGCCAGGCCTGGGGGCACCGCCGGCAGTGACCGAGACCAACCGCGGGGGAATCGACTCGATCGGGACCTTCCGTTCCGAGGCCCAACGTGCCCTGGGCACGACCAAGGGGACGCTCGCCGAAGTGCGAGCCTTCCTCGCCGGTCTGGTCCAGGAAGGCCAGCCGCAGGCGGCCGGTGCGAGCCTGGTGGCCGCAGGAGCCTTGACCGCTGAGGAGGTCGGCGCGCTCGCCGCCATGGCTGAGCCCCGAGCCGCGGTGGGCACCGCCGACCGGGCCGCCGGCCGCGCCCTCCAGGTGCTCGATGAGGAGCTGGGAGAGGCCATCGCGGCTCGCGCCCGGGCTCTGGTCACGCTCGCCCGCAGCTACGAGACCCTGGTCGGGGGGGCGGTGGCGGTGGCCGGCTCGACCACCGGCGGCGTGGTCACCCAGTTCAAGAACTACGCGAGCTTCGACGCCGGCATCGCCTGGGTGCCGGAGATCAGCGAGTTCAGCAACTACGTGGGGATGAACCTCTACACCCGGCCGGTCAACAAGGCCGCCGCCCTTTCGCAGCTCGGCAACTTCCGCGAGACCTTCAGCCGCCGCTTCTCCTTCACCATCGGCCTGACTCTCCAGGGCGTGGGCGACGACAAGACCCGCGAGGACCTGCTCAACAACCAATCCCTGATCCTCGGGGTGGGCCTGCGCCTGACCGGCTCGGTACGGATCACGGCCGGCGCCCTGGTCTTCCTCGAAAAGGACCCCAACCCCCTGGTGGACGACGACCAGGAGGCCGTCAGCCCCTTCCTCTCCCTGTCCCTGGACGTCGACGTGCTGCCAGCCCTGAAGGGGGTCGGCAGCCTGTTCAAGGTCCAGTAGGGAGCACTCGGAGAGAACCACGATGGCTGTCACCATCCACACCCGACTCGCCGCGACCCCGAGCACGATCGCCTTCCCCAGCGGGCCGATCCGCTTAACCCAGACCGTCAGCTCCGACCTCGGCGGCGAGACGGCCACCATCGTCTACGACCTCGACCGGCGCACCAACGTCGAGTTCGTAACCCCCACCGGCACCACCCAGGAGCTGACCATCCCGGGAGTGCAGGTCCCGGGTACGCCGACCCAGCGGGTCGACGTCGTGCAGCTGGTCGAGACCGGCGGCGGCACCCAGGTGGCGCAGGTCGAGATCGACCAGACCATCCAGGCCGAGAACACCCGGCGGGACAGCGTCACCCTGGCGGTCCAGCAGTAGGAGCCGCCATGAGCCCCCACGCCTCGCCGCTCGCCAGGGTCCTCGTCGCCTCGGGGCTTTTCGCCCTCGCCGGCTGCTACGACAAGGACGACTACGCTCCCACGGCGGCGAACGTCGAGCAGATCGTGGTGCTCGAGTCGGTCTCCGGGGCGACCAGCCTGCCCGCGGACGGGTTCTCGCGGCTGGCGGTGCAGGCTCGCCTGCTGGGGGATCCAGCCTTCGCGCGGCGCACGGTGGTCTTCTCGGTCGACAACGGCAGCCTGGACGGCGGCCAGGCTCCGAGCGACTGCCCGGCCTGTCGCGAGGTGGTGGCCGACGCCAACGGCCTCGCGCGGGTGGACGTGATCGCCGGCATCCGGGTGGGCACGGCCCGGGTCTCGGCCCAGCTCAAGGAGGCCGCCGGCATCCGCGTGGACCTGGCCCTGCAGCTGGTGCCCCCCACGGCCGACGACGTGGTGCGTTTCGTCGCCGCGCCGGCCACCGTGGCCGCGGACGGGGCCACCCTCACGACCTTCACCGTCGAGGTGGCGGGCAGCCTCCCCCAGGCCCAGCGCACGGTGCGCTTCGCCGCCAGCAACGGCACCTTCTCGCCCGGCGGAGTGAGCACGATCGACGTGCCGGTCGACGCCGGCAACCGCGCCTCGGCCGACTTCAAGAGCCCGGCGACGATCGGCACGGCGCGGATCACCGCCACGGTGGCGGGGGTCACCCGCGAGGTGGCCGTCTCCTTCGAGCGCGCCCTGCCCACGGCGATCGTCGCCACCGCCAACCCGCCCGTGCTCACGGCGGCGGCCGACGCCCAGACCACGATCACCGCCACCCTGCTGCGCGACGTCGGCCAGGTGACCGACGGCGCCGTGGTCACCTTCTCCGCCCGGGATGCCACCGGCACCGCCCTCGGCCTGTTCACCAACGTCACCCGCTCGGCGAGCGGCTCGGCGAGCGCCGTCTTCCTGCCCCAGACGACCACCCCGGGGCGGGTGACGATCACCGTCGGCGTCGAGGGCTCCCGGGTCGTCGGGGTCGTCGACATCGAGCTCACCGCCGCTCCCGGAAGCTGAGTGCCCGGTCTGGTCCTGGCCGTCCTCACGGCCCTCGTCGCGCGTTTCCTCCACGGCCGGCTCCCCGGCTCGGTGGCGGCGGTGGTGGGGGAGGTGCTGGTCGCCGTCGCGCTGGGGCTGCTGATCGGTAACCTGTTCCGGCTGCCAGCCGCGGTGGGGCCGGGGCTGAAGGTCGCCGTCCAGGGCGTGCTGCGGATAGCGATCGTCCTGCTCGGAGCCAGCCTCTCGCTGGCCGAGATCGGCAAGGTGGGGATCCGGGCGCTGGTCCTGGTGGCCCTGCTGATGACCCTCGCCCTCACCCTGGCCCACGGTCTCTCCCGCCTGCTCGGGATCCCGCCGCGGCTCGGCTCCCTGATCGGAGTCGGCACGGCGGTGTGCGGCAACTCGGCGATCTCGGCCACGGCGCCGGTGATCGGCGCCAAGGACGAGGAGGTCAGCTTCGCCATCGCCACCAACACCCTCTTCGGCACCCTGGCGGTGCTCGCCTACCCGCTCCTGGGCCGGGCCCTCGGGCTGAGCGAGTCGGCCTTCGGGGTGTGGGCGGGCTCGGCCGTCAACGACACCTCGCAGGTGGTGGCGGCGGGCTTCGCTTACGGCGAGACCGCCGGGCAGGTGGCGACCACGGTCAAGCTAACTCGCAACGCCCTGATGGGGGTGGTGATCGTGATCATGGGCTGGCTCTACCGCTCCGGGGAGCCCCGGACCGTCCGCGGCGGCTTCGCCCTGCGCTTCGCCCAGTCGGTGCCGGTCTTCGTGTGGGGCTTCCTGGCCCTGGCGGCCCTGCGCTCGTTCGGCGTGCTCGGGGCGACCTCGGATGCCCTGGGAGTGGACCTGGTGGCCGGGGCCACCTGGGCCGCGAAGCTGCTGATCCTGGTGGCCCTCGCCGCCGTGGGCCTCACCACTCGCTTCCGCGACCTGGCGAAGATCGGCTTCGCGCCCTTCCTGATCGGCCTGGTGGTGGCCACGGCCTGCTCGGCGGCGAGCCTCGCCCTGATCCGCTTCGCCGGCCTGGGCTGAGCGAGGGTGCCGGTTGCGCCCGGCTCCCTGTTGCGCCACGCCCCTCGGTCGGCTAGTGTCCCGCTGCGTTTCACCACAAACTGCTGCGCCGTCTCACCGGGAGGGCTTCTCTGATGGTGGGAATCCTCGGACTCTTCGTGCTGCTGGGCATCGCCTGGGCCCTGTCGGTGAATCGCCGGGCGATCAACTGGCGCATCGTCCTGACGGGGACCGGCATCCAGGTCGTGTTCGCCCTCCTGATCCTGAAGACCAGCGCCGGCAAGACGATCTTCGCGGCGGCGAGCGATGGCATCACCGCCTTCCTGGGGTTCACCGCCAAGGGCTCCGAGTTCATCTTCGGCGCCGGCTACCGCGAGCACTTCTTCGCCTTCCAGGTGCTGCCGACGATCATCTTCTTCTCCGCCTTCATCACGGTGCTGTACTACCTGGGGGTCCTCCAGGTGGTCGTCAGGGTCTTCGCCCGGCTGATGATGAAGGTGATGGGCACCTCCGGAGCGGAGTCCCTCTCGGCCTCGGCCAACATCTTCGTCGGCCAGACCGAGGCGCCGATCCTGATCCGACCCTACGTCGCGACGATGACCAAGTCCGAGCTGATGGCGGTGATGACCGGCGGCTTCGCCACCATCGCCGGAGGGGTCATGGCGGCCTACGTGGCCATGGGCATCGACGCCGGCCACCTGCTGGCGGCGAGCGTGATGTCCGCCCCTGCGGCCCTGGTGATGTCCAAGATGATGTTCCCCGAGACCGAGGAGAGCCAGACCGCCGGCACCGTCAAGATCGCCATCGAGAGGCCCTGGGCCAACGTCATCGACGCTGCCGCGAGCGGCGCCGCCGACGGCCTCAAGCTGGCCTTGAACGTCGGCGCCATGCTGCTCGCCTTCATCGCCCTGATCGCCGTGGTCAACGCCCTGATCGGCACCGCTTCCGGCTGGATCGGCTTCGAAGGGGTGACCCTCGAGGTCCTGCTCGGCTGGCTCTGCCGGCCCCTCGCCTGGGTGATGGGAGTGCCCTGGGCCGAGGCCGGGGACGTCGGCAGCCTGATCGGCATCAAGACCGTGGTCAACGAGTTCGTGGGCTACGAGATGCTGGCCAGGATGCAGACCGCCGGAGTGCTCTCCGAGAAGTCCAAGGTGATCGCGATCTACTGCCTGTGCGGCTTCTCGAACTTCTCCTCGATCGCCATCCAGATCGGCGGCATCGGCGCCATGGCTCCGGAGCGCAAGGCGGACCTCGCCCGCCTCGGCCTGCGCGCCATGGTGGCCGGCTCCCTGGCCTGTTTCCAGACGGCGGTGATCGCGGGGCTCCTGGTGTAGCTATACTCCCCCGGACCGATGGCAAACCTGCTGCCGAAATCCCCTTCCCGGCCGACCCGGGTGGCCCTGCTGCTCGCCTGCCTCGCGCTGGCCGCGAGCGGCCCCGCCCACGGGGCGGCGGCCGCGCCCAAGCGCAAGCCGGCGGCCCCGGCGCCGCGGCTGCGCACCCTGCCCGAGGCTGCGGCGGCCACGGTGGGCGGCTTCAAGGGCAGCATCCGCGACCTGTCGGTTTCCGTGGTCGACATCGACAGCGGCCGAGAGGTCTATGGCTACCTGGCCGACCAGCCGCGGGTGCTCGCCTCGAACACCAAGCTCTTCACCACCGCGGCGGCGGTGGACCTGCTCGACCCGGGCTTCGAGTTCGTCACCCCCGTGTACGCCCGCGGGCGCCTGGAAGGGAGCGTGTGGAAGGGGGACCTGGCGGTGGTCGGCAGCGGCGACCCGAACATCTCCGGCCGCTTCTACGACGGCGATGCCTACGCCGTCTTCCGCCCATGGGCCGCCGCGGTCAGGGCCCTCGGAGCCACGCGCGTCGAGGGGGACCTCTACCTGGTCACCGGCCTCTTCGAGCCGCTCAAGGTCCACCCGGACTGGCCGCGGGACCAGCTGGCCCGCTGGTACGAGGCGCCCGTGGACGCCCTCTCCTTTTCCGACAACTGCGTGATGGTGCGCATCGGCCCCGGCAAGGGCCCCGGCTCACCGGGCAAGGTCGAGCTGGTGCCCGACCTCAAGCTCTACCGCCTGGTCGCCAACGTGGTCACCACCGAGTCGCGCAAGAGCCACTGGCTGGCCATCCAGCGCGAGCCGGAGAGCGGCGAGATCCGCGTCTCCGGCAAGGTCTGGTCGCGGGCCGGGCCGTTCGAGGAGTGGGTCACGGTGCCCGACCCGGTGATCTACTTCGGCGCCGCCCTGCGCGATGCCTTCCGCGAGGAGGGGATCGAGGTCGCCGGCTCCTCGCTGCCGGTCGCTCGGCTGCCGGAGGGAGACTGGCAGGAGGTGGCCCGACACCGCAGCGACCTGGCCACCACCCTGGCGGTGATCAACCACCACAGCCAGAACTTCTACGCCGAAAGCCTGCTCAAGGTGCTGGGGGTGGCGGGCAGTGGCCGCGGCAGCTGGCGGGACGGCGTCGAGGCGGTCCAGGGCTTCCTCGCCCGGGCCGGCCTGACCGAGGGCGTGCGCCTGGCGGACGGCTCGGGCATGAGCCGCAACAACGTGGCGACGCCCCGTCACCTCGCGGGTCTCCTGCGGCACATGTACTTTCATCCGCGGGGTGCGACCTTCGTCCAGTCGCTGCCGACCTCGGGCGGCAGCGAGCCGGCCTGGAGGCATCGTCTGGCGCAACCCCCTTATCGAGGCAACGTGCTCGCCAAGACCGGCACTCTCTCGAACGTCTCCACCCTCTCGGGATATGCGAAGGGGCGGTCGGGCAAGCTCTACGCCTTCTCGATTCTCGCCAACAACACCTCGGTCTGGCGGGCCAGGCGGGCGCAGGACGCCATCGTCCGCGCCGTCATCGACCACGGATAGCAGAGCCTTGAGCACCAGCGATCACCGGGTGGTAGACCACCGCCGGTTGATGAAGAAGGTCGAGCGCTTCGTCGCCGCGGTGGAGGAGAAGGAAGACCTCGCGGCGAGCATCCACGGCGCCGCCAACGCCATCCTGCTCGCCTTCCGCGAGGAGCTCGGCATCACCGGCGGCCGGCTCTACCACCGGGAGGGCAAGGACTACGTCCTCCAGGCCACCTTCCCGGACGCCAAGCCGGTCACCGGCGTGCGCATCCCCCGCAGCTACCGGCCCATCGAGCTGGTGCTGGAGGAAGGTGCCCTGTACATGACCCTGGACGACCCCGGCGTGGACCGCGACCTCGAGGCAACCCTGGGGGTCCAGCAGTTCGCGGTGATCGAGCTGGCCGAAGAGGAATACCTGATCGCTTTCGACGTCATCCCCGGCACCGACCGCGAGAGCGTGCTGTTCTCGCTCGGCATCCTGCGCCACGTGATCAATCAGAAGATCCAGGCCGAGCGGGTGGCCGGGATGTTCGCCGAGGCGCGCAAGATCCAGGCTTCCATCCTGCCGAAACGGTCGCCCCGGCACGGCAACTACCAGCTCGCCGGGCACTCGGTGCCGATGGAAACCGTCGGCGGTGACTTCTACGATTTCATCCAGCTGAACGAGAAGATCCTCGGCATCGCCATCGCCGACGTCTCCGGCCATGGCCTGCCGGCCGCACTGCAGGTGCGCGACATCTACACCGGTCTGCGCATGGGCATGGCCCGCGACTTCAAGATCGTGCGCACGGTAGAGCGGCTCAACGGCATCATCCACGAGAGCACCCTGACCAGCCGTTTCGTCTCGATGTTCTATGGCGAGCTGGAGCAGAAGGGACTGTTCATCTACGTCAACGCCGGTCACCCGCCGCCGTTCCGCTTGCGTGCCAGAGACGGCGGCGTGGACTTCATGGAAGCGGGAGGGCCGGTACTCGGCCCGTTGCCGAACACCACCTACGAGCGGGGCTTCGTGACCATGGAGCCGGGCGACGTGATCGTTCTCTACACCGACGGCATCGTGGAGACGCTCGGCCAGGACCGGGAGGGCGCGCCGGTCGGGGAGCTCGGCGTGGAGCGGCTGATCGAGGCCGTGCGAGTCGCCCGGCACCGGACCGCGGGGGAGATCGTCGCCGCGGTGTTCGAGGCCGTGGAGGTCTTCGCCGCCGGCCGCGAGGTGGCCGACGACCGCACCGTGGTGGTGGTGCGCTACCCACCGACCATCTGAGAGGAGCTCCGAGCCCCGATGAGCGAGAACCGCCAACACACGCTCGAGCTGAAGCCCGAGCAGTTCGACTATCTGACCCGCATGGCCAAGAAGTACGACCTCCCCGACGAATCGAAGGCCCTGCGCTGTCTGATCAATTACGCCATCGAGACGACCGGTCAGGAAAAGGCCATCTTCGACGAGATCCGCTGCACCCATTGCTAGAGGGCGCGAGGAGGGGCGCGGTTCCCGCGCCCTGTTCCGGTCAGGAGCGTAGGCTGGGTTAGGCTCGTCCGCGAGCCGTAACCCAGCACTCCTGAGCGCCGCGAGAAGCTGGGTTACGCGGCTTTGCCGCTAACCCAGCCTACGTAGGGTCAGTTGCACTGCCAAAGATCGGTGGTCCAGGCCACGGCGAAGTGCCGCTTGAGCTGCGCGTACTGGTGGCTGCCGCTGACCTGGATCCGATAGTCCCCGACCTTCGACGGCACGAACTGCACCAGCTCCACGCTGGCGTCCATCGAGGTCGAGCTCGCCACCTTGACGCCGTCCGGGTCGAGCACGACGAGGTCGAGATCGAGGTCGAGCTGGGAGAGGATCGGCACCTTGAACAGCCAGCTCGAGCGGCCGTTCCACACCAGGGCCACCCGCACCCGCTGGGTGCCCTCGGGGACGGAGATCTTCCAGCTGTTCGGCAGGACGCCGCCGAAACCGAAGCTCGCGGGGGTCAGCGTGCCGTAGTCGTGGGCCCGTTTGAAAGCCGCGAAGCCCGGGTACTTCTGCTGGCCGATCAGGTGGGCCTGGGCGGCGTTGGTCATGCCGGCGCCGTCCTTGCCATCGGTCCCCGGCTGCCAGAGGGCGCCATCGGCGTCCTGGAAGTCGGCGCCGGCGAGCAGGATGGCCCGCACCGCCTCCGGCCACTTCTTGAGCGCCCCGACGGTGCCCATCAAGTCGAGGGCGATCGACGCCGTGGCCGGTGCCGCCGCGCTGGTGCCGCCGTGGTCGGTGCCCAACAGGTCGTGGCGGCTGCCGTTGGTGGCGATCAGGGGCAGGTCGCGGTCCGCGTTGGGTGAAGTGGGGTCCTTGAACGAGCTGGTGCCGAAGATCGCACTGTTGCAGTGGTCCTTGTCCCCGTCGTTCCAGACGTTGCCGACGGAGAGCGTGCCGTAGCCCTTGCCGACCACGTAGTCGCCCTCGTCCGCGCCGTTGCCCGCGGCCTGGACGATCAGCGGATAGGGTGGCTGCTGTCCCCAGAAGTCGAAGAACACGTCGCGGCCGCTGAGGGTGCCGCTAACCTCCTCGCTCAGGAAGCCCCAGCTCATGGTGACCGCGTTGACGGCCTTGTCCTTGGCCCATTTGTAAGCCTTGACGTAGTCCGGGTCGTTGGCCACGTAGACCTTGGCGTCCGGGGCGTAGCCTTCCCACACCTCGGCATCGCAGCCGCCGTTCTGGTAGTTGAAGCGGTTGCCGATCATGCCGACGTTGAGGGTGGGGTGCCACTTCATGTTTTGCCCCGAGGTCTGCTGCACGCCGCCCAGGTTGAAACAGTTCTGCGGCAGCGTCAGCAGCTCGTCCTCGAGCATGGCGACCTTCGTGCCCAGCCCCTTGGAGCCGAAGACCTGGATCCAGTCGGCGTAGGTGGCCGGCAGGGACTCCTTGATCCGCGGGTAGTACTCGATCTGTGACTCGCCGTGGAGGGCGACCAGGGCGACGTCGGGGTCCCAGCCGAGGGAGCGGACGGTCTCGCCGCGCAGCTCGGCGGCGAGGAAGGGGCCGATCGCTTCGAGGGTGACGGCGTCGGTGACGCCGAGCCGGGCCATCTTCTCGTCGAAGAGGGCGCGAGACGCGGCCTCGAGCCGGGCGTGAGCGGCGGCCGCCTCTTCGAGGTGGCGCTGCCATTCCTCCTCGCTGGTGACCTCGCTCTTGTCCCGCAGCTCCTCGTCGAGGGCGAAGCGGATCAGCACCTGGACGCGGGCGCGGGGGTCGGCGGCGATGCGCTCGGCGAGGGCGGGGTGGACGTTGCCCTCGGCAGCGTGGCGAGCGGCTTCCTCGGCGGCCAGCAGCGCGGTCTCGTCGGCCACCCGGTCGTTCTCGTAGGCCGTGCGCACGACGCGGCCCCCCTCGGCGTCCCAGGTCTTGATCAGGGTGAGGGTGCGGCCGAGGTAAGGGAGATTCATGGTGGTGCGATGGAGGACCTCCTCGCTCCAGGCCGGCGAGGCGAGCAGAGCGGCGGCGAGCAGACACACGGATCCCAGGGTTCTTCCGGACATGGTGATCTCTCCTTGTGGGGAATTCGGTGCCCGAGGTCCGCGGCCGTCAGGCTGGGTCGCCCGAGGTACGGAGGGAGGGGGTGCGGAGGGGACACACTCTCTGGCCGTCATTCCCGCGAAAGCGGGAATCCAGGGTGGGGGGACGAGCCGAAGATGGGTCCCCGCTTCCGCGGGGACGACAGGCCGGGGGAGCGCGACCGGGAGGGTGACCTCTACCCGCGGGGGACCAGCTCGAGGTCCTGCTTCAGCTTGATCAGGAGGCGCGGTGGGTAGACGCCGGCACGCAGCTGCACGCCCGGATAGGTCAAGCACTCGCGGCCGACCAGGCAGCCCGGGTGGAGCACGCTGTTGCAGCCGGTCGAGACGCCGTCGCCCAGGATGGCGCCGAGCTTGCGCCGGCCCGTGGCCACCCGCTCGCCCTCGTGCCGGAAGCGGATCTCGTCGCCGTCGTGGCGGAAGTTCGAGAGCACCGTGCCGGCGCCCAGGTTGACCTTGGCGCCGAGGATCGAGTCCCCGACGTAGGAGAGGTGCGGCGCCTTGGCCCCGGGCAGGAAGATCGCCCGCTTGACCTCGGTGTTGGTCCCCACCACGGCGCCGTCCCCCAGGTAGACGCCGCCCCGCAGGTAGGCCCCGGGGCGGATCTCGACATTCTGACCGATCCAGATCGGCCCCTCGATCACGGCGCCGGGCAGGATCCGCGTCCCTGCGCCGATGACGATCCGGTCCCCCAGCAGGTGCACCTCCGGGGTGACCGCGGCCTCGATGCGCGAGGAGGGCAGCCCGGCCAGCAGCTCGTCCAAGGGCCCGTCGAGCAAGGACCAGGGAGCGGCCTCGTCCCAGCGGCCGGCGAACGGCTCGGGTAGGGAGGCGAAGAACGTCTCGAGGGGCAGGCGGAAGGTCATCTCCGCGGGGAGTATAGCGGGAGGTGACCCTCACCCCATCCCCTCTCCCGACCCGCCCTGGCCTCCCTCCCGGGAGAGGGGTTCAGAGGGGATTCCCCTCCGGCCTCCC
>JBIOYC010000294.1:0-12659 GCA_044869955.1 Thermoanaerobaculia bacterium | reverse complement strand
CTTGCGGAGGATGAAGAGCGGCTGGCGCGAGCTGGGCGGGAGGAAGCCCTGGAGACGCCCCAGCCCGTTCGGCAGGTCGGCGGAGAGGATGGAGCGGCCCTGCCCGAGGTCGATTCCCTGCGCCGTGGCGACCGCGTTGAGCAGCATCGCCACCCGCTCGACCGGGAGCTCGATGTCGCTCGCGTGCCGTCCTCGATCGCGTGTGTCCAGCCAGACTCGGGCGTCGCCCTCGACCGTGTAGAGCTCGGTAACGGCCGGTTCAAAGAGCGCCTGCTCGAGGCGAGGCCCGAGCAGACGGAAGAGCGTCTCCCGGAGCGCCGGCGGAGAGGGCATCAGGAGACACCTCCGCCGTCGCCGGCTCCGAGCGGCAAGGAGCCAGGGATGGAACCTCTTTGTCTGCTGGTAGTTAGAGCGGCGATGCCTCGATGCGGATACACCCCGGCGCCCCTTCGACCATGTCTCGAAGGAGCGCAAGCTCACGCAGGAATACAGGGATTTGGTTCAAAGAGCCCTCGGAGAGGGCTACCATCCTTGCCTTGGCGTCCTTCGAGTGGTTCAAACCACTGAAAAGTAAGCAGGTTGCGGCGGTTCGAAAGCCCTCCTGGGAGTAGGTCGCTCCCTGAGGGAAGAGGATCGTCTGAAGCCGCTGCTTCTGGGGAAGCGCTGCCTGTCGCCAGAGGTCGCCCGGCTGCTGCGTGACGCGTTCGGCGAAGTCGAGGAGGCGCTCCACCTCTAGTGGG
The DNA here is from genome assembly GCA_044869955.1 of Thermoanaerobaculia bacterium. Taxonomy (GTDB): domain Bacteria; phylum Acidobacteriota; class Thermoanaerobaculia; order Multivoradales; family SZUA-115; genus CALMKX01. The sequence goes on along the minus strand of JBIOYC010000294.1, from coordinate 11,919 downwards.
GCATCGGCGCTCTCCGCGACCGCCGCCCGGGCCTCGGCGAGGTCCTCGGTCAGCTTGGCCAGATGGGCGCGGTAGGTTTCCTTGTCGATCGCTCGTTGGTAGACGTAGGCCTCAATCAGGCGCTCCTTGCGCTGCTCGATCGCCTGGATGCGGCCCTCGATGGCGGCCCGCGCATCGCGGGCCGTGCGGGTCCGGTTCTCCACGACCGACAGGCTGACCTCGCGGAAGAGGCCGAGATACTGCGGGCGTGGCCGGAGCGAGTCCAAGTGCTCGACGAACTGACCCTCGAGTAGCTCCCGGCGCCCTTCACCTTGCGGCACGCCGAGCGCTGGCACCAGTAGTAGCCGTAGCGGCTGGATCGACCCTTTGACCATCCGCCGGTGAGCGGCGCTCCGCAGGCGCCACAGCGGACGAAGCGGCGGAGCGGAAGGTCCGGGTGGTCGTTTTCGTGAGGCACCAGGGCCTGGTATCCACCCGCGAGCCGCGCTTGGACTCGGCTGAAGGTGAGCTCGTCCACGAGTGGAGGATGAAGCCCTGTGGTGTCGATCCCCCACTTTGTCAGGACCACTCGCACCACGTAGAACGGGTTGCGTAGCAGGTAGTTGACGCCTTGCCGGGTGAGGGGCTTTAGATCCTTCCGGCGTCGGCAAGACCCATTGTTGAGGCCGGGGCGCCTGCCGATGGCCGCGCCACCAAGGCTCTGACTGCCCTTATGGCTATCCAACGACGGCGGTGAGCCTACAACCTCCACTAAAGGTTCGACCGGCCAGCCCCCGCACGGACAAGAAGGCACCTCGGCCACCAGCTCCGCGGCTCGGGGCCCACCGCGACACCTCGCCAAGGTTGGTGCCGCCCAAGCGTGCGAGGCTGGGTGTCGCTGGGCAGGTGTCGTGCTCGAGCAGCAGTCCGGTTTAACGGAGTGCTCCTTCCGGTGTACCGGAGCCCTCGGCACCAATCGTCTAAAAAGAACCTGAAAATGACCGATCTCTCGCTCCATCTGCCGTTCGGCCTGTTGGCATCGCGGTTGCTCAAAGCGAAGTCATCGAAAAGGGAGACGATGATGGCCATCACTCAGGACCCAAGGCTGGCAAGGACTCCTCGGCAACCGACCTGGCAAGCGCTTCCTCGGATCCACACGCTGGCCCGAGGCGTCAAGAGACGACGACTCCTTCCCCGTAGCTTCGAGCAGGAGTCGGAGGCACCCACCGGCGACCCGCCCGGGGCGGGTGGCTCTCTCACAGAGCCGCCCGCCCTACGTCTCTCCTGACTCCCCCTGACTGAGAGGCCAAACCCATGTGGGCCACAGACAACCTGATCATCCTGAGCGACCTTCACCTCGGCCCGGCCGATGTTGGGTGGGCCTATTCGGGAAGCGCCGAGGTTGCGGCCTTTATCGACTGGGTGGTCGCGGAAGTTCCGGGGCCCTGCCACGTCGTCCTTGCCGGAGACATCTTCGACTTTCTTCTGCGAGCCGAGGCTACCGCACCGGCTGCTGGCTTGATGCCAGACTCCGCTACCGCCCTTGTGGCCCCCCTTCTCGACAGCCATTCCTCCTTGGGTCTCGCCCTCCAACGGCTCGCGCGGGCGCCCCGGCACAACTTGATCTTCCTCAGCGGGAATCACGATCCGGAGCTGGTTCTGCCGGCGGTTCGACGGCAGGTCGAAGCCTGGATCGGGCAGCCAAGCGAGCAGCCCCCTCTGCGCTGGGTGGTCCACGGCGAGGGCGCGCTCTTTGAAGTCGGCGGGGCTCGTGTTCTCGTAGAGCACGGCGACCTTTTCGATGAGTGGAATCGTGTTGACCACGACGGCCTTCGACTTTCTCTGGCAAGGTATCAGCGCGGCCTTCCTATCGACAAGAACTATCGTGCCCCCCTGGGCTCGTCTCTGTTTCAGAAGTTCGTCTTACCGCTTGGGGCTAGCCATCCCTGGATCTCGGCGCTCAAACCAGAGCGAGAGGCCGCTTTTCCGCTAGTCCATGCCCTGCTGCCCGCCCACCGCCAGCCTGGGTATCGTAAGGCGCTGATCGATGCTCTTCCCGACCTTGCGCGCTCCTTTGTGGCCAAGATGATCGGCAAGAGAAGACCTCCTGAGCTGAGGCGAGGACGGCTTGAGCCTTCCGACAAGAGACAGCTGTTGAAGGACTGGCTCGCGGAAGAAGAGCGAGCAGCCACTCGTGGGGCCGCCGAGGAACATAAGACCGGGGCGCTCATCAAGCGGCTACGCAAGGTCGCGGCAGAAGACACCTATTTCGAGCTCGAGGTGGAGGATGAGTACGCGCGGGAAATCGAGTGGCTCCTGGCCTCCGGCGCCGACGCCATGGTCTGCGGCCACAGTCATGCCGCGAAGGCCTATCCGCTTGGCAAGGGCCTATATCTCAACAGCGGAACCTGGCAGCGGCTTCTTGCGCTTCCACAGAGCTCGGTGTCGGATTCGGACTGGGAGGGCTTTCTGGCGGAGCTCGAGAGCGGCAGGGCACCACAGAGTTGGCGGCGGACCTTCGTTCGGGTGAGTCGTTGTGAGACGGGCGATCAGGCCGAAGCCTCGCTCCTCCAGTGGACGGTCTCCGGGGTGGAGACGCTTCGCTCGTTCTCTTTCGATCGATCCGCAAGGGGTTGGGAGGCAATCGCGTGAGCCTGCAGCCGATGGGGGATTCGCTCGCTTGGCTGGCGGCCTGGGCGGGAGTGTATCTGCGGGTGATCCAAGTGGTGACTGGGGTGGCGGCGCTGCTGATCGCCATGGTCGTCCTGCTCCTCGATCGAGAACTCCTCCCCAAGGCGCGATGGCCGAAGCTCTTCGGCTGGAGCTATACCGTCTTTGGCTTACAGTACCTAGTGCCTGCCATAGCCATGTGGCTGGTGACCTGGCTCCTGGACGCCTCGGGGGTCAGACCGGCGTGGCTACCCTGGATGCATGCCTTCTGCTCTGCCGTCAACAACGTTCTTTTCCTTGCTTGCGCCCGAGCCCTTCTCGAGAAACGAAGGCCTTTCACTCCGGCAGCCTGGATTGCCGCCGCCCTGAGCGTGGCTGCGAACCTGGCAGGTTCGGGAACTTGGTTTCGGTTGCCAGATGCGGCGTTCTCGGCGTTCTGCCTAGGTTTCTTGGGTTATGCCCTGTATCGCAACTTCAGTCCGAGTCGCCGGCCGCTCCTGGCGGGGCTGAATCTGGTGGGTGGTTTCCTCTATGGCGGTGTCAACCTGTTCTACGCTCTCAACCCACTCCTTGCGAGCATTGAAGGCTCCTTTCAGGCCAGCCTGTTTAACAACCTGGCGAATCTCGCGAAGGTGCGGTCGATTCTACAGCCTCCCTCGGTCGAGACAGCTCTCGACGCTTTGGCCTTTGGTGCCGCCTTCCTGCTGAAGCTTGCACTCTTCTTGGGGGCGTTGCTCCTAATCATGCGCTCGCTCTCGGAACTGTCCCCGAGCGGTAGCCGCCTCACTCTAGAGAGCATTCAGGACCACCGCAGGGCTTTCCTTTCAGACGAAGTGGTGGCGCGGGCGATCGGGAAGAGTGCGGGCGCCGATGTGGCCGAGGTGGGCTTCCGGCTGCCAGGACTGAGGGCCAACAAAGTGATGTGGTGGAGCTGGTTGAAGGACCCTGGCAGGAAAGAGATCAAGAACCCGGCCGTCCTGGACATGCAGGACCCTGAAACCTCCATCGTGGGCGGCGTCTTCAAGAGCGGCCAGGAGGAGTTCTTTGGAGACTGGCGAAGGGACCCAGATGTAGCGAGGCGCTATCAAGAGTTCGTGCCGGGGATGTCTTCCTTCGCCACTCTCCCTGTGCTCTACCAGGGGGGTATCATAGGCTGCCTCAACGTCGAGTGGAGCGATGTCGGTCCGATCGATGCCACGACCCGCTTTCGGCTACGCCAGGCGGCAGCCAACTTGGCGCCTGTCCTTGATGCTCGGCGCCAGCTCTATGCACTACACACGCTGAGTCACCGAGTCCATGAAGGTGAGCTAAGGAGCCCTTCCAAGGCTCTTGAGGCGCTGAGAGAACTACTGAACAATATCAATGATCTACACTCGCCCTTGGCGACAGCAATGGTGCTTAACCTGGGTTTCCGCCGGTATTCACTCGCGGCCAGCGACTTCTGTGAGATCGAAAGTCTGCAGGACAACCTCAACTACGGCACCTTTACAGAGAAGGTCCGGGCCGCTTTGAGGGGGGCGTCCCTTAAGTTCGAGGAAGTGCGCGTCGGCGTTTGGGTCGGAAAGCTGCGGCTCGGTACCCTTGTTGCCTTCGTTACGCCTGGCCGCGACGAGCCGGGTCGGCCGTCTCTACTCGGCGACTACCTCCATCGGCGCGCGGTAGCGTCCATCGTCTCGAATAGCTTGCTCGCCATCGCGCGGAGGAGTCTCGGGGGAATCTTGGCCCTCACCCAGGCCGAGCTCGCTACTATCCAACCCCTGGCACACGGCCGCTGGTTCGACGCCATCCAAACACTGGCAGCGGACGCGGGTCTGCCCTGGGTGGCGGCGACGGTAGTGACCGGAAGCGAGCGGATCCGTTTAGGAGTCGATCGGTTGCCGCGCGATGTGGTGGCGCGAGTGCTGGAGCTGGAAGCCTCGGGGGACGCTGAGGGCGGACCTACGGTGCACACGACCCCGGAAGGCGCTGTCTTCCTCCATCTGCCCTTGCCAGCTTCCAAGTCTGCCCTTTGGCTTGGCCTTAAGCGGATCGGCTTCGGCCGCGAGTTGAGCGGGTCCTTGCCTTGGCGAGACTTCCTCACACAGCTCGCTGAGTCCGCAGACGCGGCGCTTCTGCGCTTCGAGCGCCAACGACTGCTGCTGGAGACGAGTCGGATGGAACTGCTGGCGGCCAAGGTAGAGACTTCGCGGCTCCTGCTTCACGAGGTCAGGAATCGTGCAATGGAGTTCTCGGCCGGGGCATTGGGGGTCAGGACGGCGCTTGAGCGGGAGCAGCCGAACATTGCGCTAAGTCGGATGAAGGACCTGGAGCAAGAAACTATCAAGTTCTCTCAGCTAGCCAATGCTGCGCATGGTCCCTCTGACCAAGGGCACAGACCGATCACTGCGCTGAAGCGAGCCGTAGCCCTCGTTCAGGCGCTCGTCGATAGCAGGCTGCTTCCCTTAGACATCAAGTTAACCGCGCAGATTGATTCCGAGATCCAGGTGGCCGTGCCGCTCGAGTTGCTCGTTCTGTGTCTTCGAGAGCTGATTGAGAATGCAGCTCGAGCGATCGGAAAGTCGGGAGCGATAAGTATTGATTGTGAGAATGCCGAGCAGTATATCGACTGCCATGTCATGGACACGGGAACAGGAGTCACCGAGCCGATTCGCGACCAGCTCTTCGAGGTCGGAATCACGACCCGACAGGGCGGTGGTGGTATGGGGCTCGCTCTCGCAAGGAACGCTCTGATCACCGTGGGAGGCTTCCTTCGCCTCTCGAGCAGTGAGCCCGGCCACACCGTCTTCACCCTACAGTTGCCCAAGACCTCCAAGGAGGATTCGCCGTGAGTTCGGATCGAGTAACACTGTTTCTGCTAGAGGACCGTGACTACCTTAGATCGAGCATAAGAATAACCTTCGAGGACAGAGGCATTCGAGTGCTGGATGCCAAGAGTTTTAGTGACGGCTGGGAAGTCCTACAGAGAGCAGGTGACGAGGTCGATGTGCTGCTGCTGGACATGCATCTAGAGGGACCAGAGACTGGGGCTGACTTGGGACAAAGAACCAAGGACGTATTCCGAGATTGGCCACCAGAAATTATTATCCACTCGGGCTATGATCATATTGCCTACACACAGGCCGCCTTTAGGGTTGGGGCAGCCTCGTACTTGCGAAAGGCGGAGTTTCCGGAGCCTGCGAAGTTGGTTCACTATGTCAGGGCGCTGGCTCTCAAGCGGGCACTCTCCCCGGAGCGCCCTGGCCTAGAGAGCGTTCTCTCTTGGATCTCAGAGAATACTTCTGGAGAGAAGGATTCCCTCTGGGGGCTTTGCAGCAGAGTGATCGGGCCAGAGCTACTGCGTTGCGCGGGGTTACCTTGCGTGCTTCTTCTTTCCTCTCGAGGTGAGACTCGATGCCTTGGCCAAGGTGTTGAGGCACCCGAGCATTCGCCGATCTACGGTCGCATCCAGACTGAGCTGTTCGCGGCACCAGGTCCAGTTCGCCCGTTTCGCTTCGAGGAAGGAAGCGAGCCCTGGCGCAGTCCCTCGGGAGCGCAAAGCGACGAGGCTGTGATTCGACTCTTCGAGTCGCATCCGACCAGCGTATTCATGCCTCTCGCTCAGGATCAGGACATCCACCTGGGGCTTGGCTTGCTTAGCAGTGCCAGCGCTGGTAGAAACCCAGCTAGCGACACACTCGAGCTTGCTACGGCCATTCACAGCTATCTTCGAGAGTCGCTTGTCCGTCACCAGATGAGAATCACTTTTGTACTGTCTCAGGAACGAATGAAGCGCAAGATCCTCCTCGAAACAGCAGCAAGTGCTTGCCTTTACACAGGGCAGGAAATCGTCGGGCTGCTTGACGAGTATTTGGGCGAGAGTCAGCTGGATGAGGGCAAAGCTCCGGCGATCCTGGGGCGAGTGCGGGCGATGGGTGACGAGCTGTTGAGTGAGGCAGCTGCTCTGCAGGCCCTTGACACTCCTGTCCACGAGGTTGCCGGCGGAGCGAGGCCGAGCGCCGAAGTTGACCTCCCCTCGCTTCTTCGCGAACGGTGGAGTCAGTTGTCGTCACTGGCTCGGGTTCCAGCAGGAGGATTACTTGAGGTCGAGGGCCTTGCAGTCGCGGGAGGAAACCGGAGCAACGTCTCGAGCAGCTTATTCCGCCTTCTTCTTTGGCTGGCACAGCGGCTGCTAGAGGTGCCGCCGGAGGATCGAAAGCCAGTTCGAGCCAGTTGCAGGGAAGAGGGCAAGTGGGTAGAAGTAGTATTAGAAGACTCCAGCCCGCGGCTCCCGGCTAGAGTTCGGGATCGGCTATTTTCGCCATTCTCTGCTTCGGACCTAAGCAAAGATCCAACTGTTCCCGAAGGGCGACGCTTGGGGCTGTTCTTGGCCAAGGCCATGATCGAGACCGCCGAGGGTGGAGCACTCCTGGATCAAACCGACGAGATGCCCGGTGACCAGGGCCACCGCTTCGTAGTGCGGCTGTGTCGCGCTGGCGTCGAGGCGAGTTAGAAGCGGGTGAAGCCATGCGTGCTCACGTGCTGGTTCTGCCCCAGCAAGGCCACCGCCTTCTCGCCGGCTGGAGCTACTACAGCGACGGTCGGGGAGCACGCCCTTCGACGAACGTGGCTTCCTGGGAGGAGTTCTGCGAGGAGGAAGTCCGGCGCGCTCAGAGAGGTGACTTCTCAGGCTGTGCAGCTTTCATCTGTCTTCTGGGCGATGGCCTGGCCGCTACGCCGGATGAGCACCTTCTGGAGCAGATCCTCGACGATATACGACGATACTCCTGGGGTGCAGAGGCCTTCCTCGTCGCCACAAAGAGGCAGCCGGATGACATCCGCCTGGCGGAGAACCGGGGAAGCCTCGAAGGGTTCTTCAGGCTCGCACTCCGAAAACGTGTCCAGGCGCTGCTGCAGGTCAGCTACTCGCCGAGGAGCGAGGAGAGCGAAGATCCGGCATTTCTATCGGGGCAGACGCTGTGGGGTGCCGTCAACCGACAGCGACGTCACGAGATGATCGCCAGATTCGCGGCGGACGCTACAGCCCTCGGGAACTCCTGGCGATGCTTGTTGCCGGAGGAGTCTCTAGCGCTTAAACAGGTCGAAGGTCGAGCTCGCCTGCTGGGAGTCTTCGTGCAGCCCTGGAAGCAAGAGGGCGGGGGCAACCTTCTCGTCGTCGTCAACACTGCCGTTATCGAGGATCAGGTCCGAACTGTCGAGCGCGCCTGCGCCTTCTTCCCGGAGCGCCAGAAGGTGGTGGCGACTCTTGGGATGAATGCGAGCTCGTCGCTCAACACCTACTGTCGGAGCAAGCATCTGGGCGAGGCGGTTTACCTCCAAGGGACCCTGGAGCTCTGGTATCTCCTCCTCCGGCTCAACCATCGCGGAGAGGTGCTCCCAGAAGACGCTGAGCCTCGGCTCGTCGAAGCGGTTGAGATCGAAGAGCACCCACCCTTCTCTCGGCGCAGGGATCGGAGTGGGCTGCCAGGTCTTCTCATCAGCAACTCGTTCGACCCGGCGGAGCCTGGCCACTGCCACGCCGCCGCAGTGGATGCTGGTACGTTGCTGGATCTGGCCCCCCTCGCGACACCCTACCAGGTCGAACGGATGCTCAACCCGGAGCGGCTGCTCGAGATTCTCGGCCAGGAGCGGCCACCTCGCATCTGGGTGCATGCCGGACATGGAGAAGGGCGCAGAGGCTTGCAGACCCCGCCGTTGGGTCAGTTCGTTGAGCCCGAGGCGTGGGTCTCCTGCCTGAGGGCGAAGAATGTCCCGTTGGATCTAGTCCTGCTGCTGACCTGTGACTCGGCAGAGATCGCGCGCCGCTTCACCCGAGCGGGAGTTTCTGTAAGCATCGGCTTCCAGGGCGAGATACCCACGGGCTCCCCTGGAGGGCTGGCAGAGGAAGTGCTGAAGGCCGTGTTCTCTCGCGGCCTCACGGCCGTAGCGGCGCTGGACGGCTTCTATCGGGGCGTTGACCGCCTCAAGGCTTCAGGTGGCTTGGAGCCCAGAGCTTACTATACGGTCTAGTCATGATCCTGATCGCCGCCACCGCACGCTTCGATGCTCGCTCCGTCGCAGGCCAGTTGACCCAGACTGGTTTTGAGGCCGACCTGATCGAGCTACCGCTGAGGGGCGATCTGGCGGCAATCCCGACGGCGCATGCTTGGGTGGCGCTGATCGAGCCCAAGTCCGACCTCACCTGGCTCGGTACCTGGGTTGAACGGCTACGTCGTAGGGTCGACGGCGCCAGGGAGTTGGTGGTTTGCTGCCCACAGCTCAGTGAACCAGATCGTAGCGTCCTGTTCGAGTGCGGCGCTTCCCGGGTCGTTACCCCCACAGAGTTCCAGACCGTGGCGGTCACCGAGCGGCTGCTGGCGGAGTTGATTCTTGCCGGCCAGCTGCAGCCGGACGGGTTGGGAGGCCTGCGGGGAGCGACTCCGCGTATGCAGGATCTCTATCGCCGCATCGGGATCCTCGCTCCCGTGGCCGATCCGGTGTTGATCCTCGGCGAAACTGGAACGGGGAAGGAACTTGTGGCTCGCGAGCTCCACCGGCTGAGCGGAAGGAAGGGAAATCTGCTGGCCGTCAATGTCGGCGAGTTCACTAAGGACTTGGTGGAGAGCGAGCTCTTCGGTCACCAGCGCGGCGCCTTCACCGGGGCGCTCCAGCGGCGCGGGTTGTTGCTAGAGGCGGGCGCTGGCACGCTATTCCTCGACGAGATCGGCGATCTTCCCTGGGGATCGCAGGTCAAACTTCTGAGGGTGCTCGATGAGATGAAGGTTCGCCCGGTGGGTGCGAACACTTGGGAGCCATTCAGGGCCCGCGTTGTGTTGGCGACCAACTGTGACCTGGAGGCGGCCTCGTCGGCAGGCGAGTTTCGTCAGGACCTCTTGGAGCGGCTGAAGGCGTTCACTTTGAAGTTGCCCCCCTTGCGGGATCGCAAGGCCGACATTCCGGCGCTAGTGGAACACTTCGTCACCGAGCACAATCAACAACACTCCTGCCGGAGATCAGTGCCGCCGGCCATCCTCGATGTGCTCTTCCGGCACCGCTGGCCAGGCAACGTGAGGGAGTTGCGCGGAGTGGTTCGGGCTGCCGCAACCTATGCCGATCGCGAAGACGGGCCGATCAACTCACTCCACATCCTGGACTCGCTGCGAGCAGCGCCTCCAGCGCCAGTGACTCAATCGCTGGAATTTGATCCGCTGACCGAGACATGGAGAACGGTCCACGACCGCATACGCCTGCAGTACTTCCGTAGCTTGCTGGTCGCCACGGGCGGAAGAAAAATCGTTGCGCTAGAGAGATCTGGCCTCCAGAAGACGCAGTTCTACAAGCTGCTGAGCGAGTTGGAACTGGTAGATAAAGGACAGGGCCAACCCGAGGGCGACCTCTAGTACTACTGCGTCATAAGTTGCCTTCTGTCTCGTGACGTGGGAGGATGTGGGCATGCGACGCCGGGACCGGGAGGTACGCTTCGAGGAGTACGTGGGGCGCTTGGGGGATGCCATCGGTCATGCAGATCGGCGTGAGCCCCTGCGGGCGTACCTGACAGGGCTGCTGCTGGCGGGTGAGCGCAAGAGCGTGGAGCCGATGGCGGCCAAGATCGATCCACGACACGTGCGGGCTCGTCATCAGTCGATGCATCACTTCGTGGCGAGCGCTCCTTGGCAGGAGAAGTCCTTGCTGGCGGTGGCTCGCGACCACGCGCTGGGCCAGTTGGAGCGCCATGGACCCGTGTCGGCCTGGGTCGTGGACGACACGGGAATCCCCAAGAAAGGCAAGCACTCCGTGGGGGTGACTCGACAGTATTGTGGCGCGTTGGGGAAACAGGACAATTGCCAGGTGGCCGTCACCGTGTCGTTGGTCAACAGCACGATGAGCGTTGCTTGTGCTTGGCGGTTGTATCTGCCCGAGGCCTGGTGTCGGGACGGTGCTCGTCGCCAAGCTGCGGGTGTTCCTGCCGAGGTGGAGTTCCGACCGAAGTGGCAGATCGCGCTCGACCAGATCGACGATCTTCTGGCCGATGAGCTGCCGCGAGCGCCGGTGGTGGCAGACGCCGGGTATGGGACGGTCACCGAATTTCGCGAGGGCCTGGCGACTCGTGGACTCTCCTACGCCGTGGGCGTGACGAAGCAGACGACGGTATGGCCCGAAGGCAAGGCGCCGTTGTCGCCCAAGGCCTGGAGGGGCGTGGGGCGCCCGCCCACGTTGCTGCGTCGATCGCCCGAGCACCAGCCGTGCACGGTCCTCGAGCTCGCCCGCCAGCTCCCGACCACGGCCTTTCGGACCCTTGCTTGGCGAGAGTGCACTCGCGGCACGATGCGCTCTCGTTTCGCGCTGTGTCGGGTTCGGCCTGCTCACCGCGATGATTGGAGGTCCACCCCGCGTGCCGAGGAGTGGCTCTTGATCGAGTGGCCGAAGACGGAGCCTGAGCCCACAAAGTACTGCCTCTCCTCCGTCCCCGAGACCGCCACGGCCACGCAGCTGATCCATCTCACCAAGCTGCGCTGGCGTATTGAGCGGGACTACGAAGAGATGAAGAACGAGCTGGGTCTCGACCACTATGAAGGGCGGGGCTGGCGAGGGTTCCATCACCACGGCGTCTTGTGCATGGCAGCCTATGCTTTCCTGGCTGCCGAGCGCGCTCGGCTTTCCCCCCCAGAGCCTCTTGCCTTCCTGCGCCCCGCTCGCCTACCCAAAGGTTTCCGCCCGCGCGGCGCTGCCGCTGCGAGCTGAGCGCCATAACCCAGCTTCGATCACCACCATGCGACTCCAACAGGCGCGCACCCTCCTCGCTTGCTTACCTGCCTGTCCTTGGTGCGGCCATCTCGAAACTGAGCTTAGCTTATGACACAGTAGTACTAGGCTGCCTATTGGAAGAAGCTCCCTTACTCACCCGAAAGACCGCCATTAGCTCGTCCCAGCGGTGGCGAGCCACCTCGGCAACACCGCCGCCGTCTGCCGCAAGTGCTACATCCACCCGGCGGTGCTCGCGGCCCATCACGACGCGGCGCTCTTCGACCTGTGGCGGAAGGCGAGCCGGGGCCGGGCTCGCCGCGGAGGAGGCGGCGCAGCTACGGTTCCTCGCGGCGCGCGGCGAGGGCGGAGAGGCGGGCTAAGGCCCTGACGGGGGCTTCGCGAGCAGCGCGTCCAGCACCTTCTGCAGGCGGGGGAAGGTCTGGGCGCCCCGCAGGCGCTCGACGACCTGAACTCTGGTGCTCCCAGGCTCGGCCCAGCCGAGGAGGAAGGTCGGGGTGGCGCTGACGCCGCCGGCCTCGGCCTGGGCCA
>JBIOYC010000293.1:0-3602 GCA_044869955.1 Thermoanaerobaculia bacterium | reverse complement strand
CGGCGCCCTACCGCCTCGACTTCGCGGACTTCCACCCCGAGGTGGTGCTGGGCTTCCTCTCCCACGAGCTCGACTTCACCCACCTGCGCATGGTGTGGCGGCGCTGGCAGGGCAAGGCCAGGAACCGTGTGCTCGGCCGCTCGCTGACGCCGTTCGGCCCGGCTCTGCTCGACCTGGCGCTGGCCCGCGCCCTGGGCCTGGCCGGGGACTGGGTGCCGGACCAGCGGCTGATCGACTACCCGGTGGCGCTGCTCTCGACCGAGACCTCGCCCGGCCTCGACGGCCGGCCCGGCAACCAGGAGCGCCTCAAGCAGGACCTCGACTCGCTGGGGGTGATCGACGGCCGCATGGCGCTCTACCTGCCGCTGCGGGCACGGGAGCTCGCGCACCACGGCTACTCAGGCTTCGAGGGCCGCCACTATTCGCTGTTCGAGAGCTTCGCGGGCGACCTGGCGCCGGCGGTCGAGCTGCAGGCCCTGATTCTCGCCTTCGCCTACAAGGCGATCGCCGACGGACGGCTCACCCACCAGCACATCCCCGACTCGCCCGAGGTCGAGAGCGAGCGCCGGCAGGCGTTCTTCTGCGCCGCGGCCGGCGTGCCCACCTTCTATGTCCGCCGTTCGACGCCGAACCGCTTCCTGGCCGAGCTGGTGGAGGCGAGCGAGAAAGTGCGGCAGAGCCGCCGCTACCCGGGCTTCCTCCGCGTGCCGCTCGCCGAGTTCCAGCGCTCGCTGCTGCGCCTGCTCGAGCTCGAGGCGCGAGACCTGGCGGAGGCGGGCGGCTGCGAAGGCCTGCTCGCCGACCTCCGACGGCGCCTGGGCGATCCGCAGCGGTCGGCCACCGGGCGCCTGCTGGCCGGCGTGCTCGGCGAGGCGGGCGAGCGCTCGCCCTGGGGCCTCGACGCGGCGCGGTTCAACGCCGCGGCCGAGCGCTTCTACCGTTCCTCCCTGCGCCGGCGCCAGCTCGCCGAGGCCTGCGAGCTCTTCGCCGAGGAGCTACGGGCGTTGGTGCGGCGCGCCGAGGGCGACCCGCGGCTGGCACGCGAGCTCTCGCGGCTGCTCGGCCTGGCGACGGTCGATGCCTTCCTGGAGTCGGCGAGCGAGCAGCTCGACAGCTCCCGCCCGCAGCTTGGGCGGCTTCGGGCCTGGATCGAGCTGGTGGTGCTGACCGAGGCGCGCGCCGAGGACTTTGTTGGCGCCGAAGCCGGGGCTGGCCGCGGCGAACCCCCCAGAACCGAAGGAATCGCGGAGGTCGAATGCGAGCCCACCAGTACGTGGATCGCGCAACCGGCGGCGTCGTAGACGAGCGGCTGTTCGGCGACCGCCTGGTCCGCTTCCTGTACTCGCGGGCGCGGGAGAGGGCGCCCTGGCTGCTCGCCGCCGCCACCTCGCGGCGCGCCTCGAGCCTGCTGGCTTTGCTCAACTTCGACCTGCCGCTGGCCCCCCGCTTGCTCGGCAACCGGCGCTTTCTGCGCCGCTGCGGCGTGGACCTGGGCGAGTGCGTGCATGCGCCGAAGAGCTTCACCGCGCCGCGCCGCATCTTCGAGCGTCAGATCCGCTACTGGGAATGCCGGCCGTTGCCGGACGACCCGCGCACCGTGGTCTCGCCCTCCGACGCCCGGGTCACGGTGGGCTCGCTGGCGCCCGGCTCGGCGCTCTTTCTCAAGGGCAAGCTCTTCACCCTGGAGGAGCTGCTGGGGCCTGGCAGGCGCGAGTGGTCGATCCTCTTCGCCGGCGGCGAAGCCGCGGTCTTCCGCTTGACCCCGGAGAAATATCACTACAACCACTGGCCGGTGGCCGGCACGGTGGTCGACCTCTACGAGCTCGACGGCGCCTACCACTCCTGCCATCCCCACGCCGTGGTCGAGCTGGCGACGCCGTTTTCGAAGAACCGCCGCACAGTGGCGGTGGTCGACACCGACGTGCCCGGTGGCACGGGTGTGGGCCGGGTGGCGATGATCGAGGTGGTGGCGCTGATGATCGGCGAGGTGGTGCAGGCCACCAGCCGCGAGCGCTACGAGGCCCCCGCCCCCGCCCTCCCCGGCATCTTCGTCGAGCGGGGGAGCCCGAAGAGCCTGTTCCGGCCGGGGAGCAGCACCGTGGTGCTGCTCTTCGAGCCTGGCCGCGTCGAGCTGGCCGCCGACCTCGCGGCCAATGCCCTCCGCACCGATGTGGCGAGCGCCCTGGCGAGCGGCTTCGGCCAGCCGCTGGTCGAGACCGAGGTGGCGGTGCGCTCGGCCATTGCCTGGCCCTTGGAAAGGAGAAACCCATGAGCGCCGCGGCGCTGCTCGTCGTTTGCCTCGTGCTCGCTCTGGCTACGCTCTACGCCTGGGCCTTCCGCCATCTGCCCGGGGCCCGCTGGCAGGTGCTGGCAGCGGTGCCGGTGCGCGAGACTCCGGGCGGGCGCTTCCGCGCCGCCAACCTCACCTGGTACGGCGCCTTCAACGCGCTCGCCTGCGCTCTGGCGGCGATGGTGTTCGCGCTGCTGCTCGGCTCGGTGGGCGCCACGGGCGGGGCGATCGCCGGCCTCGGCCTCACGATCCTCGGCTTGGGCTTCGCGGCCTCGCGCCTGCTGGCGCGGTGGATCGAAGGCAAGAAGCACACCTCGAGCGTGGGGGCCGCGGTCTTCGCTACGCTGCTGACGGCGCCCCTCGTCGCCGCTGCCCTGGGCCCGGCCGCGATCAACGCCGGACCGCTCCTGCCCACAGCCGGCGATCCCGAGCCGGCTGCCGGCGGCGCGAACGTGCTCGTGGTGCTGGCGGCGCTCGCCGTGGCCTACGTGCTGGGGGAGTCGGTGGGGCGCCTGGCCTGCATCAGCTTCGGCTGCTGCTACGGCAAGCGGGTCGCCGAGCTCGGGCCCGCGGCGCGGCGCGCTTTCGGCGCCCTGCCTTTCGTGTTCCGCGGCGCCACCAAGAAGATCGCCTATGCCTCGGGGCTCGAGGGCGTGGCCGTGGTGCCGATCCAGGCGCTCTCCGCCGTCGCGCTGGGCATCCTCGGCCTCACCTCGATGAGCTTCTTCCTCGCCGGGCTGCCGCGCGTGGCGTTTCTGCTGGCGGTGGCCGGCTCGCAGCTCTGGCGGGTCTACTCCGAGACCCTGCGCTGCGACCACCGCGGCGGCGGCAGGATCACCGCCTACCAGGCGATGGCCATCGCCTGCGTGCCGGCCTCCTGGCTGCTCGCCGCGCTGCTGCCCGCGCCCGGACCGCTCGCCCCACGGGTCGAGGCCGGCCTCGCCGTGCTCTGGCGGCCGGAGGCCATCGTGCTGCTCGAGGTGCTGGCGGCGGCGGTCTTCGCCTACACCGGCTGGAGCAAGGTCACGGGCTCGTGGCTGTCGTTGCGGGTGTACAAGAGCAGGATTTGAAGCGGCTACCGCGCCGAGCTCGCAGCCGCGGGCGGGCCGAGCACGGCACGGAACGCCTTCAGCGCCGCCGGATGAAAGATCGTCGAGTGCTTCTCGGCCGGCATCCGCTCGTAATGCCAATGCAGCCGCGGCGGCGCATGCTGGCTCAGCACCTGCGCCAGCTCCTCGGCGGTCTTCACGATTCCCGGCTCGTCACTGCTCGCAAAGTAGAGGGTCTTTTCCAGGCCCGGCCGCGACCGCAG
>JBIOYC010000292.1:0-8108 GCA_044869955.1 Thermoanaerobaculia bacterium | reverse complement strand
AGGGTGGAAACCGGCGCCGGTCCCTTCGGGGAATTGCGACACCACAGCGGTCAGTGCTGACCCGCCGTTTACACCGTTGGTGGAAACCGGCGCCGGTCCCTTCGGGGAATTGCGACTCGATCCGTGTGCCGGGGGCCGGCGCGCACAGGCCGTAGAGTGGAAACCGGCGCCGGTCCCTTCGGGCCCTCACCCGCTCGATGCCTCTCTCTCTCCCAGCTCGCCCACTCCACCCCTCCGGTAGAGGGGGAGGCCGGAGGGGATCCCGGTCTGAACTCCTCTCCTCGAGGGGTGGAGTGGGCGGGCTGGGGGAGGGGCCGGCGTGAGGGTCTTCGCGGCTGAAGGAAGGGGGATCGAGGGGGTGAGGGTGCCTCCAGCTTTTCTTCCCCACCAACCGAACTTTCCCCGCGGCCCCGTCTCGGAAGGGGTAGAGAGGAAGGAGGTTCGCCGTGGACGAACTGTCCGCGAAGTTGAAGATCGTGACGCCGATGTTCCTCGGAGGGGCGGACCAGCGAGCAGAGCGAATGCGCCCACCCTCGATCAAGGCAGCGCTGCGCTTCTGGTGGCGGGCTCTGGCCTGGCCTCGCTTCCTGGCGGTAGCCGGAGAGCCAGCGAAGGCGCTGCGCGACCTGCATGCGCGGGAAGGCGAGCTCTTCGGCAGTGCTGGAGGAGTGGCCGGCCAGGGGCAGAGCAGGGTGCTGATCGAGGCGCGCAGCGAGTATGGGCTCGACAAGAGGGAAACCGCCTGGCCCGTGCGGACCGACGGCGCCGGCTACCTGAGCATCGGGATCTGGGAGAGCGGGACGCAGGCGAGGGGCAACTGGCGACCGCACCGAGAAGGCTTCGCTGCCAAGGATGCTGACTTCGTGCTGCGGATGCTCTTCAAGCCGGGCTCGACGCCAGCCGACCGGCAGGAGGTCGAGCAGGCTCTGCGGGCCTGGACCCTCTTCGGCGGTCTGGGCAGCCGCAGCCGGCGCGGATTCGGCTCGGTGCAGCTCGTGGAGCTGGTGCGCGGCACATCCGAGAAAGCTGCCCCGCAGGTGAAGGAGCCGATCCCCCTCCCCAGTCGGCAGGACTTCGAGTGGCAGGCGCGGGAGGTGCTGACGCTTTGCGGGTCCGTTGGCGACTATCCGCCTTACACGGCATTCTCCGACCTGGCGGCGTTCGGCGTCCTTCTTGTGGAGCAGGACCCTCGGACAGCCGTCTCCAAAGCAGGTTCCCGGTTCAAGGGCTACCGGGGCCACCCGAACATGACCGGGAACAGGAAGGCCGCCTTCGGGCTACCGCTCACCGGCATCGACGAGCGACGTCGCCGGGCCAGCCCTCTCTTCTTCCACGTCCACCAACTGGCTCCCCATGGGAACGACAAGCAGTTCGCGGTAGGCGTTCTCTTCCTGCCGGCCTATTTCCATCCCGATCAGCCCCACGGGTCAAAAGACCTTCCCGCCTTCTATCAAGTGGCCCGGGCCTTCGTCCCTCCGGTCGCGGGAGGTGCGCGATGAACCAGTACTTCCACTTTTCGCTCGGGCCGGTGCAGAGCTTCGTGGCCCAGGCGCGGCGGACTCGGGACTTCTGGGCTGGCTCGTTCCTGCTGTCCTGGCTCTCAGCCGTCGCGATGCGGGCCGTTCGGGCGCAGAAGGGCTCGATCGTCTTCCCGCTGGCGGACGAGGGCTTTCTGGCCTGGCTGGAGGGAGAGGGCAAGGGAAGCCCGCCTCGCCAAGCCATCGTGCCCAACCGCTTCAAGGCCGAAGTGCCGGAGAGCTTCTCCCCGGGGCCGGTGATCGAGAGCGTGGAGCGGGCCTGGCGGGGCTTGACGGAAACGGTCTGGAAGATGGACCTGGCCCCGACTAGCGGCCCGATGCAGCGCGAGGTCTGGCAGCGGCAGGTCGAGGGATTCTGGGAGATGCAGTGGGCCCTCACGCCGGACCCGGGAGATACCTCGATCCTCGACCGCCGCAAGGCCTGGCGCACTCACCGCTGGCCGGAGGAGCCGGGTGCCAAGTGCATGATCATGGAGGGTTGGCAGGAGCTTTCGGGAGTGGCCACGCCCAGAGCCGGTGAGGCCATCCGCGACTTCTGGCAGACGACCTCCAAGGGGCTCGCAGGCTGGAAGCAGGACTTCGACGAGGACGAGCAGGTCTGCTCACTGGCCTTCGTCAAGCGACGCTTCGCCCATCACTTCGCCGGGCTCGAGGTGGTCATGCCAGGGGGCTGGACGCTGCGCGGCTGGCGGATCGAGCCGGCCGTACCCTCAGTGGCTCACCTCTGTGCGGCGCGCTGGCTGGAGCAGGTGGTGCGCGAGCAGTCCGCAGAGTATCTGACGGAGCTGTACCAGGGGGCTCGGTCGGCCGGTGCGGAGGAAGGGGAGCGCAACAACCGGCTGCGCTGCGTCGTGCAGGCGGCCATGGGGCGAGAGGAAGGGCGCGAGTTGGCGTTTCAGGTCTCGGCCCTGGACAGCGACGTGTTCTTCCGGGCCAACCTCGAGAACAAGCGGCTCTACGAGGCCGAGAAGACGCTCCGCTTGCTCCGCGCACTGGCCAAGCTTCCGACCCCCAGCCCCTTCTACGCCGTGCTGATGATGGACGGCGACAACCTGGGCCGGAACCTCGAGAACGCCTCTCGTCAGCGAGGCCTGACCGCCGCCCTCCAGCAGTTCACCCGTCAGGTGCCGGGCCTGGTTGACCAGCACAGTGGCTTCCTGGTGTATGCCGGCGGGGACGACGTGGTGGCCATGCTGCCCCTCGAAGATGCCCTGCCTTGCGCCGTGGCCCTACGCCGTTGCTATCAGCAGGCGTTCGAGGGCACCGAGGCCACCTCGACGATCTCTGCCGCGGTGGTCTTCGTTCACCTCAAGGTGCCCCTCGGCCGAGTGATGATCGAGTGCCACCACCTGCTCGATGAGCTGGCAAAAGACGGCTGCGGGCGCGATGCCCTCGCCGTGCGAGTGCTCAAGCCGGGGGGCTGCGCTGCGGAGTGGGCCCTGCCCTGGGCCCATGCCCTGGCGGAGGACCAGGCGCATCTGGTGATCGAGCGGCTGGCGGCAGACCTGGCCCGGCAGGACGAGGGCGACGGCGGCTTCAGCCACCGCTTCCTTTTCAAGGTCCGCGAGATCTTCCAGTGGCTCAATCCCACGGCAGGGTTGAGCGACGTGGTGCTGGGTCCGGAGGAGGCCGTCTCGGTGCTCGCGGCTGAGCTGATCGACTCCGGCCGTTCGGTGGGCCTGGGCCTGGACCTCGAGGAGGCCCGGGCCCAAGTGCGCCCTCTGCTCGCCCAATGTCGACCGGTGCGGCGCTCCGGCCGGACGGCTGAGGCGCCTGACGAGCCGCCCCTGGCGCTCGATCGCGTGGAGGACGGCGGAGCCTTGCTGGTGCGCTTCCTGGCGCAGAAGGGAGTGGAGCGATGAGCGGTCACGACTGGCGCTTCGAGCCTCTGGATAGCTGGTTCTTCCGCGAGTCGCGCCCCCACGGGACCGTGGGGGGCAGCGAGCTGGTCAGCTTGTTCCCCCCACCGGCGCGGACCCTGGCGGGCGCCGTGCGCACGCTGCTGGGAGATCGGGCCAGCGTGGACTGGGCGGCCTTCCGCCGCGGGGAGGCTCGGTCCTCGCCGGGCGGGGTCGACCTGGGTGCCCTGCTCGGGGAACCGGGTGGGGGGGGGCAGCTCCGGTTCTCGGGCCCTTATCTCGAACGCAGTGGCGAAAGGCTGTATCCCACGCCGGCCTTCCTGATCGAGAGCCAGGGCAGCCTCGGGTGCCTGGTGCCTGCCGACGAGCCCCAGCACTCGGACCTCGGCCTCTGCTACTTGCCCATTCCCCGGGAGAAGGCCCACAAGGTTCGGTCCCTGGAGGCAGCCTGGCTCGACCGTACCGCTTTCCAGCAGGTCCTCAGCGGCGAGCTGCCGGAGCCAGAAACGGTGCTGCGAGGGCTGTGGCGGGAGGAGCCGCGCCTCGGCATCGGCCGCACGATCCGGCACCGCACGGTGGCCGAGGGTCTGCTGTACCAGACGCGCCACGTCCGGCTCGAGCCCGGGCTGGCCATCGGGGCCTCGGTGGACGGCGTGCCCGCCTCCCTCCTGCCCAATCGGGCCCTGGCTCGGCTGGGTGGCGAGGGCCGGCTGGCCGCGATCGAGGTCGTGAAGGCCCGGCAGAGCCAGCCGCTGGCACCGGCGACGCCGGCAGGCGCGAAGGGCGTCCTGCTCGTGCTGGTGACGCCGGCGAGGCTACCCACCGGCTGGGTTCCCGAAGGGTTTCACGAAGGGCGGGACGAGCGGGGCGCCCGGGTGTTCCGCGGCCAGCTCGGGGGCGTTGCTCTCTCGATCGTCTCGGCGGTCATCGGACGCCCGATGCGGGAGGGAGGCTGGGACCTCGCGAGAGAAGTCCCTCGGCCGGTCGCGAGCCTGCTCCCGGCTGGGACGACCTGGTTCGCCCGGGTAGAGGGTGACTTGCCCGCGGCAGTGTCCGCCCTCGAAGGCGTCCGTGTGGGAACTGAAACGGAAATCGGCCGCGGCGAACTCGCCGCCGGCTACTGGGTTTGAGGAGGAAAGACGATGCAACAAGCCACAGCGATGCTGGGTCTCCTGGCCGAAACGCCCCTCCACGCCGGAGCGGGCAAGATGGTCGGGGTGATCGATCTGCCCATTCAGCGTGAAGCCCCCACCGGCTGGCCGTGCGTCTACGGTTCGGCGGTCAAGGGCGCCCTGCGCACGGCCGCCGGGGACGCCGACTGGGTGGCCGAGGTCTTCGGCCCCGAAACCAAGAACTCGAGTGAGCACGCCGGCGCGTTGGCGGTCGGCGACGCCCGGCTGGTCCTGCTGCCGGTGCGGTCTCTCACCAGCCATTTCAAGTGGGTGACCTGTCCGTCGGCGCTCCAGCGCCTGGTGGCGGATGCCCGGCGACTGGGTCTCGGCCTCACCTTGCCCGATCTCCAGGTCGGCCAGGACGAGGCTCTCGTGGCCGAGAAGCACGACGAGAGCCTCTTCCTCGAGGACCAACGCTTCACGCCCAAGGTCCACGACCTCGCGGCGGTGATCGCGGGCCTGGCTCAGCTGATGCCCCGAGGGGACGCCAAAACAGTCCTCCGACGGCAGCTGGTCGTCGTGGGGGACGACGACTTCACGCTCCTGTCACGTTTCGCCACGCCGGTCGCGGCCCACGTCCGGATCGACCCCAATACCAAGACGGTCGAAGACGGCGCCCTCTGGTACGAGGAGACGCTACCTCCCTCCACCCTGCTCTCGGTGGCCCTGGTGGCTTTCCCTTCGCGCAAGAAGGACTCGGAGCGCGACGCCGCGAGGATTCTCGGCCACGTGAGCACGGACCTGTTCGGCGGAGATCCCGCCTATCTCCAACTGGGCGGCAACGAGACCGTGGGCATGGGTTGGTGTCGGGTGCAGGTGGTCGGTGGGAAGGAGGCGGCAAAATGACCCCCGAACAACAACGGGCCCAGTTCGCCCTCACTGAGATCGAAGCTCTGAGGCAGCGGCCCGCTAGCGAGCAAGCCACGCTCAAGAGCCACGCGCGGGCGCTGCCGGCGATCATCCACAACCACGGCCTCGGCCAGGCGGCGGCCTTCTACCGCTGCAAGGGCAAGGAGCAAGGTGATCTTTACGAGGTTCTCTCGCGCTGGCTGTGCGGGGTCCACGGCCCCTTCAAGGGAAAGAGCAACCTGCTCGAGGGCATCACCAGCTCCGGCAGGGCCACCTACCTCGCGGCCCAGGTGGAAGCACTGGCCTTGCTCGAATGGCTGGTGAAGTTCGCCGGTGCCTTTCTCGCCGACCGCCCCAAGGAGCCGGTCGACCCGGTCGCGGAGGGAGGAGGTGTAGGGTCATGACCTTGCCCCTCTACCAAGGCGCCCAACACCCCCAGCCCTCTGCCCACAGCCACCGCGGCCTGTGGTTCGAACGCTTCGCCGACCTCTACAGCGGCCCAACGTGGGAGGTCGAGGACCAAAGGAAGCAGGAGTGGTTGGAGGAGATCAGTTCGGGCGATTGCGGTGACGATGCCCAGTTGCGGGAACGAGCTTGGCGGACGCTGGACCTGGTGACAGCTCTCGGGGGGCGGGCCAGGGTCTTCCGCGTGTGCTGGCGGTTTGTCACGGGCTTGGGTCTCCAGCATCCGCTCGAGAACGGTTTCGCCTGGCACCCCACGCTCGGCGTGCCCTATCTGCCCGGAAGCGGCCTCAAGGGCCTCCTCGGCGCCTGGCTCGCGACCAGTGGGGAGCCCGAAGACGAAGAGCGTCGCCGCTCGTGGTTGGGGACTCGCGATCCTGGGGACACCGAAGCACCCGAGCGGGCTGGAGACCTGCTGCTCTTCGACGCCCTCCCGATCAAGACCGTCAACCTCAAGCCAGACGTCATGACCCCTCACTTCGGGAAGTGGTACGAACGAGGCCAGGACGTCTCGCGGGTGGATCAGCACGATCGGATCCCCGGTGATTGGCACGAACCCGTCCCCGTTCCGTTCCTCACCGTCGAGAGGGCTCTGTTCTTGATCGCTGTTGCACCCCGCCCTCGGGCAGTCGCAGATCTCGACCTCAACCTGGTTCTCAACAGGGTGTCCCAAGCCCTGGATCTGCTCGGGGCTGGCGCCAAGACCGCCGTGAGCTATGGGCGACTTCGGGAAGCAAAGGAGCCAGAGCAGAAGCTGGTGGCAAGTCATAGAACGTGGGTCGAGGCCGGCCGACCGGCGATCCCCTGATCCTAGGAGCCCCACCATGGAAGCCAACGAGCTCCTCCCTTTCGCCGCCGGCCTGGCCGGCGGTGCCGTGGCCGGGTGGGTCACGGCCAAGACCTACGTCCACACGCTGCTGACCAAGACCTACGCCGGCAAGATCGAGAAGATCGTGGAGGCGGCGGCTGCGGGAGACAAGCTGCGCGCCAAGACTCCGATCCACGTGCTCGGTGAGGGGCTCTGGCCCCAGCTGCGACAGCAAGGTTTTCTCGCCGCCCGACCGGTCCTCTTCGAGGAAATCTCGCAGCTCGCCGCCGAGGCGGTGCTGGTGGTAGAAGGGCTGGCTTTTCCCGATCTCTCCACCGCCACCTGTGTGTGGTTCCTGGTGGTTTGGGAGAAACGTGAGCTGTTCAGCGGCAGCCTTCCCGCCGGTGCGCAGTTCACCTATGCCAATTCTCGCGGCATCACGCTCGACGCGCGCTTGATGGAGCTGCTGCGAGCGAGGGCGGCCTGGGAGAAGGCGATAGCGTGAACGTCCCCCTGCACGAGCTGGAGCGGATCGTCACTTTCGGCTCGGTCCCCTTCACGCCGCAGGCGCTGGCGCTCGCCCTGGACAAAGGGATCGACGTGTCCTTCCTGTCTGGCCACGGCAAGTATCGCGGCTCCCTGCTGGCGGCGCAGTCGAAGAACGTCTATCTGCGCCTGGCGCAGTACGAGCGCTTCCGCCACGGCAGCTTCCGGCTGGCCTTCTGCCGGGCCGTGGTGACGGCGAAGATCACGGCGCAGCTGAGGGTGCTGGCCCGCCATGCCCGTAGCCAGCGGGAGGGGGTCGAGGACGGGGCGAGAGCGGAGCTCGTGCGGCTCTTGCAGCAGGTGGGTGAGGCCGGGACGCCGGAGACCTGCCAGGGCATCGAAGGCATCGCCGCCGCCGTGTACTTCCAGCAGTTCCGCCGCATGCTGACGGCACTCGAGTTCCCCGGCCGCAAGCAGCGGCCCTCGACGGACCCGGCCAATGCCCTCCTGAGCCTGGGCTACGTGATGTTGGGCAATGAGATCGCCAGCCTGCTCGAAGCTCTCGGCCTCGACCCGGCCGTAGGCTTCCTCCACGGTCTGCGCTACGGCCGGCAATCCCTGGCCCTCGATCTGGTGGAGCCTTTTCGCCAGCCGGTGGTCGACCGCCTGACGTTGCGCCTGCTCAATCTCAAACAGTTCACGCCCAAGGACTTCGAGGGCGGGGAGAAAGGGTTGCGGTTGGTGCCGGAAGCCTTGAAGCGCTACCTGGAGGAGTACGAGGGCCACCTTCGCGCCCCGAGCGAAGGGGCGGGAACCGCGTCTTGGCGGGAGCGGTTGAAGGGCCAGGTCGAGGCGCTGCGCACGATGGTGATGAACGACCAGGTGGAGCCGCTGTGGGTCTGGGATGGCTGAAAGGGCGAGGGTCCGCCAAACC
>JBIOYC010000291.1:0-11223 GCA_044869955.1 Thermoanaerobaculia bacterium | reverse complement strand
GTGACGTTGGCTACCGAGGCGCCGACCTTGAAGGCCTCGGTCAAGGCGTAGTTGAAGCCGAAGTCCGCCGTGTAGTAGTCGCGCACCTGGCCCTGGAAGGGACCCACCACCCAACGGAACTCATCCGACCAGCGGAAGCCGAGCGTGGCGTCCAGCCGCTTGCCGACGTAGGTCACGCCGATCGAGAACTTGTGGGACGGTGAGTTGGGGATCAGGATCTGGTCGAGGCCCGGGATCGGGTCCTGGATCTCGAAGTCGAACCACGAGTAGGCGAGCTGATAGCGCCAGCCGCCGCGGCCGAAGACGTTGAGGCCGAGGTCCACGCCTTCGGTGTCCACCTGACCGAAGTTGGTGTAGGAGCGGGCGGCCAGAATCGGCGAGCCGTCGACGTTGTTCGACAGGATGGCGAAAGTGGCCGCCGGGAGGCTGCGCTGCAGGGCGGCCAGCAGGGCCGCCTGCCCCGCGGCCGGCAGGGTCGAGGGCGGCGCGTACGGCCCGAAGTTCGGGTTCGCCCGGCCGAGCACCGTGCCGACGTTGGGCACCAGGTCGGTGATGAAGTTCTCGTTCTCGCTCCGGTAGTACTCGAGGGTGAGGAACGCCCGCTGGCTGAGGATGCCGGTGTAGCCCAGCTCGATGGTCTTGGTCTCCTCGACCTCGAGGTCCTTGTTGCCGACGGCCAGGACCGGCACCGGCGAGCCGAAGCCGCAGACGACGCCGAACTGCCGGCAGATCGCCTCGAACGCCGAGAGGTTGGCCGGCGCCGCGACGTTAGCCTGGAGGAAGAACTCCGAGTAGTTGGCGACCTGGAAGGCCTCGTTGTAGGAGAGCCGCAGGCTGTGGTTGGGCACCATCTGCCAGACCAGGGAGCCCTTGGGCGAGAACTGCGAGTCGTGGAGCGAGCTGTCGTCCCACCGACCGGCCACCACCAGCTTGAGGTTCGAGGCGAGCTCGAAGTCACCCTGGCCGTAGACCGCCAGGAAGTCGGCGTCGATCGGCTCGAAAATCAGGGTCTGGCGACCCTGGGGGTTGACCGAGTCGACCTCCTCCTCGCCATAGGACGCACCCGCCACGACGCGCGCCCGACCACCCCAGAAGTCCCAGTTGGTCTGGGCCTCGACCTGGAAGTTGGTGTCGTCCAGGTAGAGGGGGGTGTTCGAGGCCAGGGCCCGCTGGTCCTCCGCCTTGCGGTTGTTCCAGTAGCCGAGCAGGTTGAGGTGCGGCATGTTGTAGTTCACCCGCGCCCAGGGCCGCTCGACGTCGGTCAGCTGCACGCGACCGATGCCGGTCTGGAACAGCGGCCCTTCGATCGTCGCGTAGCCGCCCTCGAGGGTCAGCAGGGACTCCCCGAAGTAGCGGTCCAGCCGCAGGCCGCCGAAGGCGATCTCGTTGTCGTTGACGATCACCAGACTGGAGGCCTCCTGCGGCAGACAGTTGATGGAGGCAGCCGTCGCGCAAGGCACCGAGTACTCGGCGGCACCCCGGCGGGACTCCGAGAAGTCACCGCTGGTGTGGTAGCCACCCAGGAGCTTCAGGTACCAGTCGCCGCCCAGGCCGGTGGCCCAGCGGAGGTCGATGTTGCGCGTGGAGAGCTCGCCGACCGTGGCCCGCACCTCGCCGCCCTGGCTGTCGCGCGGTGCCTTGGTGATGATGTTGAGCACGCCCGAGGAGGCGTTGGCGCCATAGAGCGCGGCGCTCGGGCCACGCACCAGCTCGGCGTTGGCGATGTCGTCCAGGGGGAAGGAGAGCGAAGCCCACTCCTGGGCGCCCAGGAAGGGCACGGAGGGATCGCGGCCGTCGATCAGCGTCGCCACGCGGCGGTTGAGCGAGCTGTTGAAGCCGCGGGTGTTGAAGTTGAAGTCGTAGATACCGCTCTGCGTCACCTCCGCGCCGGGGGTGAACTCGAGCAGCTTCGGCAGCTGGCCGTGGGCGGCCTCGCGGTCGATCTGCTCCGCCGAGATCACCGTCACCGCGGCCGGGGCCTCCGTGATCTTCTCCGAGCGCCGGGAAGCCGAGGTCACCGTGATCGCCTCGGCGAAGTAGGGCGACCAGTCGGTGGTGACGTCGAGGCGCGTGGCCTCGCCCGCCTTGACCTCCGCCTTCTGCTCGTCCTGGCTGCCCGAGAGGTTCGAGAAGACCACCGTGTAGGAGCCGGGCGGCACGCCGTCGAAGCGATAGGAGCCGTCGCTGCCGGTCTCCGTGCTCCGGTCCAGCTCGACGATCTGCACCACCACCAGCTCGAGGCCGGCGTCTTCCTGGCCGGAGATCCGACCCTCGAGAGTTCCGGTGCCCTGAGCGAGGGCGGGGGCGAGCGTCAGCACGAGGCCGAGGCCCGCGAAGAGGAGCGACGAAACAGCCTTCCTGGTCATGGATCCCTCCGCAGTGAGGAGACCGGCAACATCCCCAGCTCGAACAGGGAAGGCCTGGAGGCCTCCCCTGGCTCTGTGCTGCGATCGACCGGATGCTCCGTGAAAAACTGGACGCGATTCTGCTGCTGCCGCGTGACAAAGGTCAAGAGCAGGAGGGCACCGCCAAGGTCCAGGCCGCGCAGTTGCCGGTTTCGAAGCCGTCCGCGAAGCGCGTGCAGGCATCGCCCTTGCCATCACCGTTGGCGTCCTCCTGGCAATAGTTGGGCGTGTTGGGGCAGTTGTCGCAGGCGTCGCCCACGCCATCGTGATCCCCGTCCTCCTGCAGGGGATTGGAGTCGGCCGGGCAGTTGTCGGCGTCGTCGCCCAGGCCGTCGCCGTCGGCGTCCGGGGGTGGCTCTTGGGGCGGCAGGACGCCGTGAGCCTGGAGCATCGCCTCCTCGGCAGAGAGGATCTTCTTCTGCGTCACCGCGGGCGGCGGCGCCACGCATTCGCAGGCGGGAGTCCAGACCCCGGGGGTGAAGTTCGAGCTTCCCGGCAAGGGCGGATCGGGGGTGCCGTCACAGTTGCCGTCGGTAATCGCTCCGGGCTGGATCCGGAAGATCGCCAGCTGCGGCGAGGGGTTGTAGGCCCAACGGTCGGCGCTCGTCGAGAGCTGGATTCCCCCCATCATGCCCTGGTCGAGGGTCCGGGTGGCCGGCGGACTCACCCGCGTGAAGACCAGCTTGGGCAGCACCGGCAGGCTGGCGTTGTACTGACCGCCCTCGGGGCAGGTGAGCGTGATGGTCATGGTGCCCTGGGGCTGGGCCGCCTGGCTCGAAAGACAGACCCGGACGTTCCACGGTTCGGGGTTCTGGCCGCCGTTGTAGGTGACGGTGATCGGATTCACCGACACCAGGTTGAGGGCCACGATCTCGATCGGGATCGTGTCCTGACTGCCGAGGGACGGCAGCTCGGCCACCGCCAGCCGGCTCACCACCGTGTCGACGGGCCCCAGGCCCGGGCCCCCCAGGCTGGGCAGCGGCGAGCCCTGGAGGATCACCGTGCCGGTGAAGGGATCCGACCCCGGGTCGAAGAAGCCGGCCGGAACCGGGTTGCCCGAGAAGTCATCGAACGTGGTGCCGGTGCCGGGCGTCGTCCACAGGTCGATCCCGGGCTGGACGTCCCCGGTCTGGGCAGCGGCGGTCGAGGCCGTTCCGAAGGCGAGGAGCGTCACGAGCCCGGCTCTCCCCACGTAGCGAAGGCACCGAGAAGCAAGGCGCGAGATCGTCATGGCCACCTCCTTGGCAGCAGCTCTCGCGAAGCTCGTCGAGGGCCCGCGGGAGCGGGTTCGAGGGACGGCGCAGCGCTGCCGAGGGCGGCCCAGGAAGCCAATCGGAGGCAGGAGCAGAAGCGCCCGAAGAAAAGGGGGGCGCAAGAGAGATGAGGTCAGATCCGCGACCTGCCAGCGAGACGGCCGGGCGTGCGACCTCGGCGCACTGAGAATAGGGCGTTGCGAGAATAGCAGAAAACGAGAGAACTGCCCAGGCTCAGCCGCCCGAGCAGCGGAGCACCAGCTCGACCTCGCCCGGGTCCTCGCCCACCCATCCCGTGATGGCCGAGCAGGAGGCCAAGGGGGCGAGCAGGGTGGCGGCTGCGCGCCATTGCCGGACTTCCGAGCGGCGCATCAGGGGGATCGCCTCGAGCGCCGAGGCGATGCCGTCCGCAAGCTTCGCCGCCGGACCCGGCTGCACCCACAGGGCACCGTGCCCTGGCAGCCGGCGCAGCTCCTCGAGGGGCCCGAGGAGAGGCCGGGCCGCCTCCGCCGTGCCAGAGTCCGAGGCCACTCCCTGCCAGCCCTCGGCGTCGAGCCGGGGCAGGTCCGAGGAGAGCAACGCCAACAGCTTCTCTCCCGGCAGCGACCTCCGCTCGGCCACGCCCCAGCCCCAGGAAGCCATCCCCGGCAGACCCAGGCGACCGGCACCGTCGACCAGGACGAAGGCCTTCGCCCCGCCGGGCTCGGTCTCGAGCAGGCCGACCACCGCCTTGGAGCCGGCCAGCCCGCTCAGGGCCGAGGCCCCCGGAAGCGCTGCGCCGTGCGGCGCCACCCCGGCGAGGCGGAGGGCGCCGGGCTCATGGCTGAGGCGATAGAGCCCGGCCGGCACGATCCCCTGGGGCTTGCCGAGGCGGATCAGGGCGAGGGCGGGGGCGGCCGCGGCGGCACCGACAGGAGCCGCGGCGGCCGGTGGCACCGCTACCTGCCGGGGCTCGACGATCCAGGTCCGGCCCTGCCAGCGGACCCGGGCCGGCTGGCCTCCCATCTCGACCTCACCCCCGGAGAGCCAGGGATTGCCCGCCACCTTGCCGGCAGCGCGGGCGAGCAGGGCCATCGCGGGGTAGACCCGGGCTGCCAGGGTGTAGCGCCCGGTCTCGTCCTGGACGGCGACGAGCTCGCTCGCCGGCGGCACCCGGAAGGGGCCGAAGGCGGGCAGGTCGGGGGCGTTGCCGCCGGCCACCTCCGCGGCCGCCGCCACGAAGGAGCGGGCCTCGCTCACCGCCTGCTCGAGGGCGCCGAGGTTCTGGTGGGGGTGAGGCAGCCACAGGGCCGCCGTGGCGGAGGGAGCGAAGAACAGCCTCCCGGCTACGGTGGCCGGGTCCGGCCGGCCCGGGCGCTCGCGGGGGGCGTACCAGAACCACAGGTGCCCGGCGAGCCCCACGGCCAGGGCCCCGAGCAGGACGGCGCGCCGGCGGCGGCTCACGGACCGTCTCCGGTCAGGTCGAGGAAGACCCCCAGATAGCGCCGGTCACGGCTCCTCTTGTCGTGCTCCGAGGCGACCACACCGCCTTCGACGTCGAGGCGCAGGCGATGGGCCCGCCAGCCGCTGGGGGCCGCCTCGGCCGGCAGCAGCGTCAAGGGCAGGCGGACCTCCGTGCCCTGGAGCTTGGCCAAGCTGTCGAAACGCACGGTCACCGTGCGGCCCCCGGCCGAGGCCCGCAGCACGGTGCCGACGGCCAGGGCGTGCAGGCGAAGGGGCGTGTCCTCGAGGGCCCTGGGCGCCACCAGCACCACCTCGGAGCTCGAGGAGCCGCGCACCCAGACGCCGTTCGGATGCCGCTCCTCGACGAAGAAGGTGCTCGCCGGCACCTGCCAGCTCTCGCCCTTGAGCGACCACTCTCGGTAGCCCGGCACCAGGCCGTAGGGGGCGAGGCCGGCCTCGACGGGCAGCAGCCGGAACGCCGGCAGGCGGTCGGCCAGGGGATGGGCCTCCGGCCCCTTCGCGGCCAGCAGTCCCAGCCCCGGCAGGGTCCAGACCAGGGCCGCCAGCCCACCGAGGGCGAGCGGCAGGCGCCGTGCCCGCGGCAGCACCAGGGCCGCCGCCGGAGCCAAGGCGCCAAAGCGGGCATCGCCGAGGGCGCCGGGGAGGAGCTCGAGAGGCTGGAGAGCCTGCCCCGCCACCGCGGCCGCCACCAACCCGGCCGCCAGCAGCCAGCGCTCACGCCGGCCCTCGACGCCGAGCGCCAGACCCAGCAGAGCCGCCAGGGCGAAAGGGAAAGCCGGAGCCAGACCGTAGCTCGCACCCCAGAAACGCTCCCCGAGGGTGAGGCCGGCGGGCGAAGGAGGCACCGGGCCGAAGCCGGTGCCGAGCTTCGCTGCCAGGGCGAGGAAGGCCCCGCCGGCGGCGAAGCCCCCGAGCAGCACCAGGCCGAGGGTGGCCCAGCGACGGGCCAGCGCGCGGTCCACCAGCACGGGCAGCACGGTGGCCAGCCCCAGCCCGGGCTGGCTGACCTCGGCCGCGGCCCCGAGGGCCCCGACGGCCAGCCAGCGGAGCGGCTCGGCCTCGCGCCGCTCCCTGCCCCCGAGCCAGAGAGCGAGGGGGGCGAAGACCAGGGCGGCCTCGATGCCGAAGGGGCTCAGCCGGGCGAGATCGAGCAGGAATCCCTGGGCGAGGAAGAGCCCGGCGAGCCAGAGACCCTGCTCCCAGCCGACCCCCTCGAGGCGCCGGGACGCGACCCGAGCGAGGCCGAGGTAGAGACCGATGCCTAAAGCCACCAGCCCGCCGGGGCCTGCCATCAGGAAGAACGGCAACGCCACCAGGCTCGCCGGCAGGTCTCGCGCGCTCCAGGCCGGCTCGGGACCGCCTCGCCAGGGGTCTCGTCCCCAGCGCGCCACGGCCCGCATCCGATCCCGTTCGTCCCAGGCGAGGTCCCGGTCGTGGCGGAAGCTCTCGACCCCGGCCACGAAATGGGCCTCTCGCGAGGTCACCTCGGTGGGCAGCCGGCTGGCCGTCCAGCCCAGGGCCAGGGCGAGGGCAGCGAGGCCGAGGGAGAGGAAGAGCCAGATGGCCACCGACTGCGAGGTCGGCCCGGATGCCGCCCCGAGCGAGTCCGAGGGGCCTCCCGTGAGGGGGGTGCTGCGCGGCGGAGATCCCTCCGCTTCGCCTCCGTCGCTGCGCGCCTCCGGCTCCGGTCGGGATGACAGCGGCATGGTCTCTGCCTCACTCCGCAAAGGGATCGGCGCCGGGGCCTTCGACCCGCTCGGCAATCCGGCCCAGGAGGTAGCGCAGTCGGGCCGCCGTGGCCGCGACGCCGTGATCGGCCGCGATCGAGGCCCGCGCCTTCTCGCCCACCGCCCGGGCCAGTTCGGGCTCCGCCACCAGCCGGCGCATCAGATGGGCGGCGTGCTCGACGTCCGGCTCCGCCCAGTGGGTGCCCCGAGCGTAGGGGCCGGCGTCGGCCTCGAGGGGGATCAGCCGGAAGTCCACCGCCAGGCTGTTGCCCGGCCTCATGAAGTCCACGTTGCCCGAGTAGCCGGTCGCCACCACCGGCTTGCCCAGGGCCATGGCCTCGGCCAGAGTCAGCCCGAAGCCCTCGCCCCGGTGGAGGGAGACGTAGGCATCCGCAGCCGCCATCAGCTCGCGCACCTCGGCCTTCGACAGGTAGTCGTCCAGGAGGATCACCGGCAGGCCCTGGGCGGCCTGCGCCAGCTGCGCCGCCCCCTCCTGGTTCCAGCCGGCGTTGACGGTCTTGAGCACCAGCGTCACCCGATCGTCGGCGCGGAAGGCCCGGCGGAAGGCTTCGACCACGGCCAGGGGGTTCTTGCGGGCAAAGTGCGAGAGGTAGTCGAAGACGTAGAGGAAGACGAAGCGGTCCTCGGGCAGACCGAAGCGCGCGCGGTCCACCGGCCCGGGCGGCGGCACCTCGACCGGCAGCCCCAACCGCTTCACCGGCACCGTCGCGGCGCCCGAGATGGCGTCGACGCAGAAGCTGCTGCTGGTCCACACCTCGTGGAAGTAGGAGAAGCAGGGATGGAAGACGCGCGGGAACTCCGCGGCCTCCCACAGCCAGTAGCCGACGTTGTACTTGCCCCGGAAGCGCTCCGCCCCCAGGTGCTGGTAGACGTGGGGCACCTGGTCGGCGTTGACGAAGATGAAGTTGACGTCGTAGTCCGCCACCGCGGTGAAGCCCGAAAAGCTGTGATCCTCCCGCCGCGAGGCCACGCCCAGCTCGAGGTTCTGCAGGGAGTGGGGGATGCCCCCGTGGGCCAGGGCGCGGGCGATACCGCGCACCCCCTCCCCCATGCCGCTCTCGGTGGTCAGGTAGCCGGTGACGTTGACGCCGAAGCGAGACAGCGACAGCGTCGAGAGGGAATCCCGCTCGCCGCTCACCGGCCGCTCCTCCACCCGCTTGCCCGGCAGCAGCCGGCGCTTCAGAGCCTTCACCCTCTCCTCGCCCAAGAGCTTCTTCAAGTGGCCCTTGGCCTGGCGGGCGAGGTCCGAGCCCTTGAGCCGGCGAGCCAGGCGCCGCGCCTCGCTGGCCGCGGCGCCCGACAGCGAGGCCGGGCGCGGGGTGAGGGCGGCCAAGGGCTCGAGCAGGAGGGGCGTGAGCCCGTACTCGCTCGCTCCCCCTTCGGCCAGCCAGGCCGCGAAACGCCCGAGGTCCGACCCGGGGATGACCGGGAACGCCTGCACCAGGTCCGGCCGCGAGCGGTAGAGGTGCTCGAGCAGACGCGAGAAGTGCGGCTGCCCGGCCGCCACCTGCCACGCCGGTCGCTGCATCCAGGCGAAGAAAGAGTGCTCCCCACCGGCCGCGAAAGGATCGCCGAAGCGCCGCCTCCCCTCGCCCAAGGAGAAATAGAGCGAGCGGGCGAGGTCGGGGATCGCCACGCCGTTGTCGAAGCGGCCGAAAGCATAAGGCCAGACCCGGGACTCGAGATAACCGCACTCGAACAGCCGGTCCCTAAAGAGCTGGAAGAGCCGGCGCACCTCCGGCAGATCGCTCAGGGTGAAACGGTTCTGGTGCTTCGACACCCGCGCCAGGTTCATCGGGTCGAAGCCGCTGAAGTGGAAGAACACCAGGGGCTCGCCGTTCACTCGCGGCTCGCCGCCGAAGGTCAGCTGCCGGCCGTGGAGGTTCCAGTAGGCCACGTTGTAGGCCGGCGAGCGCAGGACGAAAACCCCTTCGAACAGACCGGGCACCAGATCGAGCCATTTTTGATCGACGAAGAGACCGCGCTCGATCTCCACCACGCAATGCTCGAGCATGCGCTCGCCCCACCAGGCGAGCAGGCGGTCGGTCTCCGCCGAGCGGCGCAGGGCGAGGAAACCGAGGTTGTAGGCCCCGGCCTGGAGGATCGACATCTCGCTCGGGTGCAGGTCGTCGTCGATCGGCGTCGTCAGGTGCGGCGTGAGCACGATCGAATGCTCGTCGAGCAGCCGCGAGAGCTCCTCGAGCGGCTGGAAGAGCAGGATGTCTGGATCGAAATAGATCAGCTTTTCGATGCTGCCGCGAGCGAACAGATGGGCGAGAAAAAACGGCTTGGTCGCGGTGTTGAGCTCGAGGACGTCGTACTTGAAGTTGAAGGCGGCGAGGTCCGGGACGTTGCCCAGGCTCTCGAGCTCGATCACCTCGAAGGGCTCGGCCGCGGGATCGAAGCAGCCCTCGACGCGATCGACCAGCAGCAGGTAGAACGGCGCGCCGGGATGGTGCTCGGCGAAGGAGCGGGCCAGCGAGCGGGCGAAGGGCAGGTAGTTCTTCGACGCGATGGTGCAGGCCGCGAGGCCGGGGAAGGGGCGGCTCAAGAGGCGTCCTCCGCCGCTCGTCGGTAGATCGCCAGCATGGCGCGGGCGCTCGCTTCCCAGGAGAACGCCCGGGCTCGCTCGAGGCCGGCCGCGGCCAGGGCCTGGCGGCGCTCCTTCCCGGCCAGCAGGGCGGCGAGGCCGTCACGGATCGAGGCCGGATCGAGGGGGTCGACGAGCAGGCCCGCCTCCCCCACCACCTCGGGCAGGGAAGAGAGCTGCGAGGTCAAGACCGGCGTGCCACAGCTCATCGCCTCCAGGGCCGGCAGGCCGAAGCCCTCGGCGAGGGAGGGGTAGGCGAAGAGGGTGGCTCCCGAGTAGAGGGCCGGCAGGTCCTCCGCCGCCACCTCACCGAGAAAGCGCACCCACGAGCCGACGGCGGCCACCTCCGGCCAGGAGCGGGCATCTTCCGTGAGCCAACCGGTGGGGCCGGCGACTGCCAGCAGGTGGCTCTCCCGCACCGCTTCCGGCAGCGAGCCGAAGGCCGCCACGAGGCGCCGGAGGTTCTTGCGCGGCTCGAGCACGCCCACGACGAGGACGTAGGGGTGCTCGGAGAGGCCCAGCCGAGCGGCGGTCCGGCGCGCCTCGGGCTCCGGCACCGGCCGGAAGCGCTCGTCCGCCGCGGGGGGCACCACGACGATGCTCTCCGCCGCCAGGGCCAGCCGGGCCACCGCCTCCCGCCGCGTCGCCTCGGAGATCGCCACCAGCGTCGCGCCGCGGGCGAGGGCGCGGGTCAGCCCTCTGAGGCAGTGGAGGCGGTTGTCCAGGGTGTGGCAGTGCGAGTGGGAGAGGAAAGAGAGGTCGTAGAGGGTGAGCACGGCCGGCGAGGTCTCGGCCAGGGGCAGGGCGTAGGCCGGGCCGTGGAAGACCTCGACCTCCCCCGGCAAGGGCTGGCGGGTCGAGGCCACCTCGAAGCTCGGGGGCAGCTCCCCCAGCCGGGCCCGCGCTCCCTCCGCGTCGATCGGCGCTACCAATCCGTAGAGCCGCAGGGCCTGTTCCGGTGCCACCCGGGCCAGCCCCCGCACCAGCCCGGCGGTATAGGAGGCGATGCCGTCCGGCCGGCCGAGGGCTTTCGAGACGTCGATGCCGATGCGCATGCCGTGCTCAGTAGGCGCCGTCGTTGCCGGCGTTGTCCACCCGCAGGCGGGCGATCTCGAGGCGGAGCTGGCGTGCCGTCTCCGTCCCGATCCGCCCTCGCTCGAGGCCCTGCTCGAGCTCGAGGGCCAGAGCGTCCAGCCGGACCCCGCGCTCGAGGACCAGCAGCCGCGGCTCCACCTCCCGGGTCAGCCGCTCCTCGCTCTGCCGCGCGAGGCCCACGATCTCGTTCTGCTGGGCGCGCAGTTCGGTGAGCTGCCGGTGAGTCAGCTCCGCAGAAGCCCGCCGGTGCTCCTCCCGCGCCCGCCAGGCACGACGCAGGCGTAGTCCGAGCAAGGCTGCGGGCACGGCCGCGGCCAGGAACGCCAGCAGAAGGATGGGGAGGAGGTCCAAGGCTTTCAATCTACGCCCCTGCCGGGGGCGAGTCGGCTGCTAGCGGCCGAAGCTACCAGAGTTTGCGCTCCACTTTGCACCCCATCCCGGACCTCAGGTGCCAGCCACTTCGGGGAGGCTCCGCAGTCACGCGGCTCCAGGTCCTCTACCCGTCTCGGAGAGCAAAGGCCAGCAGCTCCCCGACCACCTCCTCGCGGGGAGATCGCCCTAGCGGCCGAAGCGCTTGGTGCGACCGCGGCGGCGGGCGCCGCCCTTGTCGGCAACCGGCTGTCGGCTGGTGGGCGCCCGATAGTCCATCATGCCCATGCGTGAAGGCG
>JBIOYC010000290.1:0-13679 GCA_044869955.1 Thermoanaerobaculia bacterium | reverse complement strand
GTGAGCCCCCTCCAGGAGCGGCAGATCGCGGGGCTGGGTGAGAACGTCCACGCCCTGGCTGTGGAAGGCAGCTTCGACGACTGCCAGCGCCTGGTGAAAGAGGCATTCCTCGACCCGGAGCTCGCCGCCACTCACACCCTCACGTCGGCCAACTCGATCAGCATCGGGCGGCTGCTGCCCCAGCTCTTCTACTATTTCCACGCCTGGGCCCAGCTGCCGGCGGGCACCCCGCCCCCCCTCTTTTCGGTTCCCTGCGGCAACCTGGGCAACTTGACTGCCGGCTTCCTGGCCGCGCGGCTCGGGCTGCCGGTGGCTGGCTTCGTGGCGGCCACGAACCGCAACGACGTCCTCCCCGAGCTCCTGGCCACGGGGGTCTTCCGCCCGCGTCCCTCGCTGCCCACGCTCTCGAACGCCATGGACGTGGGCAACCCCAGCAACCTCGCCCGCCTGCTCCACCTGGTGGGAGGAGACCTCGGTGCCCTCTCGCGAGAGCTGGTGGCGAGCGCCTGGTCGGACGACGAGACCCTGGAGGCCATCCGCGAGGTCGACCGGCGCTTCGGCGTGGTGCTTGATCCCCACTCGGCGGTCGGCTGGTTGGGTCTCGAGAGGGCCCGGGCCGGCCGGCAGGAGGCGGCCTACGGCATCGTGCTCGCGACCGCCCACCCGGGCAAGTTCCCCGAGACCGTCGAGGCCGCCCTGGGCCGCAGCGTCCCTCCACCACCGGCCCTCGAGGCGGCGGCCCGGCGGCCGGTCCACGCCGTTCCCCTCGCCCCGGAGCTTGTCGCACTGCGCGAGTTTCTCCGCACCGCGGCATAAGATCGGCGGGAAAGGAGCCCTCTCTTGACCCAACGCGTCCACAACTTCAACGCCGGCCCGGCCGCCCTTCCCCTGCCCGTGCTCGAGGAGGTCCAGCGGGACCTCCTCGCCCTGCCCGGCGCCGGCATGTCGATCCTCGAGATCAGCCACCGCTCCTCCACCTTCCTGGCCATGATGGACGAGGCCGACGCCAACCTCCGGCGCCTGCTCGGCGTGCCCGAGGGCTGGCAGGTGCTCTTCCTGCCCGGCGGCGCCACCCTGCAATTCGCCATGGTGCCGATGTCGTTCCTCCCCGCCGGTGAGAGCGCCGACTACCTGGTCACGGGCTCGTGGAGCGCCAAGGCGGTCAAGGAAGCCTCCCGGGTGGGCAAGACGGCCCGTGTGGCCTTCGACGGCAAGCCGGAAGGCTACGTGCGGGCACCGGCGGCGGGCGAGGTGGACATCAACCCCCATGCCGCCTACGTCCACTACACCGCCAACGAGACCATCCACGGCATCGAATACGGGGAGCCGCCGGCGGTGGGCTCGGTGCCCTTGATCTGTGACGCCTCGTCGAATTTCCTCTCCCGCCCCTTCGACGTCGGCCGCCATGCCCTGATTTACGCCGGCGCCCAGAAGAACGTCGGGCCGGCCGGCGTGACCCTCGTGCTGCTGCGCGACGAGCTGCTGGCGAAGGTTCCCGACGGCCTGCCCTCAATGCTCGACTACCGGATCCAGGCGGCCGAGAAGTCCAACCACAACACGCCGCCGGTGTTCGCCATCTATGTGGTGCTGCTGGTGACCCGCTGGCTGCTCGGGCAAGGGGGACTCGCCAAGGTCGAGGCCCAGAACCGCGAGAAGGCCGAGCGGGTCTACCGGGCGATCGATGCCAGCGGCGGCTTCTACCGCGGCCACGCCCGGCCGGAGAGTCGCTCGCGGATGAACGTCGCCTTCCGCCTCCCCGACGAGGAGACCGAGAAGCGCTTCCTCGCCGAGGCCGGCAAGGCCGGGCTCGCGGGCTTGAAGGGCCACCGCTCGGTGGGTGGCATCCGGGCCTCCCTCTACAACGCCGTGCCGATGGCGGCCGCGGAGGCGCTGGCGGGATTCATGGAGGATTTCCAGCGCCCGGCCGGGTGAGCCCCCACCCGGACGGCCACGGGGGGCCGCCCCTACGCCTGCTGTCATCCCGACCGGAGCCTGCGCAGAAGGCGGAGCGGAGGGATCTCCTCGTCTCGGCCTCCACCCCGGCCCCCACCCGGGCGGACACATCGGTCCGCCCCTACGCCTGCTGTCATCCCGACCGGAGCCTGCGCAGCAGGCGGAGCGGAGGGATCTCTTCGTCTCGGCATCAGCCCCGGGGAGATCCCTCGGCTCCGGGCCTTCGGCCCTCCGCTCGGGATGACAATCCGTAGGGGCAGGCCCCTGTGCCTGCCCTCCGGGCCTTCACACCGGGTCCAGGTGCCCGGCCTCCGAGTCGCCCATCTCGACCTTGCCCGCCGGGAAGTACCGCTGCCACCTCTCGGTGACCCGGGCGGCGGTTTCGGGGTCGCAGCTGAGCTCCTCGGGAAAACCCGGCTTCAAACGCGCGTCGATGGCGATCGGCCCCGAGTAGGAGAGCTGGTTGCGCACCACCCGGGTGGCGGCGGCGTGGAGGTCCCCCGCCGGCTCGAAGCGAGTGAAGGTCGTCCACAGGAAATTCATCGGCGAGGCCGCCGCGCGGCGTGGCTCGTCGGTGACCACCAGCAGGGGCCAGTCCGCAAACGCCGCGTGAGCGGCCAGGCGCGCGGCTGCGTGGCGGTCCGCGGCAAAGCTCGGGGCCCCGACCACCAGACAGCCGCCACAGAACACCCGCACGTCCGTCACCTCCTGCGGTGGCGGCGTCGCCGGGCGGAACTCCCGGGGCAGCTCCCGCACCTGCTCCCCCAGCCCCAGCCAAACCCCCTTCGAGCCCTCGTTGACCGCCGGCCCGGTGTAGTCGAGGGTGTCCATGGAGAGGTTGCCGAAAACGTAGAGATCGGTCTCCGGTTGGGTGCGGGCCAGCAGATGTTCGAGAGTGGCGCGGAAGTCCTGGAGATCGACGGGCCGATCGAGCACCAGCAGGAACTTGGTCAAGGACAGCTGCCCCTCGCCCAGGATGCGGAAGGCGCTGGCCATGGCCTCGCGCTTGTAGCGCTCGGCGACCACCGCCACGGCGAGGGAGTGGTAGCCGGTCTCGCCATAGGACCAAAGGTCCTTGACCCCCGGCATCACCAGGGGAAAGAGGGGGGAGAGCAGCTCCTGGAGCAGGTCACCGATGAAGAAGTCCTCCTGGCGCGGCTTGCCCACCACCGTCGCCGGGTAGATCGCCCCGTGGCGGTGAGCCAGGTGGCGCACCTGGAAGATCGGGTACTCGTGACGCAGCGAGTAGTAGCCGTAGTGGTCGCCGAAGGGCCCCTCCGGCCGCCTCACCGCGGGCGGCACCTCGCCGATCAGGGCGAATTCCGCCTCCGCCACCAGCGGATGGGGCCCTGGACCGGCCGAGCGGTGGAGCTTCTCCCCCAGCAGCAGGGACGCGAGCATCAGCTCGGGGAGGTTCTCGGGCAGGGGAGCGATCGCCGAGAGGATCAAGGCCGGCGGCCCACCGAGGAAAACAGTCACCGGCAAGGGCCGGCCCTGGGCCTCCGCCACCTGGTAGTGGAAGCCCCCGCCCTTGCCGATCTGCCAATGCATGCCGGTGGTGGCCGCGTCGTGGACCTGTAGCCGGTACATGCCGAGGTTGTGGCCCTTGCCGTCCGGGTGCTCGGTGTAGACCAGGGGCAGGGTGATGAAGGGGCCGCCGTCCTCCGACCAAGTGGTGAGCACGGGCAGGCGATCGAGGCGGACGTTCGAGGTCAGGTTTTCGGTCACCGGCCCCCGGTGATCCCGCTTGAGGCCGACCTTGAGCAGGTCGCGGACCAGCCCGCGGGCCCCCCAGAGCTTGGCCGGCGTCGGCGGCAAGAGGGTCTGGGCGAAATGGACGAGGCTCTCGATCAGCTCGAAGGGCCGCCGGCCGAAGGCCAGTTCCGCCCGCCGCGGGGTGCCGAAGAGGTTGGTGACCAGGGGAAAGTCCGAGCCGACGGGCCGGGTGAACAGCAAGGCCGGCCCCCCGGCGGCGATCACCCGGCGGTGAATCTCCGACACCTCGAGCCGGGGATCCACCGGCTCCTCGATCACGGCCAAGTCCCCCCGGCGGCGCAGCTCGTCGAGGAAGAGGCGGAGGTTGCGGAAGGTCGTGTCTCCCACGCTCACCGGCCCTCGCCCACCAAGAAGTCCACCGCCAGATGGGCGAGGGTGCGGACGCCGAGGGGTAGGGCGCTTTCGTCGACGTAGAAGCGGGGGGAGTGGTTGGGGGCGGAGTCCTCCACCTTCTGGCCCTTCGGCCGGATACCCAGGAAGACGAAGAGGCCGGGCACCTGCTGCTGGTAGACCGAGAAGTCCTCGGCCCAGGTCACCGGCAGGGTCTCCCAGACCTTGCCGGGCCCGGCGACCCGAGCCAGCGTCGGCGCCATGCGCCGGGTCAGCTCGGGGTCGTTGTACGTCACCGGATTGCCCTGGTCGATGGTCACCTCGGCGCTCGCCCCGGTTGCCGCCGCCACGCTCTCCGCCGTGCGCTTCACCCGCGCGTGCAGCTCCTGGCGGGTGCCGGCGTCGAAGCTGCGCAGGGTGCCCCACATCTCCACCTGCTCGGGGACGATGTTGTTGCGCACGCCGCCGTGGATGGAGCCGACCGTGACCACCGCCGGCCCCTTGAGCTGGTTGATCTGGCGGGCGGGGACGGCCTGGAGGGCGTTGATGATCTGCGCCGCGGCGACCACGGGGTCGATCCCATCCCAGGGCATGCCACCGTGGGCCTGCCGTCCCTTGACCACGATGTGCAGGCGGTCCGAGCTGGCCAGTTGGCCGCCGGAGCGGTAGGCGATCTCCCCGGCTTCGGCCATGGGAACCACGTGCAGGCCGAAGATCGCCGCCGGCCGTGGGGCATCGAGAGCGCCTTCGGCCACCATCATCAGCGCTCCCCCCTGCTCGCCGGTGGGCGGTCCTTCCTCGGCGGGCTGGAAAAGCAGCTTGACGGTGCCGGGCAGCTCGGCCTTCAGCTTCGCCAGCACCTCGGCCACGCCCATCAGGATCGCCGTGTGGGCGTCGTGCCCGCAGGCGTGCATCACCCCCACGCTCTGGCCGCCGTACTCGGCTTTCACCTTCGAGGCGAAGGGAACGTCAACTTCCTCGGTGACCGGCAGGGCGTCCATGTCGGCCCGCAGCGCCACCACCGGCCCCGGCTTGCCGCCCACCAGCACAGCGACGACGCCGTGGTGGGCGACCCCGGTGCGCACCTCCCAGCCGAGGACGCGCAGGTGCTCCGTCACGATCCTCGCGGTGCGCTCCTCGCGGTTGGACAGCTCCGGGTGTTGGTGGAAGTCCCGCCGCCAGGTCACCACCTTGGGCTCCACCTCCCGGGCGAAGCCGTCGAGGGCGGCGCCGAGGGGCTCGGCGGCAGAGATCGCGGGGGG
This sequence comes from Thermoanaerobaculia bacterium, assembly GCA_044869955.1. Classification (GTDB taxonomy): domain Bacteria; phylum Acidobacteriota; class Thermoanaerobaculia; order Multivoradales; family SZUA-115; genus CALMKX01. The sequence goes on along the minus strand of JBIOYC010000290.1, from coordinate 8,358 downwards.
AACGAAGACGCTGGCCAAGAGGGCGAGGACGACAAGCGTGCGGCGCATGGGGCCTCCGAGAGGGAGGGGCCCGGGCTTCGAGCCCGGGCACCGGGCCGGATCCTACTCTCTCGGCAGCCGCCCAACGTACCGGCTCGGTGCTTGACAGGCCAAGCGCTGATCCGCACACTCTCCGCATGAAACGCACCAATCTTGTGCTTCGCGACGGACTGCTCGAGGACGCCTTCCGCCTGGGCGGAGAGCGGACCTTCTCCCGAACGGTCGAGAGGGCTCTCGAGGAGTTCATCCGCCGCCGAAAGGCCCGCCAGATCCTCGAGCTCGCCGGCACCGGCCTCTGGCAGGGCGATCTCGCCGAGATGCGAGAGGATCGCCCCACTCCCCGTTCGACCGCCGATGATCCTCGTTGACACGTCGATCTGGATCGAGGTCTTCGCCAAGCCGCCTCGCCTCGACTTGGAGCGCTACCTCGATTTCGACGACATCGTCACCTGCTTGCCGGTCGTGCAGGAGGTGCTACAGGGGTTCGCCGAGCCACGGGCTCACTTCCTCGCGCGGGAGTCGATGCTCGCGCTGCCTCGGGTCGAGGCCCCGATGGAGCCCGAGGTTTTCCTGGAGGCTGCGGAGCTCTACCGTGCCGCGCGCCGTGCAGGGGTCACTCCCCGGTCGGGCGTCGATTGCCTGATCGCAGTCTGTGCCCTTCGCAACCAGCTTACGGTCTTCCACCGCGACCGGGACTTCCGGCAACTGGCGAGGATCGTGCCCCTGCGGGTGCTCGAGCTCGGACCCTGACGGCTCCCCTACGGGCAGGTCGCGAACGCGTCGGTGTCCTGGATCGGCGGTGCCGGCGAGTTGAGCGGGTTGGGATAGACCTGGGTGACGTTGCGCAGGGTGTCGGTCACCAGCAAGTTGAACTCGACGTTGGTCGTGGCGCCGTAGAAGAGCCAGAAGCGGTCGTTCAAGGCGCAGGCGTCGATCACCTTGACCAGCATCTCGAGGTTGTCCGGGTTGAAGAAGGAGAAGGTCCCGGAGAAGTCGCGGATCTGCTCGGCGACGCCCATGCCCATCTGGCCCTGGGGGGTGCGGAACTGGATCTGCAGCCGGAAGCGGTCCCCCAACAAGCAGAGGGTGTTGGCGTCCGCCACGCAGGGTCCGCCAGGTGGGTTGTCGTCGTCGGCGATGGTCAGCGTAGCTGCGGCCGGCGAGCCCAGGGTGGCACCGCCGGTGGGCGCGGACAGATTCAGCCCCACGCTCTCGTTGGGCTCGTCCAGCGAGTCGTTCAAGATCGGCACCTGCACCGTCTTGTTGGCGTCGTCGTTGTCAGCCCAGGTCACGGTGGTCGAGACGGCCGTGTAGTCCAGCCCCACGGCGGCCGTCCCGCTCGACGTGGCGAAGGACACCGAGACCATGCCGTCATCCCCGCCGACCCGCTGGATGGTCACGGTGGCGTGGGGCGCGTTCTCCTGGACGCCATAGCCGGGGCTGCTGAAGCGAATCGAGCCCGGCACGGCTCCTTCCTGGACGACCACCATACCGTTCATCCCCGAGGCGCCGGGGACGCTGTGGACCTCGCAGTAGTAGCCGAAAGTGCCCGGGTTGTTGAAGGTCACCGATGCCGTCCAGGCGCTCGAGGCGGGCTCGCCGCTGCCTCCCTGACCGTCGCAGCCGCTGGCGCAGCGGAAGCTGTCGTTGTCGGCTCGGACGTTGTGGAAGCCGCCGCCGACGTTGGTCCAGCGGACCGTGTCGCCGGCCTGGATGGTGACCGTGGAGGGAGAGAAGCTGAGGCCGGGGCCGACCTGGACGTCGACGGTGGCGGCGAGAGCAGCCTGGGCGAGAGCGAGAGCGCAAAGGCCGAGAAGAGCCGGGCGGGCAGGATGCATGGGATACCTCCTCGGCGCAAAGGCCAGGGATCAGCAGCGCCGAAATCAATACTCGTTCTACTATGAGTCCCCCCTCAGGGCAAGAGGTTCACGAGCCCGTCTGCTCCCTGCCAAAAAACAAGAGGGCGGCCTCACGGCCGCCCTCGAAGGTCCTGCTGAAACCGAGCCGACTCTACTCGCTGTCTAGAACCTCTGCCGGCAGGGTCCGGATGTCCTCGTCGTCGAAGTCGAAGAAGAGCTCCTCCTCGGCCTCCGGCTCGACGCTGTACTCCTCTTCTTCCATGTGGTAGTCGTGGTAGAAGTGCATGCCGGTACCGGCCGGGATCAGTCGGCCGACGATGACGTTCTCCTTCAAGCCCCGCAGGTGATCGACGGCACCGTTGATCGCCGCCTCGGTGAGCACGCGCGTGGTCTCCTGGAAGCTCGCCGCCGAGATGAAGCTCTCGGTCGAAAGCGACGCCTTGGTGATACCGAGAAGGAGCGGCCGTCCGATGGCGGCCGAGCCACCCGCGGCAATCACGCGCTCGTTCTCCTCCTGGAACTTCCAGCGATCCACCTGCTCGTCGATCAGGAAGTCGGTGTCGCCGACCTCTTCGATCTTGACCGAGCGCATCATCTGGCGAACGATCACTTCGATGTGCTTGTCGTTGATCGCCACGCTCTGTGACCGGTAGACCTCCTGGATCTTGTCCACCAGGTAGCGCTCGAGCTCCTTCTCACCCAGCACCTGCAACACGTCGTGCGGGTTGATCGGGCCGTCGATCAGCGGGTCGCCGGCACGCACTCGCTCGCTCTCCTGGACGTTGACGTGCACCGAACGCGGCACCAAGTACTCGCGCACCTCGGCGTCGTCGCTCTCCACCTGGATCTTGCGCATGCCCTTGTGGACGTCGCCCAGGTGGACCACACCGTCGATCTCGGTGATGATCGCCGGCTCCTTGGGGCTACGGGCCTCGAACAGCTCGACCACGCGCGGCAGACCACCGGTGATGTCCTTGGTCTTGGTGGTCTCACGCGGGATCTTGACCAGGGTGTCGCCGGGGAAGACCTGCTGGCCTTCCTGCACCACCAGGTGCGAGCCCGACGGCAACAGGTAGCGCTTGTCGACTCCCTGGCCACGGATCATGATCGCGGGGATGCGCTTCTCACTCTGAGGCGCTTCGACGATGATCTTCTGCGACAGCCCGGTGACCTTGTCGATCTCCTCGCGGACGTTCTCACCCTCGACGATGTCCTGGAACTCGATGACACCACCGATCTCGGAGAGGATCGCGGAGGTGAAGGGATCCCACTTCACCAGGCTGCGGTTCGGCTCGACCTCCTCACCCTCGTGAACCAGCAGGTGAGAGCCGTAGGTCAGAGCGTAGCGCTCCTTCTCACGGCCGCGATCGTCGGTGATCAGCAGCTTGCCGTTACGGTTGATCACGACCAGGTCGCCGTCCTTCGACTCGACCGTGGCAACGTTCAGGAACTTCACCGAGCCTGGGTTCTTGGCCACGTGCTCGGCCTGCTCGGACACGCGGGAGGCCGTACCACCGTAGTGGAAGGTACGCATGGTCAGCTGGGTGCCGGGCTCACCGATCGACTGCGCCGCGATGACACCCACTGCTTCGCCGATGTCCACCATCCGGCCGGTGGCGAGGTTACGCCCGTAGCACTTGCCGCACACGCCTCGCCGGGCCTCGCAGGTCAGCACCGAGCGGATCTTCACCCGCTCGATCCCCGCGGCCTGGATCGAGTTGGCCAGAGCTTCTGAGATCTCCTGACTGACCTCGACCAGCAGGTCGCCGGTCATCGGATCGTAGATGTCCTCCTGGGATACGCGACCCACGACGCGGTCGCGCAGCGGCTCGAGGATCTCGCCGCCTTCCATGATCGCCGACACGTAGATGCCGTCGATCGTGCCGCAGTCGACCTCGTTGATGATGACGTCCTGGGCCACGTCGACCAGCCGCCGGGTCAGGTAGCCGGAGTCCGCCGTCTTGAGCGCGGTGTCGGCCAGACCCTTGCGGGCGCCGTGGGTCGAGATGAAGTACTCGAGAATCGACAGACCCTCGCGGAAGTTGGCCGTGATCGGCGTCTCGATGATCTCGCCCGAGGGCTTGGACATCAGGCCACGCATGCCGGCCAGCTGCCGGACCTGCTCGCGGGAGCCGCGGGCGCCGGAGTCGGCCATCATCGAGATCGGGTTGAACTCGCCGAGGTCCTTCTCCACCTGGGCCATCTCGCGGAACATCTCTTCCGAGATGCGCTCGGTGGTTCGATGCCAGATGTCGATGATCTTGTTGGTGCGTTCACCGGCCGTGATGACGCCGGCGTTGCGCTGCTTCTCGATCTCGAGGACTTCCTCCCTCGCGCGGTTGATCAGCGGCGCCTTGCGAGACGGGATGACCATGTCGTCGACGCCGATCGAGATGCCCGCGCGCGTGGCATAGAGGAACGAGATCTCCTTGATCTCGTCGAGCATGCGCACGGCGGCGTCGTTGCCGAGGTTGATGAAGCAGTAGCCGACCAGGTCCTGGAGACCCCGCTTCTTGAGCAGGCCGTTGATGAAAGGGATCTCCTTCGGCAGGTGCATGTTGAGGATCACCCGCCCCACCGTGGTCTCGATCAGCTCGTTCGTAACCTCTTCGAGCTCGGCGTGGACGACGTCCTGCTTGTCGATCTGCTTGCCGAGGTCGATGTAGGGGCCCGTGTAGCGGACCTTGACGAAGGTCTGGGTCTCGACCTCGCCTGCTTCATACGCCAGGACCGCTGTGTTGAAGTCGGGGAAGGTCATCCCTTCGCCCTTCGCTCCCTCGCGACCCAACGTCAGGTAGTAGCCGCCGAGCACCAGGTCCTGGCTCGGCACCGCGAGGGGTCGACCATGGGCCGGCGAGAGAATGTTGTTCGCCGAAAGCATCAGGATCTTGCACTCGATCTGGGCCTTCGGCGACAGGGGCACGTGCACCGCCATCTGGTCGCCGTCGAAATCGGCGTTGAAAGCGGCGCAGACCAGCGGGTGAATCTGGATCGCCTTGCCCTCGATCAGCGTCGGCTGGAATGCCTGGATGCCGAGCCGGTGCAGCGTCGGGGCACGGTTGAGCATGACGGGGTGGTCCTGGATGACCTCCTCGAGCGCGTCCCAGACCTCGTCGACCTCCTGCTCCACCAGCTCCTTGGCCGCCTTGATCGTGCCGACCAGCCCCTTCTCCTCGAGCCGGTTGTAGATGAACGGTTTGAACAGCTCGAGAGCCATCTTCTTCGGCAGGCCGCACTGCGACAGCCTGAGCTCCGGACCGACGACGATCACCGAGCGACCGGAGTAGTCGACGCGCTTGCCGAGCAGGTTCTGGCGGAACCGGCCTTGCTTGCCCTTCAGCGTGTCGGAGAGGGACTTCAGCGGACGGTTGTTCGAGCCCTTGAGGACCCGACCGCGCCGGCCGTTGTCGAACAGGGCGTCGACCGCTTCCTGCAGCATGCGCTTCTCGTTGCGCACGATCACTTCCGGCGCGCGCAGCTCGAGCAGCTTCTTCAACCGGTTGTTGCGGTTGATCACGCGGCGGTAGAGGTCGTTCAGATCACTGGTGGCGAAGCGGCCGCCGTCGAGCGGCACCAGGGGGCGCAGCTCGGGCGGAATGACCGGGATGACGTCGAGGATCATCCACTCCGGCCGGTGACCGCTACGACGGAAGGCATCGACCACCTTCAGCCGCTTGGCCGCCTTCAGGCGCCGGATCTGGCTGGACTCGGTACGCATCACCAGACGCAGCTCCTCGGCGAGCTCGTCGACGTCGATGCGCGCGAGCAGCTCCTTGATCGCTTCGGCGCCCATCTTGGCCTCGAAGGCGCCGGCACCATACTTGTCCCGGAGCTCGCGGAAGCGCTCCTCGGCGACCAGCTCCTTCTCCTTGAGCTCGGTATCACCGGGGTCGATGACGACGTAGCTCTCGAAGTAGAGGATGCGCTCGAGGTCGCGCAGCGAGATGTCGAGCAGGTGGCCGATGCGGCTCGGCAAGCCCTTGAAGAACCAAACGTGTGACACCGGACAGGCCAGCTCGATGTGGCCCATCCGCTCACGGCGAACGCGCGAACGGGTGACCTCGACGCCGCACTTGTCGCAGATCACACCACGGTGCTTCATGCGCTTGTACTTGCCGCAGAGGCACTCCCAGTCAGTGATCGGACCGAAGATCTTGGCGCAGAACAGACCGTCCCGCTCGGGTTTGAAGGTGCGGTAGTTGATCGTCTCCGGCTTGGTGACCTCACCAAAGCTCCAAGACCGGATCTTCTCGGGAGACGCGATGGAAATCTTGATCGCGTTGAAATCCCGATTCGCGGGCGACTTGTCAAAGCTGCTGAACGGCTGCAAGTGGGTCTCCTCCTTACACCTTCAGGAGTTCAACGTCGAGACACAGGCTCTGGAGCTCGCGAACCAACACGTTGAACGACTCGGGCAGTCCGGGGTCATCGGGGACTTCGCCCTTGACGATGGCTTCGTAGACGCGGCTGCGCCCTTCCACGTCGTCGCTCTTCACCGTGAGCAGCTCCTGGAGGGTGTAGGCCGCGCCGTATGCCTCCAGTGCCCACACCTCCATTTCTCCGAAGCGCTGGCCACCGAACTGAGCCTTACCGCCCAGCGGCTGCTGCGTGATCAGAGAGTAGGGGCCGATCGACCGAGCGTGGATCTTGTCGTCGACGAGGTGAGACAGCTTCAACATATAAATGTAACCGACGGTCACCTTCTGCTCGAAGGCGTCGCCGGTCATACCATCGCAGAGTGTCGTCTTGCCGGAGCCCGGCAAGCCGGCTTCGGCGAGCAGCATCTTGATGTCGGACTCCTGGGCCCCATCGAAGACCGGCGTCGCGAACTTCACGCCCAGGGCCATGCCGGCCCAGCCCAGGTGAGTTTCGAGGATCTGTCCGACGTTCATGCGGCTCGGTACACCGAGGGGATTGAGCACGATCTCGACCGGCGTACCGTCCGGCAGGTAGGGCATGTCCTCCTCGGGGAGGATCCGCGAGATCACACCCTTGTTGCCGTGGCGGCCGGCCATCTTGTCGCCGACCTGGAGCTTGCGCTTCATGGCAACGAAGACCTTGACCAGCTTGATCACTCCCGGGGGCAGCTCATCGCCCTTCTGCAGCAGCTGGATGCGCTCCTCGTTGACCTTCTTGAGGACCTCGAGGTGCGAGTCCGTGCGACGGTAGAAGATCTCGACGGCATCGGTCAGCCGGGCCTCCTTGAGGCCGAGGCGCAGGATCTCCTGCCGGGTCAGACGCTCGAGCAGCTCGCGGCTCAGTTTGCCGCCCTTCGGCAGCAGCTCTTCGCCCTGGGCCGAGAGCACCGGAGCGGTGACTTCCTTGCCGATCAGCAGCTCGCTGATCTTCTTGTTGCGCTCCTCGTGGAGGATCCGCTGTTCGTCGCGGAAGTTCTTGTCGAGACGCCGAATCTCCTCGTCCTCGATCTGCTTCGCGCGCTCGTCCTTCTCCACGCCCTTGCGCGAGAAGATCTTGACGTCGACCACGGTGCCGTCGATGCCGGGCGGCACCTTGAGGCTGGCATCGCGGACGTCGCCGGCCTTCTCGCCGAAGATCGCCCGCAAGAGCTTCTCCTCCGGAGTCAGCTGCGTCTCACCTTTGGGCGTGACCTTGCCGACCAGGATGTCACCGGCCCGCACGTAGGCGCCGATGCGGACGATGCCGCTGATGTCGAGGTCCTTGAGCGCGGCCTCGGAGACGTTCGGGATGTCCCGGGTGATCTCCTCAGGTCCGAGCTTGGTGTCGCGGGCCTCGATCTCGAACTCCTCGATGTGGATCGAAGTGTAGTAATCCTCCCGGACGAGCTTCTGCGAGACGAGGATCGCGTCCTCGAAGTTGTAGCCACGCCACGGCATAAAGGCCACCAGGACGTTGCGACCCAGCGCCAGCTCACCGCGCTCGGTGGACGAGCCATCGGCCAGGACGTCCCCCTTCTTGACCCGCAGCCCCTCGTGGACCACCGGCTTCTGGTTGATGCAGGTGTTCTGGTTGGAGCGGCGGAACTTGATCAGCTGGTAGATGTCGGCGCCGAACTCCTTGGCCTCACCGGTCTCGATGTCCTCGCCCTCGACGCGCACGATGATTCGTTCCGCGTCGACCGAGTCCACGATGCCTCCCCGCTTGGCGATTACCACGGCGCCGGAATCACGAGCCACGATCCCTTCGAGGCCGGTACCCACCACCGGAGACTCCGTGCGCAGCAATGGCACGGCCTGACGCTGCATGTTGGAGCCCATCAGGGCTCGGTTCGCGTCGTCGTTCTCGAGGAAGGGGATCAGGGCCGCGGCGACCGACACCAGCTGCTTGGGGCTGATGTCCATGTAGTCCAGCCGCTCGCGCTCGACGGTCACGAAATCACCACCGGCGCGAGCGGTGACGCGCTCGTTGACGATGTTGCCCGTCTCGTCGAGAGCCACGTTGGCCTGCGCGATGACGTACTTCTCCTCCTCCCAGGCCGAGA
>JBIOYC010000289.1:0-4893 GCA_044869955.1 Thermoanaerobaculia bacterium | reverse complement strand
GACGATCTTGGGCACCGAGTCGCCGCGCTCGAAGCGGCGGGCGTGGGCGAAGCTGGTGAACGAGACCCACGGGATGGGCGAGAAGTGGATCAGGTCGTCCCGCTCGGGGCGGGGCTCGAGCCGTGGCAGGCCGCTCCGCACCTCGTCGATGACCGGCCGGGCCGCGGCGGCGAAAGCCTCGAAGTCGGGCAGGAAGTCGAAATATCCAAAGGCAAACGTCTCGTCCGGCCGCAGCAGGGTCGAGCCGCCGTGGATCACCTCGTGGACGATCACCCGGTCGCCGCGCAGCCGGTAGCGCATGGGCTCGACCTCGTTGGCGGCCCTCAAGCAGAGGAAGAGCGAGGCGAGGAAGAAGGAAGGGCTGCCCGGCCCCGTGCAGCGCTCCACCAGGGCGGTGACGTCCACCTCCGCGCAGAGGTTGAAGAAGGGCTGGTCGAAGGTGCGGAAGAAGTCGAAGTGCGGTCGCCGCGGCCACGTGGCCAGGTCCAGCTCTCGAGGCATGGGGTCGTTCCTCTTCGGAAGGAACGCAGTCTAGCAAGGGAGGGCGTTACGACTGCTTCGCGGCCGGGCCGGGGGCCCCGGAGAAGTCGGGACTGAAAAGTAGCTATGCCTTGGTGAGCTTCTCGAGGCGGTCGATCTCGGCCCGACCATGAGCCAGAGCCGGGAGGCGGGTCCTCTCCTGCTCCCGGCGAGCCGGGTCGTGGTCGAACCAGGCCTTCGCGGCCTGCCGAGCCAAGGCGACCTCGCCTCCGGAGTCGTTCCTGACGCGATCCTTGTAGTCGGTGCTCTCGTCGAGATCGTTCTCTCCGTTGAGCCAGAGAATCCAGGTCTCGACGTTGCGGCAAAGGACGCAGATGGCGATCTGAGGTGCCAGCGGGGCGTTTTTCCCTTTCAGCTCAGCCTTCCTGAGTACTTTCAGACGCCGCCCGTCAAAGCCCTCGACGTCACCGTCGATCGCCACAACCAGTGAAGCGGCCTCGCCACGGCTGCGGCGAAGCCGATCCACGAAGTCCGGGAGCGCATCGAGCACGGAATCGAAGTTCCCCCTCTTGCGGGCATCTACTGACCTCGGTCCGTACTTGTTCTCCAGCACTGGGCGCAGTAGCCGCTCGTGCTGGTCGTCCTCACAGAGCAAGGTGGTCCGCACCCGTCGGCCCATCAGGCTCCCCGCACCACGATCTCGGGAAGCCTCGGCACGACTTGGCCCGGCGACAAGTCCGGTTTGTGCCTAGTCACCCTCACCGCGCTAGTGGGTCGCTCAAAGAACCACACCGAATCGAGGGCGAGATAGTCCATCACCTCTGGATGATGAGAAATAACCATGGCCTGGCTGCCACGTTCCTCTACGGTGTCGCGCAACAGCTGAAGCCATGGCTGGATCTCACCGAGGGATACGAAGTTGTCGGGCTCGTCGAAACAAACGGTTGCGCCCTCCGTGGCGAGCCCTAAGACGGCCGCGTAGAGCATCACGAGCACGCGCTGTCCCTCTGACAGTTCGCCCAGAGTCATGTTGGCTTCCTTGCCCGAGACTTCGAAGGCGCCGATCAGCAGTTTCTGATCGCCTCGTCGCGGCAGAGAGAATCGCTTGAACCCAGGAAGCACCTCTCTCAAGAGATGCTCGAACTCATCTCGAACTGCCGGGCGTTCGCTATTGAGATCGTTGAAGTAAGAGGCGAAGTTCTCACCGTTCCTCGCCAGGAACGAAGCTCCTTCCTTCGTGAACCACTCGCTGGCGAAGGGATTCGGCTGAAGTATCCAGAGGCCCTCGATCGCCCTCTTGAACTTGGCCAGTCGCCCCATCCTCCTTACGTTCAACGAGTCGATGTTCACGAGGTAGGAACGATCGGAGCTGTACGGGAAGACGCTCGGTGCCTCCTGGTCGTCGAGGTAGAGGTGAACGTCACCGCCCGTAAACCGAAAAAGCGGCGTACCCTCGAGTGAGATCGCTTCGGACTTGACAAAGGGCTTGGCCGTGGCCTCGGGAGGGTGCTGAACGTCTAGTGCGTAGGTGAAGGTCTCCCCGCCAACTTCGATACTCAGCTCAAAACGCTGCAACTCTCGGGAGTCCCAACGGGTGCGGGTATGCGAGAAGAGAGCGGCCACGGGCGCGCCCAGCACAATCGCATCTCTGAGCTTTCCCAGCACGTCGAACACACTGGTCTTGCCCGAGCCGTTCTCGCCCAGCAGCAAGCTCAACTGTTTGGGCTGGAACTCGAAGTTCACCAACGCCCGGAAGTTGTCCGCGTAGATCCGCTTGAGCATGCGAGGAATCCTAACATGTGCCTTCTCGGCTCCGCTGCCCGTGCAGACATGCGTGCAGGCCCTAGAGCTCAGGCCCTCGGGCCTTCACTCCTCCCCGACCGGCCAGCGGACCAGCTCGCCGTCTACCCAGACGATGTCTCGATCGAGGTCGCCCGCCGGGAAGCCGCCCCTCTCGTAGGGCTCGGGCTCGAAGATGCCGTCACGGCCGGCGCTGCGGATCACCAAGGCCGGCAGGGGGGCGTCCAGGGTCAGGTCGACGCGGATCTCGAGTGGCCGGCCCCAGCCGTCGACGGCGGAGATCCATGGCAGGTAACCCGGGACGAAGAAGGGCTCGAGCTGCGCCGCGCGGATCGGGCCCGGGCCCGGCAGGCTTGGATCTCCGACCAGGGGGCCGGTAGCCTCCTTGATGTACCAGGAGAAGAGAGCCCGGCTGAGCGCTTCGATCTCGAGCACCGTCTCCCGCTGGGCGGCATCGCGCAGGGGACCCGGCAGACCGGACCAGCAGGCGGGAGCCCGGGGATCGAGGGGTGGCACCGGGGCCAGGTCGAGCCAGAGCTCTTCGGCCAGACGCGCGAGATACCGGCGCCAGCCCGCGTCGCACTTCCAGCCGAGGGCCCACTGCCAGACGAAAGGGCTGGGTCGACCGCCTCCGCGCAGGAGCCGCTCGACGAGCAGAATGTCGTAGTTCCTCACCGCACGCTCGAAGGCGCCGGCGCCGGCACGGTCCTGGGCGTTGGGATCGGCGCCGTGAGCCAGCAAGCTCTCGGCCATTTCGAGCTGCCGACGCTTGATGGCGTTGCGAGGAAACCCCTGGTTCAGGAGGTCGGCCTCGGCCAGGGCCATCAGCGCGGTCAGCCCCGTGGCGGTCGCGACGTTGGGATCTGCCCCGCGCTCCATCAGGAGCCTGGCGAGGTCGAAGCGCAAGAGTCTGACCCCGTGCACGAGGGGCGTGAGTCCCCGGCCATCTGCAAGGTCAGGGTCCACACCCCAGCCCAGCACACGGGCCACGAGCTCCGGCGACGGTGTGTCCTCGCGACGCTGGACAAACTCGGTCACCAGCGCGCACAGGGCCGTCCTGCCCTTGGTGTCCCGACCCTGCGGATCGGCACCCCGTCCCACCAGCAGCTCGGCCACGTCCAGCTGGCGGCTGGCCACGGCGAGGTGCAGGAAGGGGGTGCTCTGGGCATCGCGGCCGCCCGGTGGCACTCCTTGATCGAGCAGGAAAGTAGCCAGCCGGAGGCTGCCCTCGCCGCCCTTCGCCGCGGCCACCATCAGCTCGATGGCCTGGTCCTGCTGGAGGCGCAGGGCGTGGCGGTCGAAAAGAGCCGAGAAGCGCCGCGGGTCGTGGCGCAGGGCACCCTGCCAGACGCCCAGAGTGGGGCGAGCGCCCGCAGCCAGCAGCAGCTCGACGGCCTCGTAGGACCCGTCGCGGGCTCCCGCCTCGAGCGCTGCGATCCCCGCCGGTGTCGCTCCCTTGACCTGGCGCTTGTGGCGGCGAAACAACGCGCCCCAGCCTGCTCGTTCCAGGGTGAAGGCGGTCACCACCATCTCGGGCGGGATCTCGACCTTCTTCTCCAGGACCAGCCGGCCGACCCCGGGGTGATTGCCCGTCCAAGCGTTCTCGAGGGCGGTTCGGCCCCGGCGGTCTTTCGCCCGGGGATTGGCCCCCTTGCGCAGCAGGAGGTTGGCCACCAGCACGTGACCGTGCCGGGCAGCCTCGCCCAGAGCGTCGGCATCGGGTAGGGCACCGTAGCGCAGAAGGAGCTGGACCCCCTCGACGCTGCCGCCGGCGGCAGCCCCGCGGAGGGCGTCGGCCAGCATGCCGGCCCGGATCGGCCCCGGAACGAAGCGGATGCGGCGCAAGCCTTCCTTGAGCTTCGCCAGGATCTCCCGTTCCTTCTCGGGAGTCACCGCGCCCGGCTGCGGCTCAGGCGTGCCACCGGCACCCTCGGCGAGGACGGCGAGCAGCGACAGGATCAGCCCGAGGGCCGCGGCCCTCTGCCTCCGGTGCTTCTTCACCCCATGATCGGACCACCCTACCCCTCGTTCAAGGCCGACACAAGGGTTCACCCTGGCCAGCCTTGGGAGACTGCCGAAGTGCCTGGCACCTAGACCGGAGCCCAGGCCTCAGCCGCCGCAGGCGCGCAGACAAGCGTTGACCGTGCCACCGTTGCACCGGCAGCACGACCAGCAATCTGGATCCTGCTGACACTCCTGGCACCAGTCGACGGCCGATGCCTCGGGCAGCATGGTGAAGAGGGCGAGGGCCACAACCGCCACGACGAACAAGATTCGCAACGTCTTCTTCATGGCGACCTCCTAGAAGTTGTGAAATGCATAGTAACTGACTGATTGCGCAGAGTCAACGGACTCGCGGGGCTCCAACCGGGAAGTCGTAAGATCCGGCCCACCCATGAAGCTCCTCTTCTTCGCCTCTCCCGTCGAGATGTGCGCCTGGCTCGAGGAGCACCACGCCACGGCCACGGAGCTCCACGTCGGCTACTGGAAGAAGGGCACCGGCCGGCCGAGCCTGACCTGGCCGGAGTCGGTGGACGAGGCCCTTTGCTTCGGCTGGATCGACGGCGTTCGCCGCAGTCTCGACGAGGAGAGCTACTCCATCCGCTTCACGCC
>JBIOYC010000288.1:0-5971 GCA_044869955.1 Thermoanaerobaculia bacterium | reverse complement strand
GTGGGCAACATCTACGCCAGCGAAGCGCTCTTCCAGGCCGGCATCCACCCCCTGCGCTCGGTGGCGCGGATCTCCGCCGCGAGATGGGAGCGTCTGGCCGCGGCAGTGCGGGCGGTGCTCGAAGGGGCGATCGCCGAGGGCGGCACCACCTTGAACGACTTCACCGACGGCGAGGGCAACAGTGGCTACTTCCAGGTCTCCCTCGCCGTCTACGACCGGGAGGGCCAACGCTGCCGCCGGTGTAGCGGCGGCATCCGCCGCAAGGTGCTGTCGAACCGCAGCACCTACTACTGCCCGCGCTGCCAGACTTGAGCCGGCCGCTCGGCAGAGGCTCGGGCTACAATCGCGGCCGTGCTGAAACTAGACATCGACGCCTTTCTCCGCCACTTCCGGCGCCAGCGCGAGTGGACCCATGCCCTGGTGCGAGCCGTGCCCGAAGAGCATTTCTCCTGGGCGCCGGCCCCGGACGCCTTCACTTGCGGTGGCCTCGTCGTGCACCTGATCCAGAGCGAGGTCTTCTGGCGGCGCATGCTCCTGGCCGCCGCCAAGGGCCAGGGGTTCGATCCCTTCCAACTCCAGGGCTCGGGTCCGGAGCGGATGGTGGCCTTGCGTCCGGGAAACCTCGCCAGCAGCGGGAGCAGCAAGTTCGGCTCCACCTTCGCCGAGTGCCTGGCGGCCTGGCGCGAGATCCAGGCCCGGACGGAAGCGGAGCTGGCGACCCTCGCCGACCTCGACCTCGCCACCATCGAGGTCACGCACCCTCTGACCACACTCACCACCTCGGCCGCCGAGATGCTGCTGATCAAGCTCGAGCACGAGGCGCATCACCGGGGCCAGCTGTCGGCCTACCTGAAGCAGCTCGGCCTGCCCCAGCCACCCGTCCTGGGGACGCCGTGACCGCCGTCGTGCTCGGCGTGGCGGGCGGTACCGGCTCGGGAAAGACCACGGTCGCCCAGGCGATCCTCGGCTCGGTCGGCGCCGACCGCATCGCCTTCCTCGAGCAGGACGCCTACTACACCGACGTGGTCTGGCGCGATGCGGAGGAGATCCGCCACCACAACTTCGACCACCCCGACTCCCTCGACACGGTCTTGATGATCGAGCACCTGGTCACTTTGAAGGCGAGGCGCCCGGCGGCGGTGCCGATCTACGATTTCGTCCACCACCGCCGTAAGCCGGAGACCCGCAGGGTGGAGCCCAGGCCGGTGATCGTGGTCGAGGGCATCCTCCTCTTCGTCGAGCTGAAGCTGCGCGAGCTGCTCGACTTCAAGGTCTTCGTCGACACCCCGCCGGACATCCGGCTGATCCGCCGCTTGCGCCGGGACATCAAGGATCGCGGGAGAGATCCCCACGACGTGCTGCGCCAGTACGAAGAGCAGGTCCGGCCCATGCACGAGGAGTTCGTCGAGCCCTCCAAGCGCTACGCCGACATCATCGTGCCCGAGGGCGGGGAGAACCGCGTCGCCCTCGACATGCTGGTGGCCCGCGTGGAGCAGCTGCTGGCCTTCGCCAGCCCGTAGGTCTACTTCCTGGCCAGGGCCACGACCTTGGTCGCCGTCACCGGTAGGCCGGCGACGGCCTCTTCGAGCTGCCAGACGTCGTTGCCCTGGGCGTCCTTCGAGTGGCTCAGGTGGCGGGCGGAGACCAGCCGGATCTCGACCGTCAGTCGCCCATCCGCGGGTGCCGGCCGGCCCGTCTCCGTGGTCCAGAAGTTGTAGAGCTGGACGGTTTGCTCAGCCCCCGGTGCGAGCTTCTCGAGAAAGGCCTGGTTCCTGTACACCGTCAGCGGCTGGCCGTTCAAGCGCACCTCGAAGCGCAGGCTGGACACCATCCGGGCGGAGCCGTTCTTGACCGACACCCGCAGCTTGCAGAGCGTGTCGGTGCCCGGCTGGGAGGGCTCGAGGAGGATCTCGCCGAGCTGGACGGGCGCCGGGACCACGGGAGGCTGGGCCGCAGTCGGCGAGGTCGCCAGCAGGGCCAGGGCGAGCAGGGAGGCGAGCTTCACGGGGAGATGGTAGCAGGCGCTGCTAGGATTCCACCCCATGAAGTCCGGCATCGGCCTGATCGTCCGTGAAGCTCAGGAACGCTATCTCGAGCGACTGCTGCCGCCACGAGATCCGGTGGCCCGCGAGATGGAGGAGCTGGCGGCGGTGGACGACGTGCCCATCGCCGACCCCGAGGTGGCCCGCTTCCTCGAGATCATGGCCCGCTCGAGCCGAGCGCGCACCATCGTCGAGGTGGGCACGGCCATCGGCTACGGGGCCCTATTCCTCGCCCGAGGGGCTCCGGAAGCCCGGGTGCTGACCATCGACCGGGATCCGCAGCGGCTGGCCACGGCGCGGCGTTTCTTCGAGAAGGCCGGGGTCGCCGAGCGCATCGAGCTGATCCAGGACGATGCACTCGAGGCCCTGAAGCGGCTCTCCGGTCCCGTCGACCTCGCCTGGGTGGATGGCGAGAAAACGGAATACCGCCGCTACCTCGATCTGCTGCTGCCGCAGATGTCCGTGGGCGGCACCCTGCTCTTCGACAACCTCCTCTGGAAGGGCCGAGTCGCCGAGCCGCCCGAGGAGGAGGACGACGCGGCCACCGACGCCCTCTTCGCCTTCAACGGCTACTTGATGCACCACCCCCAGCTCGCGGCCGTGATCCTGCCCTTCGGTGACGGCGTCGGCGTGGCCACCAAAACCCGCCCCCTGATCAGCGAGCTGGGTGGCCCCTACTAGCGGGCGCTCGGCGTGACGGCCTTCCCTCCCAGCCGCGGCCCGGAGCCCGCCGGTCGCCCCCCGGACCCGGGCGAGATCCACGTCTGGACCGCGCGCCTCGACCCGCCGGAGCAGGAGGTGACGGCAGCGCGCCGGCTCCTCGATCGCGAGGAGACCACCCGTGCCGATCGCTTCCGATTCGAGGTCCATCGCCGCCGTTTCACCGTGGGAAGGGCCTTCCAGCGTACCATCCTGGGCGCCTACCTCGGCCGTCCACCGGCCTCGCTGGTCTACCTCTACGGCCCCAAAGGCAAACCCGCTCTGGCGCCCGGGCACGGCGCCGGGACCCTCGACTTCAACCTCTCGAACTCGGAGGAGATGGCCCTCATCGGGGTCACCGCCGGCCGCGAGCTCGGGGTGGACATCGAGCTGGTCCGCGAGCTCTCGGACCTCGAAGCGTTGGCGGAACGCTTCTTCTCGACCGACGAAAGTCGCATTCTGCTCGCCCTGCCCGAGGCGGCTCGCCCCACCGGCTTCTTCAACTGCTGGACCCGCAAGGAGGCGTACCTGAAGGCAATTGGCGACGGTCTTTCGGCCCCCCTGAACGCCTTCGACGTGACCCTCGTCCCGGGCGAGCCGGCGCGGATGACTGCCCTCGAAGGGAGCGCCGAGCGTGCCGCCGCCTGGCGATTCTTCCACCTCGAGCCGGCCGCCGGCTACCTCGGTGCGGTGGCGATCGCGGGCGAGCCGCCGGGTGGCGAGTGGCGGCTGACGGTCCGCCATTGGCAGCCCAGCTAGCCCGATCGACCCAACGGCGATGCGTGTCTTCCTCTCCTCCCTTGGCTGCAAGCTGAACCAGGCCGAAAGCGAACGCCTGGCCCGGCGCTTCCTGGCCGCCGGCCACGCCGTGGTCGGTAGGCTGGAGGAGGCGGAGGTCCACGTCGTCAACTCCTGCACGGTCACCGGAGCCGCCGCCGCGGAGTCGCGCCGCGCCGTACGCCGCAGCCGGCGCGAGGCGCCGCAGGTGAGGACGGTGCTCACCGGCTGCTACGTCTCCGGCTCGCCAGCCGAGGCGGCGGCGCTGGAGGAAGCGGATCTCGTGGTCGGCAACGAAGGCAAGGAGGGGCTGGTGGAGCGGGTTCACGAGGCCTTCGGCCTGCCCCTGCCCCCGGAGCTGCCCACCCCTTACTGCCCCCTGCCGTTCGGGCGCGCCAGGGCCACGGTCAAGATCGGCGACGGCTGCGACATGCGCTGCGCCTTCTGCATCATCCCGACCACCCGCGGCCGGGAGTCTTCGCGGCCTCTGCGAGAGGTTGTGGCGGAGGTCACGGGGCTCGTCGCCGGCGGCTACCGCGAGGTGGTGGTCACGGGGGTGCAGATCTCGGACTGGAAGGAAGGTGCCCTCCGCCTCTACGACCTGGTCAGCGCCCTGCTGGGGGAGGCCGCCGTGCCCCGGCTGCGGCTGACCTCGATCGCCCCCTGGGGCCTAGACCACCGCCTGCTCTCCCTGTTCAGGGACCGCCGCCTCTGCCGGCACCTCCACCTCTCGCTCCAGAGCGGCGCCACGCCGACGCTCCGGCGCATGCGCCGGCCCTACTCGGCCGAGGGCTACCGCGAGCTGGTCGAGTCGATCGCCGGGGCGGTGCCGGGGATCGGCCTCACGACGGACGTGATCGTCGGCTTCCCGGGCGAGACGGATGCTGAGCATGAAAGCTCCCGAGACTTCGTAGCCGGCCTCCCCCTGGCAAAGGTCCACGTCTTCCCCTATTCGAGCCGCCCCGGCACCCCCGCCGCCAGCCTCCCCGGCCACGTCCACGGCACCGAGGTCCGCCGCCGCATGGCGGAGATGCAGCGAGCCGCCGCCGAAGTCGAGCAACGCTTCGCCTGGTCCCAAATCGGCGAGACCCTCGAAGTCCTCTGGGAAACGGCCGAAGGCAGCCGCTGGCAAGGCCACGCCGACAACTACCTGCGCGTCGAGACCGAGGCCGAAGGCGAGCTGCGCAACACAGTGACGCGGACGAGGGTTGTAGCGGTGAACGAGCGCGGGGCAGTAGGGACGGTGCTGAGCGACGGATCGACCCTCGCGGCAGGAGTGTTCAGGGCGTACGGATCTTGTCTTGACCTTCCGGCCAGACCCGCAGGAAGTGTCGCGGATTGAGAGTCAGCAGGATGTCCGCGTTGGCCTTGGCAGCTGCGCGTGCGATCAAGGCATCGTAGATGGTGCCTCCGGCGACATCGAGACCGGGAGCTCGTTGAAGAGCCGCGAGGTAGTCCTCCGGGGCGAGCGGGACCATCTCGGCGTGGCGCGCGATGTTTTCCTCGATCAGGCGAAGGGCCTTCGCCGGAGAAAGGCGAGGAGACAGGGGCAGGACGGTCAGGGTCGAGAACACTTCCGCCAGCGTGTGGGCGCTGATCAGTAGGGTGATTTCCCCACCGTGCGCTCGTTGTAGCCACGGCAGGGCCACTTTGTGATCGGGGAGCGCGGCCTCGAGAGCCGCCACCAGGACAGAGGTGTCGAAGAGGGCTCTCAATCCAGGACCGTCGAGAGCAGGTGGCGGAGCCGCCCTTCACGCTCCGCCTGCACGGGATCCTGAGCTTCCCCGACCAGCGTCCCGCGATGGACCAGCACGCCTTCCTCGTAGGCGAGGTCGTTCTCCGGTTCGACGGGGCGAAGCCGCACGGCTCCTTCCTCGGTCTCGATCCGGAACACCGCTCCGGCATCGACTCCCAGTGCTCTTCGTACGGACTTGGGAAGGACGACGCGACCGAATCGGTCCAGGGTGGTCAGGGCCTTGGCCATGGCGCTTGCCAGCCTAGCAGAGTTCTTGCCAAAAGCTGAGGCGATGGCCCATTCTGGAACGATCCCTTCACTCGCCCCCCGCCAACCCCAGGTCCTCATAGATCGCCTCCAGCGTGCCGCGCATGCGGGGGGCGTGGGCTTCGTCCCCCGGCAGGCCGTTGAAGGCCAGGGCCACGGCGAGGCCGTGCTCGGCGTCGGCGAAGGCCGTGGAGGAGCGATAGCCGCTGTGGCCGAAGGTGCGCGGGGAGCAGTGGCGGCCGTAGGCGTAGGGCACTCCCTCACCGTACTGCTTGGAGTCCGGGATGAAGCCCAAACCCCAGTCCATGACGTGGCGGAAGGTGTGGTCGAGCATGCCCACGCGATGGCGGGCCACCAGGGCCTCGACGGTCTGGGGCCTGAGCAGCCGCACCCCTGAAAGCTGCCCGCCCCCGAGCAGCATGCGGTAGAGCCGCACCAGCTGGCGCATCGG
>JBIOYC010000287.1:0-6507 GCA_044869955.1 Thermoanaerobaculia bacterium | reverse complement strand
GGGTCGAAGCTGGCGAAAAGCTCATCCGGCCCACCGCCCAGCTCCTGGCGGAGGCGCGCCTCGATCTCGGCCAGGGGCCGGGACGGGATCTGGTCCTGGAGGCCCTCGAGCTCCTTGCGCAGCTCGGCAGGCAGCACGTTGGTCAAGATGCTGAGCAGTTGGCCGACTTTGATGAACAGACCCTGGACGTCGACGATCGTCGCCCGCGCTCGGCGGGCCGTCGCCACCTGCCAGCGGCGGAGTGCCCGCGCCCGGGCCTCTGGCCGCCGGAAGAGGTTGGTGAGCCACAGCCCGAGGTAGCTCGCCAGCACGGCGAAGACGGTGCGGTAGACCTTCAGCAACCGCCGCCGCCGTCCGGCGGCGAGGGAGGGCGCCTGGTCGTTGGATGTCATGCGGGGGAGGATAGCGTGGGAGCCCGATCGCCCCCCCTACCGCCGCACCCCAGCCACCTTCCCTTCGCTGCCCAGCTCGAGGGCCATCGCTCCCTCCGGCCTCGGCACGAAGCGGGCGGTGAGCGAGGCGGCGGTCACCGAGTCCCAGGAGGCGAAGCGGCCCTGTCCCAGGGGGAAGAGGCGCAAAGCCGGGTCGAAGGGGCGCCGGTCCACGCCCAGGAGCTTGCCGGCCTCGCCTCCTGCCCAGGCGTAGGAGATCAGCACCTCGCCTTTCTCGTGCACGAAGCGCACGGGCACCCGGTGCCGGCCCTCCTCGGCGGCGGCCGTGCCCACCACCTCGATGCGCACGAAGGGGCCCAAGCGCTCGACCTGGTCTCTCATGCGTCCGGCGAAGGAGTCGCGCAGGCGCTCGATCGGCACGGTGCCGCCGTAGGCCGTGTGCAGGGGCTGGAAGTCGCCGGCCAAGCCGGCGGCCAACATCCGCTCGGTGTCGGCGGCCCGCTTCGCGATCAGCCCCGCATCGCCGGTGGGGGAGTACAGCCGGTCGAAGGCCGTTCGGTTGGTGGGCAGCACCCTCAGGGTCTTGCCATCGCTCGAAACCTCGAAGCGGGCCTGACTCTCCCCCGAGTAGGTGCCGGCCAGGCTCGCCAGAGTCGCGGCCGGCACGTCGATCACCGGTGGCACTTTGGGATAGGCCTCGGCGGCAAGGAAACGCCGGCCGATCTGGGATAGGAGGTCCCTGGCCCCGGGGTAGTCGGCGACCACGTTGGTCTGGAGGAAGACCACCACTCCGCGCTCGGGCACGATGGCGAAGTCCGCGAAGTGGATGCCGTTGCCGCCGTTGTGGGTGAGGATGCGCACCCCCTCCTGATCCACCACCGACCAGCCGTAGCCGTAGAACGACTCGCCCTCGCCGTTGGACTCGTCCACGTGCGGCGTCCACAGCTTCTGGCGGGACGCCGCTGAGAGCACCTTGCCGTCGAGCAGGGCCCGCGCCCAGCGCAGCATCTCTTCGGCCGTGCTGCGGAGGCCACCGTTCGCCCGCAGCACCCAGAAGGGGCCGTCGGTGTCCATCGGCCGCTCGAGGGTGGTGCCCCAGCGCTCGCCGGCACGGTAGCCCTGGGCCAGGCGGGCCGGGTCCCACTTCGGCACCACGTAGCCCGTCTCGGTCAGCCCGGCGGGAACGAGCACCAGCTCGCGCAGGGCCTCCTCGTAGCTCTTGCCGGTGACCTTCTCGGCGATGGCGCCGAGCAGGCTGTAGCCGGCGTTCGAGTAGCTGTATTGGCTGCCGGGCGGTGCGGAGAGCGGTTGCGCCAGAGCCCGGCGCACGAAGTCGTCGCGGCGGATCGGATCCCAGTCGCCGGCGCCTTCGAGATCCTCGATCCCCGAGCTGTGAGTGAGCAGGTGGTGGAGGGTGACGCCCTGCTTGTCCGCCGGGACTCCCTCGAGGTGGCGGCCGATCGCGTCGGTGACGGCGAGCTTGCCCAGCTCCTCGAGCTTGAGGATCAGGGCTGCCGTGAACTGCTTGGTGATCGAGCCGACGTCCGACAGGGTGGAAGTGGCCCAGCGCACCCCCTTCTCCCGGTCGGCGAGACCCAGCCCCTCGGCGACGATCGGCCCGTGCTCCGTGGCCACCAGCACCACGCCGGAGAAGCCCACCTTCTCGATGCCCCGCAGCCAGGCACGGGTGTCATCGGCGAAGGCGGGGTCGGGCAGGGTGGCGGGTGGGGCAGAAGCGCTCGGCGACGACTGCGCCGAGAGGGAGGCCGCCACGATCAAGAGGGCGAACAGGGCCGGCAGGAAGCTGAGTCGGAAGGACGGCCGAGGGGAAGAATAGGGCCTCATCGCAGCACCTCCTTGGAAGGGAGCATCCTCAGTACGCCTGGAAGGCTCGAGGGTTCCCGACGGGCGGCGGGCCGCGTGCTCTCAGCTCCCCTCTGTGGCCACTTGCGGAAGACCTGGGACCTCGCTTAGTCTTCGCGCTCGAAAGACCCTCACAGACAAGGCTGATGCGCCTTAGAAGCGGGCGCACAAAGGAGGCCTCTACCATGACCTTCGGACGTCCGCGTGCCCTGCGGGCTTGGTCGATTTCCGTCGTTTTCTGCCTGAACCTCATCGGCGCCAGCGTCGCCCTGGCCGCCGGCCCGCCGAAGATCGAGGTGCTGGTGCCGGCGCCGGAGGTCAAAGGCGCTCCGATTTCGACCAAGGCAGGTTCGGCGCCGGAACCGGCGCGGCGAGACCTCGTGCGGCGGGTCAGCCTCGCCACCCGCGGTCAGGGCTACGGTGGTGAGGTCGAGCCCAACGGCAGTTCGGCCACGGCCTCGCCCATCGTGGGCACCAACACGGTGATCCGAAGCGCCCTCTTCCCCAACGGCGACATCGACTTCTACAGCTTTCCCGCCACCGCGGGAGACCGCGTCTACCTCGCCACCATGACCTCCTTCTCGGCCGGCAACAGCAACGACAGCCAGATCACCCTGATGGCCTCGGACGGCACCACGGTGATCGAGTTCGACGACGACAACGGCTCCCTCGCCGGCTTGTCCTCGTCGATCGCCGGCGCCACGATCCCGACCACCGGCACCTACTTCATCCGGATCAACGACTTCACCGCCGGCACCACCTCCGAGCGCCTCTACGAGCTGCACTTCCGCCTCCAGAGCGGCGCGCCGACGCCGGAGGTCGAGAGCAACGACACCCCGGCGACGGCCAATCCCCTGCCGGCCAACGGCTGGGTGAGCGGCACCCGCAACCCGGCAGCCGCCACCGAGCAGGACTGGTACAGCTTGACGCTCAACGCCGGCGACACGGTGTTCCTATCCCTCGACGTCGATCCCGAGCGCGACGGCGTCTTCTGGAACGGCCGTCTGGGGATCGCCCTGTTCGGTGACGCCGGCAACCAGATCCTGGTGATCGACGACGCCGGGGCTTCGGAGGCTCCCAATCCGACGATCCCGTCGGAAGCCCTGTTCATGACCGTCAAGAACGCCGGCACCTACTTCGCCTTCGTCGATTCGGCGAGTGCGGCGACCGGCGGCCCCACCGCCACCTACCACTTGAGCGTCAGCGTGCACCCGGCGACCGACGAGGGCGTCAACTGCACCACCTACACCTCGACCAACGTGCCCCAGACGATCGGCCCGGGAGCCGGCCTGGTCAGCTCGACGATCACTGTGCCGGGCAACCCGCGGATCGCCGACCTCGACGTCGACATCGTGCTCAACCACGCCCTGATGGCGGACCTCGACGTCCACCTGCGCTCGCCGGCCGGTAACGACAACGGTCTGTTCACCGACATCGGCTCCGCCGCGGTCGGCGGCCAGACGATGATGGACGTGGTCTTCGACGACGAAGCCGGGATCACGCCGGCCTTCACCGTCCTCAGGGGCCCACGGTACAAGCCGGAGAACACTTCCACTGCTGGCACCGCGAGCACCTCGGGCGCCTACCGCCTCTCCTGGTTCGACGGTGAGGACGCCGGCGGCACCTGGACCCTCGACATCCGGGACGACACCACCAACGCCAACGGCGGCACGCTGACCGCCTGGAGCCTGCGCATCTGCGAGCCGCCGCCGCCGCCCCCCTGCGCGGTCGGCTTCGCTCCGATGACCGTCTTCAGCACCGACTTCGAGAGCGGTGCGGCGGGCTTCACCCACTCCGGCGCCCAGGACGAGTGGGAGCTGGGACTGCCCGCCACGGTGGCCACCACCGCGGCCAACCCGGTGGCGGCCTTCAACACCTGCAACAGCGGGGTCAGCTGCTGGAAGACCGACCTCGACAACACCTACAACGCCAGCAGCAACCAGGACCTGCTGTCGCCGAACATCAACCTGGCGGGTCTCTCCGCTCCGGTCGTCGTCACCTGGGCGCAGCGCCATCAGGTCGAGACGGCGAACTTCGACCACATGTTCGTCGACTTCCAGCAGGTGGGAGGGGCGACACCGGTGCGGCTCTACGAGTGGCTCGAGCCGACGCCGATCAGCGCCTCCGCCGGCACCGGCAACCCGCAGGTGAACGTAGGCGGGAGCTTGGGTTGGGGAGTCTTCTCGCGGCGGGCGGACAGCCTGGCCGGCCTCAACACCGAGCTGCGCTTCCACCTCGACACCGACCCCTCGGTCCAGTTCGCCGGCCTCGGCATCGACGACGTCGTGGTCACCGCCTGCCGTCCGCTGGTGGCCGACCTCGCGATCACCAAGACCGATGGCGTCGCAACGGCGATCCCGGGCGGCTCGGTCACCTACACCATCACGGCTAGCAACGCCGGGCCGGACCCGGTGGCCGGCGGCACCGTGGCCGATACCTTCCCGGCCATCCTCACCTGCACCTGGACCTGCGTGGGCGCCGGCGGCGGCACCTGCACGGCGGCCGGCTCCGGCAACATCAGCGACACCGTCAACCTGCCGGCCGGTGGCTCGGTGACCTACACGGCCAGCTGCACCATCGCGGCCTCGGCCACCGGCACCCTCTCCAATACGGCGACGGTCAGTTCGACGGTGACGGATCCGAACCCGGCCAACAACTCGGCCACCGACACCGACACCCTGACCCCGCAGGCCGACCTCGCGATCACCAAGACCGACGGTGTGACGGCGGTCACCCCGGGCGGGCCCGTCACCTACACCATCGTGGCCAGCAACTCCGGCCCCAGCAACGCCCCGGGCTCAACGGTGGCGGACACCTTCCCGGCGGCCCTCACCGGCGTCACCTGGACCTGCGTAGGGGCAGGAGGGGGCACCTGCACGGCGGCCGGTGCCGGCAACATCAGCGACACGGCCAACCTGCCTGCCGGCGGCTCCGTGACCTATACGGTCAACGCCACGCTGAGCGGCAGCGCCACCGGCAGCCTGTCCAACACCGCCACGGTGGCGGCCGACGCCGGAGTGACCGACCCCAACCCGGCCAACAACAGCGCCACGGACACCGACACGATCAACCAGATCGCCGACCTCGCCATCACCAAGACCGACGGTCTCACCAACGCCACGCCGGGCCAGGCCACCACTTACACCATCGTGGCCAGCAACGCCGGCCCGAGCGCGACGCCGGCGTCGGTCAGCGACACCTTCCCGGCCGCCCTCACGGGCGTCACCTGGACCTGCGCGGGGGCCGGCGGCGGTACCTGCACGGCGGCTGGCTCCGGCAACATTGGAGACACCGCGAATCTGCCCTCCGGCGGCTCGGTCACCTACACGGTCAGTGCGACCATCAGCGGCGCCTTCTTCGGCACCCTCTCCAACACCGCCACCGTGGCGGTGGCGGCGCCGCCTCCCGGCACCGGTGGGGGAGTCACCGACCCCAACCCGGGCAACAACAGCGCCACGGACACCACCGAGGTGGGCTCGCCCGCCACGGTCAGCGCGACCAAGACCGTTTCCGGCGACTTCCAGCCGGGCGGCGCCATCATCTACACCGTGGTGCTGACCAACAACGGCGCCTCGACACAGCTCGACAACCCGGGTGACGAATTCACCGACGTGCTGCCGCCGCAGGTGACGCTGGTGGCCGCCTCGGCGACCAGCGGCACGGCGGTGGCGACCGTCGGCACCAACACCGTCACCTGGAACGGGTCCATCCCGGCCAGCGGCGGCACGGTGACCATCACCATCGACGCCACCATCGATTCGGACGCCAGCGGCGACGTCCTCAACCAGGGCACCGTGAGCTACGACGCCGACGGCAACGGCACCAACGAGGCGAGCGGATCGACCGACGACCCGAGCGTGGGTGGCTCGGCCGACCCGACCGCCTTCACCGTCGGCGGTGTCCAAGACCCGCTGGCCATCCCCACCCTCGACACGGTCGGCCTGGCCCTGATGGTCCTGCTGCTAGCCGGAGCGGCTTCGGTGATGATGGCGCGACGGCGCCGAGCGTAGGAGTCAGCGATCATTGAGGGCGGCTCTCCGGAGCCGCCCTTTTGCTTGCTGGTTGCCGCGCAGAGCCCGGGCTGGACGACTAAGGGTTTGTATCGTGGGTCGGTCCAGCGCCTCCGGGCCGTGGGCTCGCGAGGCGTTGAAACGCCACGCTACCTAAACACGTCCCTGTCGGGACGGGGGAGGGTGAGGGTGACGGCTGAGCCGGGCACTATCGGCCCCCGTTGTCGTCCTGAGCGCAGCGA
>JBIOYC010000286.1:0-6064 GCA_044869955.1 Thermoanaerobaculia bacterium | reverse complement strand
GGGGTCGAGGTCGCCGTCGAGGGGGAGCCCTATCGCCACCTCTTCCGCGCCTCACGCCTGGCCGTGGGCGACCCTCTGCGGGTGGTCGACGGTGCCGGTCGGGCCCGCCAGGGCCGGATCCTGGCGGTCGACAAGAAGCGCGGCCGGGTGGCCCTCGGCGAGGAGCTACCGAGCTTCGAGCCGGCCCTCACCCTCGAGCTGCTGGTGGCGAGCCCACGGCCGCAGCGAGCCTCCTGGCTGGTGGAGAAGGCGACCGAGCTGGGCGTGCGGGCCATCCGCTTCCTCACCACCGAGCGCTCGGTGCGCGAGCTGGGCGCCGGCCAGCGCGGCCACCTCGAGAAGGTGGTACGGGCGGCCGTCGAGCAATGTGGCCGGGCCCGCTGCCCGGAGATCTCCGGCCCGCACTCCTGGAGCGAGCTGCCCCGGCTCCTGGCCGGCTCCGACCTCGCCTTCCACCTGGATCTCGGCCACCCGCCGCCGGCGGCGGGCAGGGCCACCCGCCTCGCCGTCCTGGTCGGCCCGGAAGGCGGCTGGACGGAAGCCGAGCGCCGCACCCTCGGCGAGCTGGGGACTCGCCCTGCGGGTCTCGGCGAGCGCGCCCTCCGGGTCGAGACCGCCGCTCTAGCCGCGGCCTCCCTCTGCCTGCTCGGCAGATAGGGGCCCCGCCGGTCTCAACCTCAGGGCCGGGACCGGTCGCCACCGGCCCGGAGCGCCGCCAGCTCCGCCTCCAGCTCCTCGATCCGCCGCTGCAGCCCTTCGAGGACCGGGGCGACCTGACGTTGTGAGAACCGCTTGTGAATGTGCTGTGGGCAGTTGACGTCCCACGCCTCGAGGGTGAAGAGGATGGCCCGCTCGACTTTGCCGGGATACCCCGGGTCGCGCAGTCGCTCGAGCAAGTCGGTATCGTCCGCCACCACCTTCGCGGTGCCCCAGAGCTTCACCCGTCGACTCTGCGCGTAGTCCATGAGGAAGAGAAAGGCCCGGGGATTCTCCGAGAGGTTGCCCAGGGTGATGTACTGGCGGTTGCCGCTGAAGTCGGCGAAAGCCAGAGTCGCCTCGTCGAGCACCTTCAAGAAGCCCGGCGGACCGCCTCGGTACTGGACGTAGGGTTGCCCCTCGGCGCTGGCCGTGCCGAGGTAGAACATGTCCAGCTCGGCCAGGAACGCTGCGAGGTCGGGGGTCACACGGCTCTGCCAGCCACGGCCCTGCTCCATCTTGGCGTAGCTGGCCCGTGAGCCGTTGATCGTCTGGATCTGCTTGACGGCGGGGGTGAAGGCAATGTCGCTCGAAGATCGTCGCATGGTTCTCGGCCTCGGGGATGTCGAGGAAGCTGTCGAGGACGGCCGGCGAGTTGGCCATCACGCCGAACGCCTGCTCGACTCCTCGACCAGTTTCAAGGCGGCGTCGCGCGCGAGCCCAGCCGCCTCCGGGGTCCCGCGAATCATGGTGGTCATGATGGCTCCCTCGACGAGGAGGGAGATGGCCGGCGCCAGGGTCGCTGCTCGCTGGCCGACCGACTCTTCGACGAAGCCCCGCAGCATCTCGGAGAAGCGCCGCTTGTGGTCACGGACGAACTGCCTCCCCGGGTGAGAGGGGTCGGCTAGCTCCACGGCGGCGTTCTGGAACGCGCAGCCCCGGAAGCCCGGCGACTCGAACCACTCCCCGAGGGCGGCGAAAAAGGCCAGCAGCCGGTCGCCGGTGCGCCGGCCGTGCCGCTCCATCGCCGACCGGAAGTACTCGAGAACCTGCTTCTCCCGGTGCTGGAGGACGGCCACGATCAGGTCGTCCTTCGATGGGAAGTGGCTATACAGGGTCATCTTGGCGGCACCGGCCTCGGCGATGATGCGGTCGATGCCCACGGCCCGAATGCCGTCCTGGTAGAACAGCCGGTCCGCGGTCTCGAGGATGCGCTGCCTGGCTTCGGAGGTGGCCGTCCGTTTCGGCGCCATGGAGAGATAGTACAGACAGGTCTGTCTTGTGTCAAGCGCCCTTTGGGCGCTATGTTGGCCTCGACGGCTGAGGCTCGAGGCCCGAGACCGTCCTGCGAGGAGGGTCGACGATGAAACCGGTGCTCGAACGGAACAAGCAAACCGCGATGGCTTTCTACGACCTGATGTTCAACCAATGCCAGCCAGCCGAGGCTGTCGAACGCTACGTCGGCGCGACCTACACCCAGCACAATCCCCACGTCGCCGATGGCAAGCAGGCCTTCGTCGAGTACTTCGAACGCATGGCGGGGGAGTATCCCGGCAAGCGCGTGCACTTCAAGCGGGTGATCGCGGAAGGTGACCTCGTGGTGCTGCACTGCCACCAAGAGTGGCCCACCGACCGGGACAAGGACTGGGCCGGGATCGACATCTTTCGCTTCGACGAGAACGGCAAGATCGTCGAGCACTGGGACGTGCTGCAAGTCGTGCCGAAGGAGTCCGCCCACGGGAACACCATGTTCTAGCCGTCGGTGGCGGTGATGGAACCATCGCTCACCCTTGGCAAGGTGATCGAGATGCTCAGGAAGCACTATGGGCAGCCCGCGCTTTTGCCGACGGCCGAACTGGCGGCCCTGGAGCGCGTGACGGCCCGGGGCATTCTCAAGGACACCTCCGCGGTGAAGCTGCGCGAGTGTGCGACCCTCGCGGTCGAGGAATTCGGCGGCGGTGCCGGAGCGGCGATCCGCGGGCCTCTGGCTGCTGCGAAGCGAGCGCTGCGTCCGTTCTCCGGGATCGGGGAGCCGGGCGACGAACCGCTGGACCGTGAGCAGAGGATCAAACGGATCCAGGATCTTCTCGAGCATGTGCAGCGGCGACTCATCGAAGTGGAGAGTTGGTGACCTCCCTGCCCACCCAACGCTGTGCTAGCCTTCCCGCCAACGCTCTAAGCAACCAACCAAGGCCAGGCCTCGCCGTCTCGGGCGCGAGCCTGGCCGTTCATGCGACATAGGAGGCTTCTCATGGTGCCGATCCTCGGGCTCTGGATGCCGATCGTGGTGGCCGCGGTGGTGGTGTTCCTGGTCAGCGCGGTCCTGCACATGGCGCTCACCTACCATCGCAAGGACTACAAACAGATCCCGGACGAGGCAGGGACCCTCGAAGGGGTGCGGCGGGCCAACCTCTCGCCGGGCCTCTACTTCTTCCCCTACTGCGCCAGCTCCAAGGACATGGCCACCCCCGAGGCGCAGGAGCGCTTCAAGAAGGGTCCGGTGGGCATGCTCATCGCCATGCCCAGCGGGCCGCCGAACATGACCAAGAGCCTCGTCCTCTGGTTCGTCTTCTGCCTGGTCGTGGGCGTCTTCACGGCCTACCTCGCGGGCGTCGTCCTCGGCCCCGGGGAGTCCTACCTGAAGGTCTTCCGCATCACCGGCACGGCGGCTTTCATGGCCTATGGCGTCGGCACCTTCGCGGACTCGATCTGGAAGGGCTATCCCTGGAGCAACACCTGCCGGGCCATGATCGATGGTCTGCTCTACGCCCTGCTCACGGCCGGCTGCTTCGGCTGGCTCTGGCCCAGCGCTTAGTGCCGGAGGGGGATCTCGCGGCCCTCGAGCTCGAGCGCCTGGCCGCGGTCGTCCTCGCGGACCGGGCGCGGCTCGCGGCCTTCTACGACGAAGCCTTCGTCGACCTGTCGGCAACCGGGGAGCGGCTGGGCAAGGATCGCTTGATCGAGATCCTGCTCGGCCTGCCCCCCGGGCGGCGCTATGAGCAGGAAATGCGCGAGATCCAGCGCTGGGGTGAGGCCGCGGTGGTCACCGGGATCCTGGTGATCTCCTCAGGCGAGGCGATCGTGGGCCGCTCCCGCTTCCTCCACGTTTGGAGCGAGCGGGGCGGCCGCTGGCGTCTGGTGGCCGGAATGTCCGCGCCCCTCGCCGCTCCGGGCTCGCGTTGACAGGGGCGGGGGCCGGGTCTAGCATCGACCCGAACTTCCCGGCAGGAGGAGGATGGTGGCGAGCCCATTCGACAGTGTTCGTTGGATCTGGGTCAACGGCGAGATGGTGCCGTTCGCCGATGCCAAGGTCCACCTCCTCACCCACGCCCTGCATTACGGATCGGCCTGGTTCGAGGGCATCCGCTGCTACGAGACGGTTTCCGGCTCGGCGGTCTTCCGCCTCCAGGACCACATGGCCCGGCTCGAGACCTCCTGCAAGCTCTACCGCGCGGACTTGCCGTACGGGGTCGACGCCCTCTGTCAGGCCACCGTCGAGACCATCCAGGCCAACGAGCTGGCCGCCTGCTACATCCGCCCGATCATCTGGCGCGGCTTCGGATCGGTGGGCGTCAACCCCCTGCCGTGTCCGGTCGAGGCGGCGATCGCGGTGTGGCCCTGGGGCAGCTACCTGGGCGAGGGGGCGGCCGATGCCGGCGTGGACGTCTGCGTCTCCTCCTGGCGTCGCACCAACTCCGAGAGCCTGCCGTCGATCGCCAAGGCCGCCGGCGGCTACCTGAACTGCCAACTGGTGAAGATGGAAGCCCTGCTCGCCGGCTTCGCCGAAGGCATCGCCCTCGACAGCGACGGCTACGTCTCCGAGGGCTCGAGCGAGAACCTCTTCCTGGTCCAAGACGGTGTGCTGTGGACGCCGCCCCTGTCCTGCTCCATCCTGCCCGGCATCACCCGCGACACCGTCTTGAAGATCGCCCAGGAGGACGGCATCCCGGTGCGGGAGCAACACATCTCGCGGGGCTCTCTCTACGCCTGCGACGAGCTCTTCTTGACCGGCACGGCGGCCGAGATCACCCCGGTGCGCTCCGTGGACCGCATCTCGGTGCGGGCGCAGGGCCCCGGTCCGGTGACGCGTCACCTCCAGGGCCGTTTCAACGCCATCATCCGGGGCGAGACGCCGGACCGTCATGGCTGGCTCACTCCGGTGCCGGCAATGGTGCCGGTGGGAGTCGCCGGCTAGCAGCCGCCGAGGAGGCCTCCGATGAACATCAACGACCTGCTCAAGATCGCGGTGGAGCGCAAGGCCTCCGACCTCCACCTGAAGGTCGGCACCCATCCGGTCATCCGCGTGGACGGCGACCTGCTGCAGCTGGGCGAGCTCAAACGCCTGCTCCAGGAAGACACCATCGCGATGGCGTTCTCGATCATGAACGCCCGCCAGAAGCAGCGATTCAAGGAGGAGCTCGAGCTCGACATCGCCTATTCGGTGCCCGGTCTCGGCCGCTTCCGCTGCAACATCTTCCAGCAGCGAGGCACGGTGGGCCTGGTGCTGCGCGTCATCCCCGCGCGGATCAAGACCAGCCGCGAGCTGATGCTCCCCAGCGTGCTCGACGAGATCTGCGAGGAGCGCCGGGGCCTGGTGCTGTGCACCGGCACCACCGGCTCGGGCAAGTCGACGACCCTGGCGGCGATGCTCGACTACATCAATGGTGGCCGCAGCGAGCACATCGTCACCATCGAGGACCCGATCGAGTTCCTCCATCGCGACAAGAAATCCCTGGTCAACCAGCGCGAGATCGACGTCGACACCCGCTCCTTCTCCCATGCGCTGCGCTCGGCCATGCGTCAAGACCCCGACGTCATCCTGGTCGGTGAGATGCGTGACTACGAGACGATCGAGACCGCCCTGCTCGCCGCGGAGACCGGCCACCTGGTGTTCTCGACCCTCCACACCCTGGACGCCACCGAGACCATCAACCGCATCGTCTCGGTCTTCCCTCCCCACCACCAGAAGCAGATCCGCATCCAGCTCGGGCAGGTGCTGCGAGCGGTGATCTCGATGCGCCTGCTGCCGCGGGCGGACGGCATCGGCCGAGTGCCGGCGGTGGAGGTGATGCGGGTGACGCCCTACATCCGCGACTGCATCGAGAACAAGGAGAAGACCAAATACATCCGCGACCAGATCGCCCTGGGCACCAGCCAGTACGGCATGCAGACCTTCGATCAGTCCCTCTTCCAGCTGTACAAGAACGGCCTGATCACCCTCGAAGAGGCGATTCGTCGCGCCTCCAACCCGGACGAGTTCAAGCTCAAGGTGGCCGGGGTGCAGTTCACCGCCGACGTCGCGCGCGAGGAGATGGAGGGTGCGCTCCAGATCTCGGGCAGCGGCGACGACATGCTCGGCGAGAGCTCG
>JBIOYC010000285.1:0-10035 GCA_044869955.1 Thermoanaerobaculia bacterium | reverse complement strand
GCGCTCAGGACGACAAGGGGACCGACGGTGACCGGTTCGCCCACCCCCCCCCCGTCCCGTCAGGGACGTGCTCAGGTAACGTGGGATTTCTATCCCTCGCGCGGCCAGGCGGTCGCCCTCCCAGTTCCTTCGCTTCGCTCAGGATGACGAGCCGGACCGCCGGGATCGCGAGCGGGAGGTTCTCACCATGACCTCCCGCATCCTCGGCATCAACGCCTTCCACGCCGACGCCTCGGCGGCGGGGCTGCGCGATGGCGCGTTCGTCGCCGGCGTCGAGGAGGAACGCTTCCGTCGCATCAAGCATTGGGCGGGCTTCCCGACCCTCGCCATCCGCCACGTGATGGGCGAGATCGGCGCCGAGGACCTGGGCGGGCTCGAAGCGGTCGCGGTCTCGCGCAAGCCGCGGGCCTATCTCTGGAAGAAGGTTCTGCTCGCGTTGACCCACCCGCGCAGCCTGCCGCGGGCGGCCGGGCGGGTGAAGAACCTCGCCGCCGTGGCCGGGCTCGAGGAGCGCCTGGCCCGCGAGCTTCCTGGCACGCCGCCCCCCGTGCACGGGGTGGAGCACCACCTCGCTCACATCGCCTCGGCCTTCTTCTGCTCGCCGTTCGACGAGGCCGCCTGCCTGACCGTGGACGGCTTCGGTGACTTCGTCTCGACCATGCTCGCCGTGGGCAGCGGCAACCAGATCCGCGTGCTCGACCGCGTGCATTTCCCCCACTCCCTCGGCCTCTTCTACACCGCGCTGACCCAGTTCCTGGGCTTTCCCGGCTTCGGCGACGAGTACAAAGTGATGGGCCTCGCCGCCTACGGCGAGCCGCGCTTCGTCCCGGTCCTGCGGCAGGTGGTGCCGGCCGCGCGCGACGGCCGCTTCCGCCTCGACCTCTCCTACTTCCGCCACCTCTCCGAGGGGGTGGACATGAGCTGGGACGACGGCGAGCCCCAGCAGGGCACGATCTACACCCCGGCCCTCGAGGCGCTCCTGGGCCCGGCCCGGCGGCGGGACGAGGATCTCGACCAGCGCCACAAGGACCTCGCCGCCTCCCTCCAGGCCCTCTACGAGGAGCGCTACTTCGCCCTGGTGCGCCAGGTGCTGGCGGAGACCGGCTCGAAGAAGCTGGCCTTGGCCGGCGGCTGCGCCATGAACTCGCTGGCCAACGGCAAGCTCTTCGCTCACACCGACGTGCGCGAGGTCTTCATCCAGGCCGCGGCGGGGGACGCCGGCACCTCTCTGGGCGCCGCCCTCTACGCCCAGCACGCCGTGCTCGGCCGGCCCCGAGGCTTCGTGATGGAGCACGCCTCCTGGGGTCCCCGCTACGACGAGGCCGCGGTGCGCGCGGCCCTGGCGGAGCGGCTGGCCGGCTCCGGCGGAGCGGACGGGCGGTGGGGGGAGGTGGCCGTCGAGACGGTGGGCGACGACGAACGGCTGGCCGCCGACACCGCCGCGGGGATCGCGGCCGGCGAGGTGGTGGGCTGGTACCAGGGCCGCTCGGAGTGGGGGCCACGGGCCCTCGGCAACCGCTCGATCCTGGCCGACCCCCGCCGCGCCGACATGAAGGAGCTGCTCAACCGAAAGATCAAGCGGCGGGAGAGCTTCCGACCCTTCGCCCCTTCGGTGCTCGAGGAGAGGACGGCCGAGTGGTTCGAGTGCTCCTACCCGGACCCGTTCATGATCAAGGTCTACCCGATCCGGCCGGAGAAGCGGTCCGCGGTGCCGGCGGTCACCCACGCGGACGGCACCGGACGCCTGCAGACCGTCTCGCAGCGGGCCAACCCCCGCTACTGGGCGTTGATCTCCGCTTTCGAACGCCAGACCGGTGTGCCGATGGTGCTCAACACCTCGTTCAACGAGAACGAGCCCATCGTCAATACTCCGCAAGAGGCCCTGGACTGCTTTCTCCGTACGAAGATGGACCGGCTGGTGCTGGGCAACGTCGTGGTGAGGCGCCGACCATGATCCGCGCCCTGCTCGAACGCCTGAGCCGGGACCGGGTGCTGCGGCGCCGGCTGCCTTCCTCGCTCGGGGGGGCGGAGATCCTGGTCTCTCCCTCCGCGGCCTTGAAACTGTGGCGGTGGGATTTGTCGCGGGTGGACCCCTGGCTCTTCCAGGCCGTCCTGGCCCGAGTCGAGCCGGGCTCGACCGTGTGGGACCTCGGCGCCAACGTCGGCCTCTTCACCTTCGGTGCGGCCTTCCGAGCCGGTGTGGGCGGGCGGATCGTGGCGGTCGAGGCCGATCCCTGGCTGGCCGAGCTGGTGTGGCGCTCGGCCGGCAGCCTGCCGGCAGGCTATGCCCCGGTCACCGTGCTGGGGGCCGCGGTGGCCGCCGAGGTGGGCATCGCCGACCTCGCCATCGCGCAGAGGGGCCGTGCCGCCAGCCACCTCACCCTCGCGCCGGGCTCCTCGCAGACCGGGGGCACCCGTTCGCTGCGGCCGGTCGTGACGGTGACGCTCGACTGGCTGCTCGACCGACTCCCTCCTCCCCAGCTGGTCAAGATCGACGTCGAGGGCGCCGAGGTGGCCTGCCTCGAGGGGGCGAAGCGGCTGCTCGAGGAGGTGCGGCCGGAGCTCCTCCTCGAAGTGACCGAGGCGAACGCCCCCCGCGCCACCGCCTTGCTCGAGGGTCAAGGCTATCGACTCTTCGACGCCACCGACCCGGCCGCGCCAAGACCCGCGCCGGCCGCGGTGTGGAACACCCTCGCCCTGCCGGGCGAACGGGTGGCCGAAGCTCAGGCCACACGAAGGTAGGCCGCCGCGGGTTGCCGTCGCGGGGTCGTTCCCCTATCCTTGGGCATACACCGGAGAGTGTGTGCCCTCAATGAAAGCTCTACGAAAAGCGCGAACGGCCGTTCGTCTCTTGCTCGAGCACGGGCCCAGAGGTCTGACCAGGTACGCTCTCCGACGGTACAAGTACCCCTTCCTGCAGCGCTACGCCCGCGTCTTCCCCGGCTCCACGCCGATCGATCACCCTCACGTCGTGCAGGTCGAGGTTTCGAGCAAGTGCAATCTGCGCTGCCCGTCCTGCTCCTTGACCCGGGAACTCGTGCCGGGACGGACCATGTCCCTCGAGGAGCTCCAGACCCTGCTCGATCGCTTGCCCTTCTTGCCCGACAACGTTTCCCTCAACGGCATCGGTGAGCCGCTGGTCAATCAGGCGATCTTCCGCATGATCGATCATCTCGGCGAACGTGGCGCCTCCTGTACGTTCTATACCAACGGTACGCTACTCTCCGAGCGCAACCGCACCGAGATCCTCAAGCGCTCGAACATCACGTTCATCGGCATTTCCTGCGACGGCGCCAGCACGGAGGTCTTCGAGAAGTTGCGTTTCGGCGCCGACTTCTCTCGCTGGCAACAGAACGTGCGTGCGTTCGTGGCCGCGGCGAGGGAGCGCAAGCCGCTACCGATCCGCGTGGCGATGAGCACGGTGCTGTCGCGGGACAATCAGCACGAGGTGTGTGACATCGTGCGGCTCGCGGCCGAGCTGGGCTTCGGTTCGATCCAGCTCAGCGACGTGGTGCCCAACGACGAGACTTCCGCCGCGATGGCCCTCGCGCCGGGCGAGCTCGACCGCGGTTTGCGGGACCGGGCCATCGCCCTGGGCGAGGAGCTGGGGATCACCGTCGGCTTCTCCTCGCTCACCAAGAAGGCCCGCCCCCATCTCAACTGCCTCCAGCCCTGGGAGTACGTGCAGATCTCCGCCGAGGGCGACGTGCTGCCCTGCTGCGCCATCGTCGGCTCGGACAAGGCGGCGGTGATGGGCAACCTCCACCAGCAGAGCTTCGCCGAGATCTGGCGCGGCGAGCCGTTCCGGCACTTCCGCGAGACGGCGGTGCGCGGCACCAACGAGCTCTGCAACCACTGCCCTTACTACTGATTCAGCGACGCCACCGTCGCCGGGCCTCGTCCAGAGCCATTTGCCAGGGGCGGCAACGGCGGCCGGGCGCACTCCGGATCGGCACCGGTGGCTCGCCACGACGATCGGGGGCCGTGGCGGCAACCGTGGCGAGCAGGGAGCGCACCGGGCTGACGAAGTGCAGCGCCACCCGCGCGGGATCGAGCGGTCCCCCCGGGACGGGGATGCGCACCTGAGCTTCGTCCAGCAGGGCACAACCCGCTCGCTCGGCGAGCAGGGCCCAGCCGGTCTGCTCGCGCCACACCGGGGCGAAGGCGAAGCGAGGATCCCGCAAGTACCACTCGACCCGATCGAGGTCGAAGGCCGTCCTCCGGAAGGCGAGGATGCCGCTGTTCGCCCGCCGGGGCAGGGCCAGGCGTCGCTCGGTGACGAGGTGCCAGGAGCGCACCGAGTAGGCGTTCTGGCGGTCCCGCATCAGTACGGCGCCGCCTGCCGACGGCAGCTCGAAGAGCCCGGAAAAAGGTCGCAGGAAGAGCACGTCCGAGTCGCAGAAAGCCAGCACCTCTTCCGAGGCCAGGAGGGGAACGTCGAGCAGCTTCAACCCCAGGGCGTGGCTCTGGCGGTAAGCGAGGCAGGCCGGATGGGCGGCCAGCCGCTCGACCATGGCGGCGTCGGCCTCGCCGCGGCGCACCAACTCGATGGGGCCGAGCCGCGCCGTCAGCCGCTCGCGATCCGCGGCCGTCAAGGTGCCGTCCTCATGGATCCTCAGGGAGAGGGGCTCGGCGCTGTAGCGCAGGAGGGAGGCGAGGCAGGTGAGCGCTGTATCCACCTGGGCCGAGCCGAGCAGGCAGGCCACGGGACGGGGAGGCGGTGTGCGATCTGGTGCCGGTGGCGGATTGCCGATAACCTTGCGCCCCTCCACGATGCTGGGATTCTAGGGCACCCGCACCTGCACCATGAGCCGAGCCGCCTCGAAGCTCCACCTGCGACGACGGGTGCTCGCCACGGCCGAGACCTTCCGCCTCGGCCTCTTGCCGCCGGTGCCGACCCTGGCGGCGAGACCGTGAGCACCCCGACCCGCCCCCACTTCCCCGGCCTCGACAGCCTGCGCTTCTGGGCCGCCCTGATGGTGATCATCGGCCACGTGCCGATGACCCAGACCGGTGTGGGGTTGCCCAGCTTCGCCTGGGGTGCCCTCTTCTTCCGCGGTGAGCAAGCGGTGTCGTTCTTCTTCTCGCTCTCGGGCTTCCTGATCACCTACCTGCTGCTCGACGAGCACGCCCGGACGGGCCGCATCGACGTCCGGGCCTTCTACCTCCGCCGGGTGCTGCGCATCTGGCCCCTCTACTTCGCCACCATCGGCTTCGGGCTCTTCTTCTACAACTTCCTGCTGCCGCGGCTGGGCATCGAGAGGGCCGTCACCTATCCACTCGGCCTCGCCGTCCTGCTCTACGTTTTCTTCCTGCCCAACCTGATGAACGCCCTCTACTCGGTGGGCGGGATCTTGAACCCCACCTGGTCGATCGGCGTCGAGGAGCAGTTCTACCTCGCCTGGGCGCCCCTGGTGCGCCGCTTCCGGCAGCGGCTGCCGCTGCTCTGCGCGCTGGTGCTCGGCGCCTCGCTCGCGGTCTTCTGCGTCGCCAAGGTCAATCCCTGGGGCTGGACGGCGATGCAGAAGTTCTGGACCCAGCTCAAGTTCCACTTCATGGCCGCCGGGGCCCTCGCGGCGTGGGCCTTGTTCCACCACCGCGAGCGGCTGCTCGCGCTGCCGCTGTTCCGGAGACGCTGGCTCCAGCTCGCCCTCGGTCTCTTCCTCCTCCAATACTTGGTCGCCGACCTGGTGAAGATGTCGTGGTGGCTCGACGAGCTGGTGCAGCTCTTCCTCTTCCCCTGGTTGCTGCTCGAGGTCGGTGCCAACCCGGCCCGGGCGTTGCCGGTGGCGAATCGGGTGACCGAGTGGCTGGGGGAGATCTCCTACGGGCTCTACATGCTGCACATGATCGCGGTCTATGCCGTGGCCCGGCTATATCAGTCGACGACCTGGTGGCAGGGGAGCTTCCCCCTCTACGCCCTCTCCTTCCAGCTGGCCGCCATCGGCCTGACGATCCTCCTCGCCTGGCTCTCCCACCGGCTCTACGAGCGGCCGATCCTGGGTCTCAAGCGGTACGTGAGCCGGTGAGGGAGGCCCTCACCCCTGCCCCTCTCCCGACCCACCCTGGCCTCCCGCCCGGGAGAGGGGTTCTGGAGGGGACCCCATCCCGTTGTCACCCCGAGCGAAGCCGAGGGGTCTCCGGAGGACGCTGCGGAGAGGAGATCCCTCCACTTCGGTCGGGATGACGACGGGGAGAAGGACAGGGGTGAGGGCTCCGGCTGGCACTCCTCAAATCCCTGTCATATGGTTCGCAACGCTTCGCGACTAGCCTCTTGTCGTCTGGAGTCTGCCTTGGAGGGATGGAAAATGGACTGGATTCAAAAGAGCGTCCTCGTCACCGGGGGCGCCAGCTTCATCAGCTCTCACCTGATCGACCAGCTCGTCGCCCGGGGTGCCCGGCGGATCCGGGTGGTCGACGACCTGTCGAGCGGCCGGCTGACCAATATCCAGGGGCACGTCGACGCCGGCACCGTCGAATTCGTCCAGGCCGACCTGCTCGCTCCCGGGGTGGCCCAGGCGGCAGTGGCCGGCATCGACGTGGTCTTCCACCTGGCGGCCATCCACGGCGGCCGCGGCTTCGTCGACCTCCACCAGGCCGCCTGCGCCCAGAACCTGGCCATGGACGGCATGTTGGTGAAGGCCGCCCACGAGGCCGGGGTCGAGAAATTCGTCTTCGCCTCTTCCGGCTGTGTCTACCCCAACTTCCTGCAGCAGGACGTCACCCAGGAGCTCTACTTGACCGAGGACAAGGTCGGGCCGCCCTATGACGCCGACAACATGTACGGCTGGGCCAAGCTGATGACCGAGATGACGCTGGCGGCCTACCACCGGGACTTCGGTTTCAAGTGCGCCTCCTGCCGCTTCTTCACCGTCTACGGCGAGCGCGGGGTGGAGAATCATGCGGTGATCGCCATGATCGCCCGCGCCTTCGTCAAGCAGAATCCCTTCGAGGTCTGGGGGGACGGCACCCAGGTGCGCAACTGGACCTACGTCGGTGACATCGCGGCCGGCATGATCCTCTGCGCCGAGAAGATCGACGACGGCAGGGCCGTCAACCTCGGCACCGAGGAGCGCACGCGGGTGATCGACGCCGCGCGCGAGGTGCTGCGCTATACCAGCCATGGGGCGGAGATCAAGCTCCTGCCCCACATGCCCACCGGCCCCCTGAACCGCGTGGCCTCCAACCGCCTGGCCAAGGAGCTGCTCGGCTGGGAGCCGCAGATGAAGTTCATGGACGGCCTGCACCGGACCATCGACTGGTACTTCGCCAGCCACCAGCGCGAGACCGTCGGCGGCTACCTGGCGGAGATGCTGACCGAGCGGTAGGGGGGGCGGAGGCCGACTTTCCTCCCTACGAGGGCAGGACCCAGCCCACCACGGAGACGCGGTAGGTGGTGGTCATGGAGCCGGCGAAGACCCGGATCCCGTCGATGAACGAGGTGCCCCGGAGCACCACCTGCCGGTCGCTCTCCACGCGGTCGTAGGCGAGGTCGAGGGACCAGCGCTGGGCCGAGGCCGGCTCGAGGACGAACGGCCGCACCGCCCTCGGCAGGGTCGCGCCGATCCCGCTCGGATCCAGCAGGCCGCCGCCGCCCGAGGGGCTGGTAACGCCGCGCAACGAGAGGATGGCGCCGATCACACCCCGCGGCGCACCGCCGAGGCCCGGTAGGCCGATCAAGTTGGTCGGCCCGAACTGGGCGTCGGCCGTCAGTCCGGCCCGGGTCACCACGAGGACGGGCGCCGGCAGGAGCTCGATCCGATGGGCGTGGGCTCGGGGGGGCGCGGCGGTGGCTCCCACCACCGCCCAGGCCTCGTCGACCCGAATCTGCCCGCCGGCCGCCGATTGGTCGGCGGTCAGGGTGACCAGAACCAGCCCCGCCGCCAGCGGGTCGACGGCCACGGTGATCGCCGCCACGCGCCATTCCAGCTCGGAGGGCGGGAGGGGGTCGGCGAAGAGGGCCGCATTGGCTCCCGAGGCCACCCTGAACAGCGGGCTCTCGCTCGAGACGTTCTTGAAGCGCACCATCACCGTCACGTAGTCGGTGGTCTCGGGGACCGTGAACGACGTGGTCAACCCATCGTTCGCGTTGTTGGCCTGGGTGACGTCGTAGCTGCGGCCCGCGGTGACGAAATCGTCCGGGTTCTCTTCGAGCAGCGGTTCGAAATTGGTCCCCCAGCCGGGGATCGAGAGGCCGTCCGCACGGTGGAAGTCGCCGTTTTCGAGCAGGTTGCGCTCGGGCGCCGCAGCGTGGTGGCGCTTGGCGCCGTCGAACACGAACGAACGCTCGTCGTTGGTGACGGCGTCCTCGAGCGAGCCGCCCATGACCAAGGACCGGCTGACGTTGGCGACGCTGTTCTCCATCCGCACGATCGAGCCCCGGTCGGGCCGCACGTCCATCCAGAGGCCGGCGATGAACGGGTTGTCCGGGGGGTCGGCCTCGTAGTAGACGTCGCGCAGCGAAACGCTCGTCCGGCCGGTGACGCGAACACCCAGGTCGAAGTTCTCGACCGCGATGTGGGCGACGGTCAGAGCCTGCGCGGACTGGACGTCGAGGGCGATCCCGGCGCCGTCGTTGCGGCAGAAGAAGATCCGCCCCTCGCGGATCGATGCCTGGTTGCAATGCAGCCAGGCCCGGACACCGACGTGGCAGCGGTTGATCTCGAAGTCGCTGACGTGGTTGTAGCCGGCGAACGAGGTGACGCCGTCGGACATTTGCAGCCCGAGCTGGAAGTCCCAGACCTGGAAGTTCCGCAGGCGCAGGAAATGGGCCCCGGTGAGGTCGATCCCGATCGACGGCGAGGCCACCTCGTCGCCGAGCAGGACCAGGCTCTCGAGCCCTCCGCGATGGATCCCCGCGCCGAAGCGGATAGCCGGGCTAGCCCGCTCGGGGCGGCCCAGCACGACCGAGCGGTCCCCGAGCCCGCGGAGGATGACCGTGGCCAGGATCGTCAGGGTGCCAGCCAGGAGAAAGCCGCTCGTGGACGCCGGCACGAGGGCGATCCCCCCACCCGCAGCGGCGACGGCGTCGACGGTCGCCTGGAACGCGGCCAGGTCGTCGGTCACGCCATCGCCCAGGGCGCCGTCCTCGACCACCGACCGCACCGTCAGGCCCGGTGCTCCGCGATCCGCGAAGGCCAGCTGGTTGAGGGCGCGCAGTGCCGCACGGGCGTCGTTGTGGAACGCGAAGTCCGGCGAGTCACCGGCGTCGAGGTCGGGGAGCCCGGAAGCGAAGGTACCCGGGGTGTCGTCGAGGATGTCGGGCATGGCAGACCTCTCCTTTCTGGGAGAGGTTCCCCGCGGGAGGCGTTCGTTACCCCCCGTGCCAGACTTTCATCATTTCCTGCGCCTTCCTTGGCAGAACCCGCCTCGGCCGGCGGATGTCGCTATGCCACCCCAGCCGAGGCCCTACCGTCAAGGAAGGTCGCTCATGAGGCTCCCCCGAGCAGGATCTCTCCTCCTCGCCATGGTGGCCGGTCTGTTCGCCTTCGCTGCCCCGGCCTCGGCCGGGCCGACGATTCGCGTCACCCAGAACTGGGACGGCGCGATCGTGGCCAAGAACAGCACCGTCACCTACACCCCCAACGTCCCGGCCGGCACGGCGGACTCCCGCCGCTTCGCCATCACCAACATCGGCAACGCCACGCTGACCATCACCAACGCCGCCTCGATCGTCTCGGGCACAGGCTGGAGCCTGATCGAGACCCCGGCCAGCTCGCTGGCTCCCGGCGCGGTGACCTACTTCCGGGTGAGGATCCTCTCCTCGACCGGGGGGACCTTCACCGGCTCGGTGTCGATCGCCAGCAACGACACCGCCAACAACCCCTTCGGCTTCTCGGTGCGAGCCACGGTCGACCCGCCCCCGGCCCCCAACATCGCGGTGGCCCAGAACTGGGACGGCGCCACCGTGCCCAAGGGGGGCCTCGTCACCTACACCCCCAACGTCCCCGCCGGCTCTGCGGACTCGCGGCGCTTCAACATCACCAACACCGGCAATGCCAGCTTGAACATCACCAACGCGGCCTCGCTCGTCTC
>JBIOYC010000284.1:0-6747 GCA_044869955.1 Thermoanaerobaculia bacterium | reverse complement strand
TCCTCCCCAGAGATCCCTCGGCTCCGGGCCTTCGGCCCTGCGCTCGGGATGACGACGGGGCCGGTGGTGGCCGGCGGCTGGCCCGGTCCTGCGTCTTGCCAGGGACGTGTCCACGTAGAGTGGGGTTTTCAAACCCTCGCTGGACTGCCAGGCGGCGCTGGGTTACGGCTAACGCCTAACCCAGCCTACGTACTCGGGAGGATGCGGGAGCGCCCCCTCACTCCCCCTTCCACCCGGGCCCCTTCTTCGCCCCCGGGGCATCCGGCAGCCGCCGCAGGCGGATGACCCTGCCGCAGATGCGCACCTGGGCGAGGTGGCGGAGGGTGGCGGTGGAGAGGCCGGCGGGCAGGTCGACGAGGCTGAAGGTGTCGCGGATGTCCAGGCGGGTGATCAGGCGGCCTTCGATGCCGGCTTCGTTGGCGATCGCACCCACGATGTTCTTCGGCTGCGCGCCGTGGTCGGCGCCGACTTCCAGCCGGTAACGAGCCATCTCGCGGATCACGCCGCGGCCAGCCGGAGCGGGGCGCTCCTCCCCTCGCTCACGCCAAGGCTTGGGGGCCTCCTCGCGCCGCTCGGGGCGGGGCTTCTTGGGGGGGCCTGCCGGTGCCGGCGGCTCGGCGACCAGGTCCGGGATCAGCGGCCGCTCCTTCTGCACCAGATA
The DNA here is from genome assembly GCA_044869955.1 of Thermoanaerobaculia bacterium. Classification (GTDB taxonomy): domain Bacteria; phylum Acidobacteriota; class Thermoanaerobaculia; order Multivoradales; family SZUA-115; genus CALMKX01. The sequence goes on along the minus strand of JBIOYC010000284.1, from coordinate 6,086 downwards.
GGCGAGGGCCGCCGCAATGCGTACGGCGCTGGTCTCCCGTTCCTTTTCGATCTCCTCGACCAGCTCCGAAAGGAAATCGAGATCCTGCTCGTCGAGCGTGGTGGCGATCGTCTCCTTGAACTGGGCGATCCGCCGGCCGGTGATGTCCTCCTTGGTCGGCAGGTGCATGCGCTCGATCGGCTGTCGGGTGGCCCGCTCGATCATGCGCAGGGCGTGCTGCTCGCGGGGCGACACGAAGAGGATGGCGGCGCCGCCCCTCCCGGCCCGGCCGGTGCGCCCGATGCGGTGCACGTAGGCCTCGACGTCATGGGGGATGTCGTAGTTCACCACGTGGCTGATGCGCTCGACGTCCAGACCGCGGGCGGCCACGTCCGTCGCCACCACGATGTCGAGCTGGCCGCCGCGCAGCCTCTCGATCACCCGCTCGCGCAGGGCCTGGCTGATGTCCCCGGAGAGGGGCGCACAGGCGAAGCCGCGGGCCTCGAGCTTCTCGGCCAGCTCGGCGGTGGCGCCGCGGGTGCGCACGAAGACCAGCATGGCGTCGAAGTCCTCGACCTCGAGGATGCGGGTCAGGGCGTCCAGCTTGTGCACTCCCACCACCGGCCAGTAGCGCTGGGAGACCGTCGCCACCGTGGCGGTCTTGCTCGCCACCAGCACCTCCACCGGCTCCCGCAGGTGGCGGCGGGCCACCCGCCGGATGGACTCGGGGAGAGTCGCCGAGAACAGGGCGACCTGCCGGCCGGGGGGCGTGTGCTCGAGGATCGCCTCCACCTCCTCGAGGAAGCCCATGCGCAGCATCTCGTCGGCCTCGTCGAGCACCAGGGCGGTCACGCCGTCCAGCTTCAGAGTGCCTCGGCGCAGGTGGTCCTGGATCCGGCCCGGCGTGCCGACCACCGCGTGGACGCCCCGCTTCAAGCCACGCAGCTGGGTGCCGATGTCCTGGCCGCCGTAGACCGGCAGGATGCGGAAGCCCGGGATGTGGCGGGCGTAAGTCTGCATCGCCTCGGCGACCTGGATGGCGAGCTCGCGGGTGGGCGTCAACACCAGCAGCTGCAACCCCCCCGCGGGGTCCAATCGGGAGAGCAGGGGCAGGGCGAAGGCGGCGGTCTTGCCGGTGCCGGTCTGGGCCTGGCCGAGCAGGTCCTTGCCGGCGAGCAGGGGCGGGATCGCCGCCGCCTGGATCGGCGAGGGGGCCTCGTAGCCGACTTCGGACACGGCGGCGAGGACGGCGGGAGCGAGGCCGAGGTCAGCGAAGGTCGGCCCGGAGGGCTCGGGGCTCTCCTCGGCGGGAGGTGGGGGCGGTGCTTTTGCCATCGAGCCATCCTACACGCCAGCGCGGCCAACCCGAGGCGCCGCGCTTCAGCGGGACTTCAGAGGATCTTCAAGACGGCGGCCGAGGCGATGAAACAAGGTGTGTGCGACCCGGGGGCCAAGCCCCCGAGAGGAGACTTCCATGCGCCACACCTCGCACCTCGAAGGCCAGGGGGCTCTGGCTCCGGCCGCCGCGTTCGTCCTGCTCCTGGCGTCCCAGCTGGCGGCGCCCTCGGCCGGTGAAGCCCAGATCGGCCTCGGCCGCACCCAGTTCTGGCACGACGGCCCCCCCTTCGACGTCTTCGGCATCTCCGCGCCCTCCGATCAGAACGGCTATCGGATCGCCATTGGCGACTTCGACCAGTTCGACGGCCAGCGCGACCTGGCCTTCTCGGATTTCGAGAACAACCCCTGGAGCGGCGCTGGCGCCGTCCACGTGGTCTACTCGGAGCCCGGCATCGGTCCGAGCACCAACTTCACTCAATTCGTCTTCGACATTGTGCCGGGGCCCTCTCCCACACCCGACCGCGAGGCCTCCGACACCTTCGGCCGGGCCCTGGCGGTGGGGGACTTCAACGGCGACCTGATCGAGGACCTGGCGATCGGCGTCCCGGGCGAGGAGGTCGGCGGGCACCCGGGAGCGGGAGCCCTGCTGGTGCAATTCGGCTCCGCCGGCGGCCTCACCCAGAGCGGCGCCGTACGCATCACCCAGGCCGGGGCTCTGATCTTCGACGAGCCCGAGGACTTCGACCACTTCGGCTGGGCCCTGGCCGCCCTCGACTTCAACGCCGACGGTGTCGACGACCTGATCATCGGTACTCCGGACGAGGACTGGGGGACCACCGCCGACGCCGGAGTGATCCACGTGATCTACGGCACTCCGGCCGGCTTCACCGGCGGCGCCGAGGTCTACCTCCAGGGCACCTGCTGCACCAACACCCTGGGCGACGCAGTCGAGACCGGAGACCGCTTCGGCTCGGTGCTCGCTGCCGGCGACTTCAACCACGACGGCTCGGAGGACGTGGCCATCGGCGTGCCCCTCGAGGACCTCGGTGCCGCTCCCAGCTTGATCGCCAACGCCGGGCTGGTCCACGTGCTCTACGGCACGGGAGGCAACGGCCTCCGGCCCGATCCCCAGATCTGGACCCAGTCGACCTCCGGCATCCCCGAGCTGCCCGACACCGATGACGAGTACGGCGCCAGCCTCGTCGCGGGGGACCTCACCTTCGACAGCTGGGACGAGCTGGTGATCGGCGCTCCGTACGAGGAGGTGGTGAGTGGAGACGGCCTCCAGGTGGACGCCGGCTCGGTGACGGTGCTGCGCGGCGGCTCGAACGGTCTCACCCCGTTCAACGCTCGCTTCCTGGTGCAGAGCGCCTTCGCCGGGCCGGTCGACCCCTCCGAGGCGGGAGACCGCTTCGGCACCAGCCTGGGGATCGCCGATTTCAACGCCGACGGCGTCGGCGACCTGGCCATCGGCGCCCCCCACGAGAGCTTCGTGCGAAACAGCGTCGACCTCATCGAAGCCGGCAACGTGACCATCCTCTACGGCGCTCCGGTCGTGGGGGTCGACGCCACCAGTCCGAAGCAGCTGCTTTTCCCGGACGAGACCTGGGGGCAGGGCGGCGGCCACTTCGGCGCTGCCCTCGCGGCCGGAGACCTGACCGGCGAGGGCCACGGTGACCTGGCGGTCGGCGCGCCGGGGGTGCTGGTCAACGGCTCGGCCCTCGCCGGCGGAGTGCACGTCTTCTTCAGCTCGAACCTCTTCGCGGACGGCTTCGAGTCGGGCGGCACCAACGCCTGGGACCTGGTGGTCGACAACCCCTGAGCGGGCCGGCGGTCAGCGGGAAGGCTCGAGACTCTCCACCAGCGCTCGAGCCTGCCGCGCCGTCGACTCCATGCCGTGCTCCTCGGCAGCGGCCAGCACTTCACGGGCGAGGGCGGCGGCCTCGGCCCTCCGGCCGAGGTGTTGCTCGGCCCGGGCGAGCCCCAGCCGCTCGTCGATCAGCACCAGGGCCGCCTCCCAGCCCTCCAGAATGGCGATCACCTCCAGCCGGGCCCTCCTGGCGGCGACCCAGTCTCCTGCCAGCTCGGCGATCTCGGCCTCGGCACTGACCACGCCGTGGCGGGAGCCAGCGAGCGCCGGATCTTGCAACTCGCGGCGCAGGCGGGCGATCTCCACCCGGCCGGCCGGCAGGTCGCCGGCGGCGGCCTTCGCCCAGGCTCCCGCGGCGGCCGCCTCGATCGCGCTCTCGACGTCGCCCACCTCACGGTGGATGCGCTCGGACGTCCGCGCCAGCTCCGCGGCCTCGGCCGGGCGGCCGAGCTCGATCTCGACGAAGGCGAGGTCGTGGCAGAGCTCGGCCTCTTGGCTGGCGAAACGCACCGCCCGGGCCAGGTCGAGAGCCTCACGGTAGAGCCGGGCAGCGGTCGGCAGGTCTCCCCGCGCCTGGGCCAGGTAGGCACGGGTGCGGCTGAGGTGAATCCGGCTTCCGGGGTTGCCGACCGCGCGAGCCAGGCCTTCCGCCTCGTCGAGGCAGCCCTCCGCCTTCTTCAGCTCCCCGGCCTCGATGGCCGAGATGGCCAGGTTGCTGAGCACAGCCAGCAGGCGCCCCTGGTTCCCGGAGGCGCGCAGGCGCGGCAGAGCCTCCTCGGCCAGGGCGACCGCACCTGAGGTGTCGCCCAGGACGTGGAGGACGCTGACCAGCCGGGCCATCTGGATGCCCTCGCTCCAGACGTCGCCGATCTCGCGGGCGAGGGCCACGGCCGCCTCGCCCGAGCGGTGAGCGGCGTCGGCCTCCTGGTCTCCCGCCATGAGCTCGGCGAGGCTGCCCAGGGCCGCGATCTCGCCGCGGCGATCGCCCAGGCGCCGGAAACGGGCCAGCGCCTCTTCGCAGAGCCTGCGCGCGGCGGGTCCGTCCTGCTCCCGGTGGGCCACGGCACCGAGACCGAGCAGCGCCTGAGCCAGCGAGCGCTCGTCCCCGATCGACTCGGCCTCCGCGCGCAGGAGCTGGAGGCCCTCGCGCGCTTCACCCAGGCGGTCCAGGTGGCGCAAGGCCTCGGCGGCAACCCCGAGGGCGCGAACGCGCAGGGCCGACGAGCCCAGCCGGTCCGCCCCCTCCCTGGCCCGGCTGGCCGCGGCGGCAGCCCGCTGGTACTCGGAGACGGCGAGCGCCACCTCCGCCTCGGCGAGGTCGATGCGCGGATCCTCGACCAGGGGGGAGCGCAGCTGGCGCAGCCGGCCGACGGCCAGCACTGCCGTCGGCCCTCGTCCGGCTCGGAGCAGGGTCGAAACCAAATCCAGGCCGATCTCGACGCGGTCGGGATAGCGCGCGAAGAGGGCCTCGAAGCGCTCGATCGCCCGGGGCCAGTCGTGCTCGGCGGCCGCCGCGCGGGCCTCCAGCCACTGACGGTCCTCGGCGGCCAGCCCGCCGGAAAGCCGGGCGGCCCGGGTGGCGAGCTCCGCGGCGCGGCGGTCGTCGCCGAGGGTGCCGAGGGCCTCGGCCAGGGCCGACAGGGCGAGAGGCGAGCCCCCCTCTCGGGCCAGGGCCTGCTCGAGGCGGTCGCGGGCCGTCAGGCAGTCCCCGATGCGCAGGGCCGAGAGGCCCTCGAAGTAGAGGCGCCGGGCCCCGGGGTCGCCGGGCTCCCCGGCCCGCGGCACCTCGCTCTCGGCGCCGCCTCCCTGGCGCAGGGCCTGCGAGCGCAGGCCGATGGCGACGAAGGCCGCGGCGAACAGCCCGAACGCCGCCAACCCGACCAGCAGCCGCTGCCGCCAGACCGCCTTCCCGGGCCTCGGCACCACCCGCGACGCCGGGGCCGGAGTGGGCGCCGACCCGGTGACCCTGTCGACCGGCACCCCGAAGCGGTAGCCGACCTTGGGCACGGTGAGGATGAAGCTCTCCACGGAGGCTGGCTCGCCGAGGGCCCGGCGCAGCTGTGAGACCGCCTGCGACAGGCTGGCCTCGGTGACCACCACCGCCGGCCAGACCTCGGCCAGCAGCTCGTCCTTGGTGGCCAGCCGGCCGCCCCGGCGTACCAGCGAGAGCAGCAGATCGAAGTGCTTGGGCGGCAGGGAGATCTCCTCCCCGCCCCGGAACAGCAGGCGCTCTCGGCAGTCGAGCCGAAAACGCTCGAAACGGTAGACCTCCGGCTCGGTAGCGGAGAGGCTCGGACTCATTGAGCAGATTCTATTCGACGGACTCTCCCGAGGTGCCAGCCATTTCGGGAGGCTCGACAGCGGCGCGGCTTTCCGCCAAGCTCCCCCCTCGAAAGGGGACCCCTATGCCTCGCATCGCCTCCTCGTGGTTGACCGCCCTGCTCCTGCTCGCCACCCCGGCCCTGGCCGCGGAGCCCGGCGCGAAACGCACCCTCACCGGCACCTACGTCTGGTTCCAGGGCGGCGACGAGGGGGACGTCGAGGCGGTTTTCACGCCGGCCGGAGAACGCCAATGGAGCGTCTCCTTCCGCTTCGACTTCGGCGGCAGCAGCCACACCTACTCGGGAACGGCGGACGGCAGCCTCGAGGGCGGCACCCTCTCCGGACGCGTGCGCAACGAGAACGGTCGGCGCACCTTCACGTTCCAGGGTGAATTCCGCGACGGCCAGTTCCGGGGCACCCACGCCGAGATCATGGCCGGCGAGGAAGAGCGCACCGGCACCCTCACCCTGGGCTCCAGACCATGACGCTCCCGGCTCTCGCCCTCCTCCTGCTGGCGACACCGCACGCCGCGGCCCCGTCCGAGCCCGCCGAGATCACCACCGTCGCCGCCGCCCGG
>JBIOYC010000283.1:0-6979 GCA_044869955.1 Thermoanaerobaculia bacterium | reverse complement strand
AGGTGGCGACGCGACCCAGAGGGTCCTTCACGGCCGCCGCCGTGGGGGCGGTGGGGTTGGTGAAGGTGATCTCCCACTTCTCCACCGCGTCCTCATCGCCGAAGTTGGTGTCGCCCTTCCAGGTGCGGTTGGCGTTGCCCCAGGCGTCGTAGCTCCAGCCCTGGAGGGTGCGCTCCAAGCCGTCCGTGCCGACCTCGATCACTCGGTACATATAACCGAGCTGGCCGTAGGAGAAGCGCAGGGCCCGGCCGTCCGGTTGGTCGATGCGCTGCAGGTCCTGGCCCCGCCAGGTGTAGCTCCAGGTGCGGCTGGCCGTGCCGCCGACGCCGACCTCGGTGATCGAGGCCAGCCGGCCGTCGGCGTGGTAACCGAAGGTCTCGCTGCGGCCATCCGGCTTGGTGACCGTGGTGAGCTGACCCGACCCGTTGTATCCGCCCATGGTCGCGTTGCCGAAACGGTCGGTGGTGGAAAGCCAACGGCCCGTGGCGTCGAAGAGCTGGACCATGCCGTCCAGGTCGGTGAGGGTCCAGCCGGTGCCGGCCGCGTAGGTGAGGGTCCGGTACTCGTCCGAGGGCGAGACGTCCTCGTAGACGCCGTCGGCGTTGCCGTCGGTGAATTCGCGGAACGTGGCGAAGCGGGTCAGCAGCCAGACGTGCGCGGGGTCCGGATCGGCGACGATCCGCTCGGAGTAATCAAAAGACCAATACCGGCCGAGCACCACGTTCCAGGCCGCCGAGCCGGGGTAGCCCAGGTGGCCCACGCCGCCGGCGTGGTAGCGCAGCTGGGCCCCCGGGCCGGTGCCGGGAGGGCTGGCCCCGGCGCCACCGCCGCCGACGGGGAGGCCCGCCGGGCACTCCTTGCAGCTCGCGTCCCCGTTGCAGGAGGTCACCGGCGGCTCGCTGCAGAAGATCGAGCGCAGCACCGGGTCCGTGAAGTTGACGTTCTGGTCCGGGGCGAGGATGTCGCAGTTTGCGAACGTGGCACCCGGGCAGGTGGTCACCTCCGCCGTGTAGACGGCGCCCCCCGTGCTGGTGCTGTTGCAGGTGAAGCCTTGCCGCACGATCACCGTGGTGCCCGCGTCGTCGTCGATTTCCAGGCCGCCGGCCTGGCCGCAGCGGCCGATGACCGTGGCCCCCTGCTTCCACTCGATCAGGGGGCCGACGCCGGCCGTGTTCGGGTTGTTGCTGTTGCCCGGGAAGCGCAGGTCCAGGCTGCCCTTGACCCCGCAGGTCCCGAGGTGAGGATCACACCCGGGCGGCGTGGTCTCGAAGACCACCGCGCCCACCTCGGCCGGGTAGCAGCGAAGGCCGCCCGTGTCGTGGTTGCAGCCCAAGCCTGCAGGGCACTGCTCCGGCGGCAAGCACGCGCCCACGCACACGCAGTTGCAGCAGCGGGGGATGACGATCGCGTCGTCAGGGTTGAAGTCGATGCCGATGCCGTCGTTGCTGACCAGATCTTGGCAGATGTCACTACCGCGCAAAGCCGAGGAGAGGTCCGAGCTGTCCGTAGCATGCGTTGGGGTGGGAGCCCAGGCGAGTAAGGCGAAAAGAAAGACAGCTCCCAGCTGCCAAGTCCCAAGTCTCTTGCCTGCTCTACTCCTCATCGTTGCTCCCTTCGCCATTGACGACGCGGAAACTACCCGCGGGTAACAGGACCAGTACTCCTAGTTAGACGGACTGGCGGAGCAAACTCCTCACCTCCTCTCGGAAAGGGGATGCGCAGAGGAGGCGAAGGGAAGGTCAGCGAAGTGCCGAGACCCGCAGCCGGAGCTCCCCTTCCTCGGCGTCGAGGGTGACCTTGCCTCCTTCGGCCAGGGCGCCGAAGAGCAGCTCGTCGGTCAGCGGCTGCTTGACCTTCTCCTCGATCACCCGGGCGAGGGGGCGGGCGCCGAAGGCGGGGTCGAAGCCCAGCCGGGAGAGCAGCTTCCGGCCGGCCTCGGTGAGCTCGACCGTGACCCGCCGGCCGGCGAGCTGAGCCGAGAGCTCACGCACCATCTTCTCGACGATGCGCTCCATCACCTCGGGGGTCAGCGACTTGAACTCCAGGCGGGCGTCGAGACGGTTCCTGAACTCGGGGGAGAACAGCTTCTCGACCGCGCGTTCGGCGTCCGGGCGGGTGCCCCCGGGCTCGGCAGGGGAAAGGCCGATCGGCCGCGCCGCCAGCTCGCGGGCGCCGACGTTCGAGGTCATCAACAGCACCACGTGGCGGAAGTCCGTGGCCTTGCCGTTGGTGTCGGTCAGGGTGCCGTGGTCCATCACCTGCAGCAACAGGTTGAAGACGTCGGGGTGAGCCTTCTCGATCTCGTCCAGCAGCAGCACGGCGTGGGGGCTCTTGGCCACGGCCTCGGTCAGCAGGCCGCCGCGGTCGTAGCCGACGTAGCCGGGAGGGGCGCCGACCAGGCGCGAGACCGTGTGGCGTTCGATGTACTCGCTCATGTCGAAGCGCAGGAAGGCCACCGAGAGCACCTCGGCGAGGCGCCGGGCGACCTCGGTCTTGCCCACGCCGGTGGGGCCGGTCAGCAGGAAGCAGCCGATCGGCCGGACCGAGTCCCGCAGGCCGGCGCGGGCCACCTTGACCGCTGTGGCCAGGCGCTCGACGGCCTCGTCCTGGCCGAACACGGCCTTCTTGATCTCGCCGGCGAGATCGCGCAGGCGGTCTCGCTCGTCCCGGCGCACGTTGCCGACCGGGATGCCGGCCATGCGCGCCACCACCTCCTCGACGTCGGCCACCCCGGCCTGCTTGCGGCCGGCGAGGTGGAGCACGGCGCCGGTCTCGTCGAGCAGGTCGAGGGCGGAGTCGGGCAGGTGGCGGTCCCGCAGGTAGCGGGAGGCGAGCTCGGCGGCGGTCTCCATCACCGCCCTGGAGTAGCGGATCTGGTGGTGGCGCTCGTAGCGGTCGGCGAGGCCCTGGAAGATCGCTACCGTCTCGGCCACGGAGGGCTCGCCGAGCTCGATCTTCTGGAAGCGCCGGGCGAGGGCGGCGTCGCGGCTGAAGGTCTGGCGGTACTCCTCCCAGGTGGTGGCGCCGATCGCCCGCAGCCGGCCCTGCTCGAGGGCCGGTTTGAGCAGGTTCGAGGCGTCCAGGGTGCCGCGGCCGGTGGACCCGGCGCCGATCACGGTGTGGATCTCGTCGATGAAGAGGATCGGTCGCTCGCCGGCGCGGCCCGGGTCGGCGAGGGCGCCGAGCACCGCTTTCAGGCGGTTCTCGAAGTCGCCCCGATAGCGGGTGCCGGCGAGCAGGGCTCCCAGGTCCAGCCGGAAGATGCGGGTGCCGGTGAAGGGGGCCGGGACCTCGCCGGCGGCGATGCGACCGGCCAGGCCCTCGACCAGGGCGGTCTTGCCCACTCCCGGCTCGCCGACCAGGAGGGGGTTGTTCTTGGTGCGCCGCTGGAGGATCTGGAACAGGCGCTCGAGCTCCCGGCTGCGGCCGATCAGCGGGTCCAGCTCGCCCCGCCGGGCCTCCGCCGTGAGATCGCGGGCGAAGGCCGCGAGAGGGTCGTCCGGATCGGGGGCGGCCTCGCCCTCGTCCTCCTCGAGCTCTCCCGGCTCCACCCTCTCGCGCTCGCGACGGCGGGCCGGGAGGGAGGTCCCCACGCTGCGCCCGCCGTGGGCGAGGTAGCTGACCACGGCGTAGCGGCTGACGCCCTCGCTCTCCAGCAGCTCGACGCCGTAGGAGCCGGGCTCGGTGAACAGGGCCACCAGCAGGTCGGAACCCTCCACCAGGTCGCGGCCGGCCCCCTGGACGTGCATCGTCGCCTGGGCGAAGACCCGCTCGAGGGCCAGGGAGAGCCGGGGCTCGCCGGTGTCGTCGGCCTCGCCGAGCACCGGCACGATGTCGTGGCTGAGGTACTGGGAGAGCCGCTTGCGCAGCCGCTCGACGCTGGCCCCGGCGGCCTCGAGGATGCGGCTGACCCGGCTGTCGAGGGTCAGGGCGTAGAGCAGGTGCTCGGTGCCGGCATACTCGTGGCCGAGGCGACCGGCCTCCGAAAGGGCGACGGCGAGCGAGATCTCGAGGTCCTGCGAGAGCCTCATGACGGCTCCTCGTCCCCTGCCGGCTCGAGGGTGAGCAGCAGGGGCATCTCCGCGACCCGGGCCTCGGCGGTGACCTCGGCCACCTTGGTCTCGGCCACTTCGTGGGGATAGGTGCCCGCCACGCCGATGCCCTTGTAATGGACCTCGAGCATCACCTGGGTGGCCTCTCCGGGCGGCTTGCCGAAGTGCTTCATCAGCACGTGGACGACGAAGTCCATGGTCGTGAAATCATCGTTGTGCAAGACCACACGGCTGCGCCGGGGGCGACGGGGACGGGATCTCGTCTCACTGCCGGCGCCGGGGCTCTCGAGCTCTTCCCCTTCGATCGACCTCATGGTGCGAGGTTAGAGCGGGCGGGCCGGGAGAGGCAAGGGAGCAGCCATGAAGATCCTCACCCAGGAGCTGATGAACCGCGTCTTCGACGTCACCGACGAGCTCGACCTCGACCGCGAGAAGGTGACGGTGCCCCTGCTGCCGGCGGGGGACGGTGGGGTGCGCCGGCTGGCCAACGGCAAGCTGGAGATCACCCTGCCCGACGCGGACGACCTCGAGCCCTTCTTCGCCGGCCTCGCGGAGCGCCTGCGCGCCTACTCGTAGACGATCTCGAGGGGGATGTCGATCTCCGGCAGCAGGCTCCGGTGCACCGGGCAGGTCAGAGCCGAGCGACGGAGCTTCTCGCGCTGGTCTTCGGGGATCGATGCCGGGAGCCTCAGCACCACCACCAGCCGCGCGATGCGCCGCGGCAGCTCGGCCGTCATGTGCTTCTCGACCGTGAAGAGGGCGCCCGAGAGGTCGAGGCCGTCCCGCCGGGCCACGATGCCGAGGATGGTCATCATGCAGGCGCCGAGGCCGGCCGCGACCAGATCCGTGGGGGAGAAGGAGCTGCCGTCGCCCTGGTTGTCGGCGGGGGCGGCCGTGCGCAGGACGACGCCCGAAGGTTCGTGGGTGATCTCGGTCTTGAGGTCGCCCAGGTAGCGACCGTCGATCCGTACCGCCATGCCGGCCTCCTGCGGCCGGGGAAGGACCGGCCAGAGGGCCGATTTTAGCCCCTCAGCCGGAGGCGGCCGACCTGGGCGCCCTGGGGCAGCTCGTCGAGGGCCTCCCCACAGCGGATGGCGCGGCCGGCCTCGCCGGCCCGCGTGCACAGGGCTCGAGCCTTGCGCAGCGCCAGCTCCGCCCGCTGGCGCCGTCCCTGGGCCAGCAGCCAGGGAGCCCGCAGCTCGAGCAGGTCGGCGCGCAGCAGAGGGTCGCCGGAGCCATGGGCGAGGGCGGCGGCCGCCCGCCGGAAGGCATCGCCGGCCGCGGCCAGCTCGCCGCGAGCGGCGCGGGAAGCGCCGGCCAGCGCCCAGGCCTGAGCTTCGAGGTCGCGCAACAGGGGCAGGCGACCACCGGGAGGATCGAGCCGTGCGCAGACCATGAGGACGAGCGTGGTGTGGTGCTCCGCGGCGTCGGGGTCACCGGCCAGCGCTTCCCTCGCCTCTTCCGTCAACAGCTCCGCGAGCCCCCACTCGGTGAAGCGGCTCTGGTTGGCCACCAGGAGGGGGCGATGCTCCTTGTCGACCCGCGTGAGCTCGCGCCACAGGCCCTGAGCCCGGCGCCGGCTCTCCGTCAGCTCGAAAACGGCCGCGGCGAGACGCTGGCTGACTCGCGGCAGGAGCGCGTCGTAGGGGCCGGCAGCTGGCTGTCCGGAGTCCGGAACCGACCCCGCCCAGCCCTCGGGGAGGTGGGGTCTGTGCTGCGCGGGGAGGGCTGATGCATCCCTTAGGGCCATACCGACTCCTCTCATCCCAGGCATCGTAACAGAATTTTTATTTTCTTTGCACTAAGAGTCTTTGGTGGTAGTCCGCTCACCATTGCCTCTTTCCTTGAAAGATTCTGTAGACCCCCAAAAAGGGGACAAGGACTTGTCGGCGGCGAGAAGTGATGGGTCTCGGGGGACGACGGCTCTAGGGGAATTGGCTGGGGGAGAAGCCGATGTCGACGATGCTGCAGGCGTCGACGAAGGGCAGGCCGAGCTCGCGGGCCCGCCGGAGCACGGCCTCGTCGGCCGCGCCCGGGTTGAGCCAGACCTCGGTGGCTCCGGAGGCGAGCATCTCCGGCAGCAGCTCCAGGGTCAGCGGAGGCGGCAGGTAGACGCTCAGCCGGTCCGGTCGCTCGGGCAGCTCGGCGAGACTCTTGAAGCTCGGTTGGCCCTCGATCGGAGCGCCGCCGGGATGCACGGGGAAGACCTTCCAGCCGTCGGCGAGGTAGGCCCGAACGGCCTTGTTGCCGAACTTCGAGCGCTGGGCCGAGGCACCCAGGATGGCGATCGACCTCATGGCTTCTCCTCGGTGCGCAGGCGGCTCGCGACCAGCAGGCGCTCGTCGCCCACTCGACGGGTGGCACCGATGCCGTCGAGATACTCGAGCAGGGGGATGGCCCACTTGCGGGAGAGGTTGAAGCGGTCCTTGAAGGTGGGCACGCCGAAGCGCTGCCAGCCGGTGGTGGCGAGGTCCCGCTGGAGGCCGGTCACGGCGCTGGCGGCGATCATCAGGCCGCCGCCCAGCCGCACCAGCCGTCCGCGATCGACCAGGTGGCGCATCACCCCTTCGAGGATCTGCGGCTTGGCTCCCAGCTCATCGCGCAGCTCGGAAGGGGAGGGGGGGGTCAGGCCGGCGGCCTCGAAGCGGGCGATGACTCTGCCCTCGAGGGCCGATTCCTCGTGGGAGAGATCCGGGCGGCGGCCAGGCAGGGTGATTCGGCCGCCCTCGAGGGCGACCTTTTTCTGCGCCACCAGCCAGGAGAGGTAGACCTCGGCGAGGATTGCCGAGCGGCCCGGGAAGATCCTCTCGATCGCCTCGGCCTTGGCCAGCCCGGGGGAGAGGTGGTCACGCCGGAAGTGCTCGGCGAGCACCCTCTCGACCCGGCGGATCACCCGCCGGTAGGCTTCGGGAAGCAGGTAGCGGGGC
>JBIOYC010000282.1:0-21475 GCA_044869955.1 Thermoanaerobaculia bacterium | reverse complement strand
ACCCCGAGACGCTGGAGGAGGAGCTGGGGGGGGACCTCGGTGAGGAGGACACCGCCCTGGACGACTTCTTCCAGAAGAAAAGCCAGGCCCGCACCCGCGGCCGAGGCAAGCCGCGCATCGACAAAGACCTTTACCCGCTGTGATCTCTGGCTGAAATTTGACCACGGCGTGGCTGAATTTCAGCCACTCTGGGGCGCCGTACCCCCCTCACTCCCAAGGAATGTCCGGCATCAGCAGCCGCTCGACGGCCTCGCCGTTGCCTTCCACCATCTTCTCCAGGATCTCGTCCACGTCCTTCGGTTTCACGCGCTGATACCAGAGGTTGTAGGGCCAGATGGCGCAGGTGGTGCCTCGGCTGCAGTGCTTGAGGCAGCCGGTCCGGACGACCATGACCTGGTCGCGCAGGCCGAGCTCCTTGACCCGGTCCTTGAAGCGGCGGTAGACGTCCATGGCGCCCCGGGGGCCGCAGCTGGGCTTCTTGTCCCCCGAGTCGCGTTCATTGGTGCAGACCAGGATCTGGATCTCGGGCTTGGCCATGGGGGGATTCTACGGCGGTAGTGATAGCGTCCGCGCGAGCTCATCACCGGCCATGATCCGCTTTCTCCTGAACCCCGCCGGCGGCGGTGGCAAGGCGCTTCGGCACCGCTCTCGCCTCGAAGCTCTGGCCCGCGAGCACGGTGGGGAGCTCCAGCTCTCCTCGAGCCCGGGCGACCTGACCGAGAAGGCCCGCCAAGCGGCGCGCGACGCCGTCGAGCGCCTGGTCGTGTGCGGCGGAGACGGCACCCAGAACCTCGCCCTCCAGGGTCTGGTCGGTACGGACTGTGCCCTCGTCCCCCTCGCCGCCGGCAGCGGCAACGACCTCGCCGCCTCGCTCGGCATGCCCATGGACATCGAGGCCGGTGTGCGCGCCGCGCTCGCTGCGCCCCTGCGCTCGATCGACGTGGTGCGCACCGGTGGGCGCTGTTACGGCGCCATCGCCGGCACCGGCTTCGACGCCGCGGCCAACGAGACAGCCAACCGGGTCAAACGCTTCCGAGGGCCGTGGATCTACGTCTACTCCGTGCTCCACACTCTCGCCACCTTCCGAGCTCCCAGCGTGCGGGTGCGCTGGCAAGGGGGCGAGCTCGAGACCCGGGCGATGCTGGTGGTGGTGGCGAACGGACCCCGCTTCGGGGGCGGCATGCGCATCGCCCCCCAGGCCGTGCTGGACGACGGCCTCCTCGACCTGGTGATAGTGCGCGAGGTGTCGAAGCCCACCTTCCTGCGGGTCTTCCCCAAGGTCTACCAGGGCACCCACGAATGCCACCCGGCGGTGTTCACGGCCAGGAGCCCCTGGGCCGAGATCGAGGTGGACCGGCCTCTGGCCGTCTACGGCGACGGCGAGCGCTTCGGCCCGGTGCCTCCCGGGGGCGCCCGCTTCGACGTGGTGCCGGGCGCCCTCCGCGTGCCGGACCTGCGCTAGCGCTTTAGCCCACCTCGAACTTCACACCCTGGGCCAGGGGCAGCGCCGTGCCCCAGTTGACCGTGCAGGTCTGCCGCCGCATGTAGGCCTTCCAGGAGTCCGAGCCGGCCTCGCGGCCGCCGCCGGTCTCCTTCTCGCCGCCGAAGGCGCCGCCGATCTCGGCGCCCGAGGTGCCGATGTTGACGTTGGCGATGCCGCAGTCGCTGCCGGTGGCAGCGAGGAAGCGCTCCGCGTGGCGGAGGTTCAAGGTGAAGATCGCCGAGGAGAGGCCCTGCGGCACGCTGTTGTGCAGCTCGATCGCGGCTTCGAGATCGTCGATCTCGAAGAGGTAGAGGATCGGGGCGAAGGTCTCCTCGCAGGTGATCGGCATGTGGGCGGTGGCCTCGATCAGGGTGGGCTCGACGAAGAAGCCGGGGCGGTCGAGGCGCCGGCCGCCGGAGAGCACACGGCCGCCCTGGGCCTTGGCGGTCTCGATCGCGGCCATCATGTTGGCGACCGCCTGCTCGCTGATCAGGGGCCCCATCAGGGTGCCGGGCTGGAGGGGGTCGCCGATGGTGATCGAGGGGTAGGCGGCGACCAGGCGGCGCTTCATCTCGGCCGCGATGCCCTTGTGGAGGAAGAGCCGGCGCAGGCTGGTGCAGCGCTGGCCGGCGGTGCCCACGGCGGCGAAGAGCACGGCCCGCAGGGTGAGGTCGAGGTCGGCGTCGTCCATCACCAGGATGCCGTTGTTGCCGCCCAGCTCGAGCAAGGAGCGGCCGAGGCGCTCGGCCACGGCCTGCCCCACCGCCTTGCCCATGCGCACCGAGCCGGTGGCCGAGACCAGCGGGATACGGCGGTCGTGGCTCATCGCCACGCCCAGGTCCCGGCCGCCGATCGCGAGGGTGAAGATTGGCGGTGCCCCCGCCTTCTCGGCCACGCGCTGGGCGATCTTGGTCACGGCCACGGCGGTCAGCGGAGCCAGCTCCGAGGGCTTCCAGACCATCGAGTCGCCGCCGACGGCGGCCACCGCGGCGTTCCAGGCCCACACGGCGACGGGGAAGTTGAAGGCGGTGATGATGCCCACCGGCCCCAGCGGCTGCCACTGCTCGAACATCCGGTGCTGGGGGCGCTCGGAGTGCATGGAGAGGCCGGTGAGCTGGCGGGACATGCCGACCGCGAGGTCGCACATGTCGATCATCTCCTGCACCTCACCGAGGCCCTCCGAGAGCACCTTGCCGACCTCGAGCGACACCAGCCGGCCCAGGGGCTCCTTCACCCGCCGCAGCTCCTCGCCGAGCAGGCGCACGACCTCGCCACGCTGGGGGGCTGGCCAGGTGCGCCAGGCCCGGAAGGCCTGCTCGGCGGCCCGCACGCAGCGTTCGTAGTCAGCTTCGGTGGCCGAGCGAACGGAGCCGAGGACTTCGCCGGTGGCTGGGTTGATGGAGTTGATGCGGGGGCCAGCGGTGGGGATCCAGGCGCCATCGAAGGCCCCGGGATGGTCGTCCGAGATGCCGAGGTCGGCCAGCAGCTGGGCAACCTCGGTCGAAGCGAGCAAGGTGGTCATGGGTGCCTCTCTCAAGGAGTGAGCGCGGGCGGGCCGCCCACGCGGGAAGGTCGAGGGGGCGATTCTAACCCGGGCTCCGTACAATCCAGCGCCATGGTCGCCTTCCTCCCGGCCGCCGTGCTCGCTCTGCTCTCGCTGTGGGCGGGCACGCTCGAAGGGCAGCTCTCGGCGGCGGGAGCTGCGACCGTCCAGGGCGTCGCCCTCGTCGCGCTGGTGCTTGGAGCCCCGACCTGGCGCGATCCGCTGAGGCTGGGGCGGTGGGGTCGATGGCTCGTTGTGGGGGCTTTGATCGGCCTGGCCGCCAGTTGGCTGGCCTCGCCGGTGCCGCGGGCCGGGGCCGTGGGGATGTGGCTCGCGCCAGCGCTGCTGCTCGCCCCGGCCGCGGTGGCGGCCTGCTGGCGGAGCGCCGAGCGCGCTGAGCGGGGTGCGGTCGGCCTCGCCCTGGCCCTGGCGGCGGTCTCGTCTTGGGCGCTGGCTGCCTGGCTCTCGGGAGAAACGGAGCGGGCTTCCCAGCCCCTGGGCCATCACGCGACCTTGGGGCTGTGGCTGGTGACCCTCCTGCCTCTGGTGGCGGAGCGGGCCCGCCGGGGAGATGCCGCGGGCAGGCTGGCTCGAGGGGCACTGGCCCTCGGCGTCGTGGCCCTCGCGGTCACCGGTTCTCTGGCGGCCTGGGTGGCGGTGGCGGCCCAGGGCATCTGTCTCGCGGCCGCCCATCGTTCGCTGCAGAAGCGAGTCGTCCTCGTCGGTGCCCTGCTCGCCCTCTTGTCGGCACCTCGGCTGGTGCGCATCTTCTCGGAGGGGGATCCCTCCCTGGCCGCCCGCGGCACTTACCACGAGGCGGCGCAGGCGGGTTGGGTTGCGCGGCCCTTGCTGGGCTGGGGCCCGGGCTCGACGGGCTGGACGGTGGGGCGTTTTTTCGAGCCCATCCCGGGCATCAATCCGCCCTCCGAGATCGTCGGCCAGCTCCACTCCTTGCCGCTCACTCTGCTCTACGAGCTGGGGGCTCTCGGCCTGATCTGGGCCGTTGGGCTGGGTCTCGCCTTCGCCAGGGCCCGATGGCGCGAGCGAGCCCTTGGCGAGCCGGGACGGATCGAGGCCGGCCTCCTGGGCCTGCTCGGTGCCGCGGTGGCGAGCCTCGGCCACTCGATGCTGGACGTCAGGGCGGTGGCCGCCGCCGTGATCGTGGCAGCCGGGGCTGCGCTCGCGGGTGGGGCCCCGGTGGAGCCACTGGCCACCGGGGCGCCACCCCGCTGGCACCGGGCCCTGGCCCTGACCTGGGTCCTGGCCGCGGTGCTCTGGCTCCTGCCCCGGGACCGGGCCCAGCTCGGCTACGAGCGGGTTCGCCTCGCTGCCACCCGAGAGGCGGCCGCAGCCCACTTGCACCGGGCCGTCGAGCTCGATCCGGCCTTCCCTCTGTACCGGGCCCGGTGGTCTCGCAGCGGTGAGGAGGTGGACGCGAGCGCGGCCTTGGCGGCCGCTCGCGGGGCACCCGGAGTGGGGCAGCTCTGGCTCAATGCCGGAGTGGCGGGAGTCGAGGTGAACGCACCCTGGGCCGAGGAAGCCCTCCACGAGGCGATGGCGACCGACCCCCTCGGGGCCTGGGGACCGTTCTTCCTGGCCTTCCGTTCCTCGGAGTCCGAGCAGCCTGCGGTCTGCCTGGCCCGGGCCCTCTTGCTCGAGCCCCGCCTGGGCGCCAGCCCCATCCTCGCGGAACATCCGGATCTCGTCGCCGGGGCGCGCGGGGCCATCGCCCGTTGGCCGGGGGTGGAGGCCGGCCTGCGTCAGGCCTTGGTCGAGGCGCTGGAGGCGCCCGTACCGGCCCAGGGACCGACCCTGGGGCTCGGCATCGGCGAGGAGGACGAGAGGGGCGGCGTGTCGGTGGTGGTCTTCCGGCGCCTGCCCTGGGCCGAGCCCTGGTTCCGCTCGCCCCTGGTCGCTGGCGCCGTTTCCCGCTTCGAGCTTCCCTCCGCGGCGAGCCTCCCCGGCACCTCGGCGATGGCCTTTCCAGGTGCCCGCTGCGCCGCCCTGGCTTCCGCAGCCGTCACCTCACCGTAACCTCTTCCAAGGGCGACAGATACGCCTTGGGGTATGGATGCTTTCCGCAACACCTGTCGAAAAGTCTGTGGAAAAGTCGCGGAGAGGCGGCCTCGGCTTCGCTGCCAAGCGGCCTTGAGCGATTTGGCCAGAGAATTGTGCAATCCAGTCAAGTATCTGAAAAAAAACCACTTACCGTCCGAGCGGCGAGCCGGCGAGTCAGCGGGCGGGAGGGCTGGCCTCGCCGCGGCGACGAACGGGTGACCCGGCGACGGCCGTTCGGTTGCGGCCGATCTCCTTGGCCACGTACATGGCCGCGTCAGCGAGCCGTAACAGGGTGCTCTTGACCTTCTCGTCCGACAGCTCCTCGGCGATGTGCTGGTTCAGGGTGGCGATGCCGATCGAGCAGGTCTGGCCGCGCAGGCAGAGGACCTCGGGAAAGATGTCGCCCGGCTCCTGGCAGAAGGCCGTCTCCAGAAGGTCGGCGCGGATCTCCTCGGCGAGGTCCACGGCCCCTTCGAGGTCGAGACCGGGCATCACCAGCACGAACTCGTCGCCGCCGTAGCGGGCGGCGATCGATTCGTAGCCCTGGATGCGGCGCCGCAAGAGGTCGCCCACCTCGCGCAGCACCTGGCTGCCGGCGAGGTGCCCCCAGGTGTCGTTGACCCGCTTGAAGAAGTCGAGATCGAGGAAGAGCACCGCGAGGTCCCGGGGCCTGGCCCGGCAGTCCGATACCGCGCGGGCGAGGGCGATGTGGAGGAAACGGTCGTTGTAGAGGCCGGTCAGGTTGTCGCGCTTGGCGATCTCTTGAGCCCGCCGGCCATCGAGCACGTTCTGGACCGCGACCGAGATGTAGTCGGCGAAGATCGTCAACAGGTTGCGGTCGTGCTCGCTGTAAGTGCGGTCGCGCTGGCGGTTGATCAGCTCGAGGACGCCGCAGACTCGGCCTTCGATGCGGATCGGGATCGCCACCAGGGACATCGTCTGGTAGGAGGTCTGCAGATCGACCCCGGCGAAGAAGTTGGGGTCCTGGCGGGCATCGCCGGCGAGGTAGGGCTCACCGGTGCGGTAGACCAAGCCGGCGACGCCCTGGTCGGCCGGGATGGAGAGGCCCACCAGCCCGGCCGCCTTGTCGCCGAAGGCGGCGATGAAGGTCAGGTCCGTGCCGTGGTCGCGAGGATCGTCGAGCAGGATCGAGCCCGCGGCCGAGGGCACGAACTCGTTGGCTTTCCTCAGGACCTCGACCAGGTTGTCGGCGAGGTTGAGCTCCACCGGGAAGGCCCGGCCGCTGGGCCGCCGGCGCTCGAGCAAGCGCTCGAGCTCCTGGAGGGCCACGCAGTGGTAGGCCGCGGGGGAGGAGTCGCTGTTCACCGGCTGGGCCCTGGTTGAACCCTCGTTGGTGTCATCGGGTCGGAACCGAAAGAATACCAGAGGGGGCCGGCCACACCGTCGGGCGCCAGGACCCCCTCTCTGCTCGTAGAATCGCCCGATCGCCACGAGGAGGAACGATGACCCCGACCCGCCTTTCCCCGACCTCGTCCCCTGCCCACTGCGCCCTCTTCTCGCTTCTCTGGATGGGAGGTTTGTCGTTGCTGATGCCCGCCCTGGCCGTTGCCCGACCGACCGCACCGCCGACCCGGGAGGAACCGGTGCGCGAGCAGCTCCACGGCGTGGAGATCGTCGATCCCTACCAGTGGCTGGAGGACCAGGAATCCCCGGAGACCCGCCGCTGGATCGACGCCCAGAACGCCTACACCGACACGCTGCTGGGCGCTCGGCCGGGCCGAGAGGCCCTCGAGAAGCGTTTCTCCGAGCTGCTCAAGGTGGATTCCTTCTCTCTCCCCTGGGCCAACCTGGCCGGTGACCGCTACTTCTTCAGCCGCCGGCTGGCGAACCAGGAGCGCTCGACGATCGTCCTGCGGCGGGGTCTCGGCGGGACCGACGAGGTGCTGATCGATCCCCACCCCTGGCGGGAGGACCACTCGCTCGCGGTCGGTCTCTGGAGCGTGAGCGAGAGAGGCGACCGGTTGGTCTACTGGGTGCGCGACAGCGGCCAGGACGAGGTCGAGATTCGGGTTTTCGACGTCGATGGCAAGAAGGACGTGGGAGAGACGCTGCCGCGAGCGCGCTATTTCGGCGCCCTCCTCTCGCCCAAGGCCGACACCCTCTACTACTCGAAGCTGGGCGCCGAAGGGCCGCGGGTTTACGCACACGTGCTGGGGCGGCCGGTCGCCGAGGATCGGGAGCTGTTCGGCACCGGGCTCGGGCCGGAGAAGATCCTCGATCTCGGGCTGTCCGCGGATGGCCGCTATCTGGTCGCGGTGGTCTACTTCGGTGCCTCGGCGGACGTCACCGAGGTACACGTCAACGACCTCGCGGCCGGCCGGGGCTTCGCGCCGATCGTCACCGGCATCGAGGCGCGTTTCCTGCCCGAGATCGCCGGCGGCCAGCTGTTCCTGCAGACCAACTGGCAAGCGCCGAACGGCCGACTGCTCCGGGTCGACCTCGCCCGACCCGCGCGCGAGCATTGGCAGGAAATCGTTCCCGAGCGGGGGAGTGCGGTGATGGAGTTCTTCACCGCCGCGGCGGGCCGCCTCTTCGTCAACTACCTCGAGAACGTGCGCTCCAAGGTGGTGAGCTTCTCGGCCCAGGGGGCGGAGTTGGGGGAGATCGCCCTCGATACCCTCGGCACGGTCGGCGGGGTGGTCGGCCGCTGGGAGGGCAAGGAGGCCTTCTTCATGTTCTCCTCCTTCGTGGTGCCACCGCAGATCTGGCGGCTCGAGGTGGCCACCGGCCGGCGGACGATTTGGGCCGAGACCTCGGTGCCGATCGCGGCCGCCGAGATGGCGGCGAAGCAGGTTTGGTTCACCTCGAAGGACGGCACCAAGGTGCCGATGTTCGTGGTTCACAAAAAGGGCCTGGCCCTCACCGCGGACCACCCGACCCTGCTCACCGGCTACGGCGGATTCAACCTCAGCATGTCGCCCTTCTTCTCCGCCACGGCCGCGGCCTGGGTCGAGCGGGGTGGGGTCTACGCGGTCGCCAACCTGCGCGGCGGTGGCGAGTTCGGTGAGGCCTGGCACCAGGCCGCGATGCGAGAGAAGAAGCAGGCCACCTTCGACGACTTCGCGGCCGCCGCGGAGTGGTTGGTGCGTGAGCGCTACACCCGGCCGGACCGCTTGGCCGTGGCCGGCGGCAGCAACGGCGGTCTGCTGGTGGGGGCCCTCCTGACCCAGCGGCCGGACCTGGTGGGGGCGGTGGTGTGCGTCTATCCCCTGCTCGACATGGTGCGCTACCACCGCTTCCTGGTCGCCAAGTACTGGGCGCCGGAGTACGGCTCGGCTGAGGATGCGGCGGAGCTCCGGGCCCTGCTGGCCTACTCGCCGTACCACAACGTCAAGCAGGGTACCCACTATCCGGCGGTGCTCTTCGTCACCGGTGACGGAGACACCCGTGTGGCGCCCCTCCACGCCCGCAAGATGGCGGCGCGGATGCAGAGCGCGACCGGCGGCGAGCGGCCTATCCTGCTGCGCTATCACGCCCGCGCAGGCCACGCCGGAGGCCAGGCCACCAGCCAGGAGGTCATCGACCAGGCGGAGGCGATGCGCTTCTTGCTCTGGCAGCTAGGGGTAGAGGGAGCTGGCACGCCCTGAGCGTCCGTCATTCCCGGTGGGCTCGATAGAGGCCCAAGAAGTCCTCGAGCCCCAGCTCCTCGGCCCGCCGTCCGGGGTCGATGCCGACGGCGGCGAGCGCGGCCTCGGCCTTCTCCTTGCCCCAGCCGGCGCCGAGAGCGTTGCGCAGGGTCTTACGGCGCTGGCCGAAGGCGAGCCGGACCGTCGCCAGGAAGGCAGGCATCTCCGCTGGCGGCAGCGGCGGTGGGTGGAGGCTGAGACCGACGAAGGCGCTCTCGACCTTGGGGGGTGGCCGGAAGCTCCCCGGCCGCACCCGGGCGAGGATTCGCGCCTCGCCGTAGGCCGCCGCCAGCACCGACAGCGAGCCGTAGGGCCGGGTGCCGGGCCGGGCGGTGAGCCGCTCCGCCAGCTCCTTCTGCACCAGGAAGGCCGCCCGCGGCACTCGCTCATGACGGGGCAGCACGCGGGCGAGGATCGGCGTCGCCACGTTGTAGGGCAGATTGCCGGCCACCAGCGTCGGTGCCGGGAGGGCCGGCCAGGCGAGCTCGAGGGCGTCGGCAACCGCCAGGGCGAGAGGCGCACCGCCGCACAGGCGCCGGTGGAGGGTGAAGGCCCACTCCGGGTCGAGCTCGACGGCGAGCACCTTCGCCCCGGCGCGTAGCAGCTCGGCGGTCAGCGCCCCACCTCCCGGGCCGACCTCGAGCACCCGCTGGCCCCCTGGCTCGAGAAAGTCGAGCAGGGGCCGGCAGAGGGCGCCGTCGACCAGGTGATGCTGCCCGAGGCGCTTGCGCAGCGGTGGGTGAGGGGGGCGAGCCACGGTCGTTGAGCCTACCGCGTTGCCGGGCGCCACCTGCTTGCCCTATCCTCTTCGCCAGCGTACTGCTAGACTTCGTGCGAACTTAGATTCGCTTCTCTCAGGTAAAACTGGAGTTTCTCGCCGGAGAGGAGCCTGCCCGAGCCCGTGTCGTGAGCACCGCCACCTCCGAACGCGCCACCAAGGCCGCCAAGACTCCCAAGCCTCGCCTTCCCCCCGAGAAGGGCCGAGAGATTACGGGTGTGCTGCTGATCACGGTGGCGCTGGTGCTCGGGGCGGCATTCGCCAGTCACCATCCCGCAGATCCCAGCCTGCTGCACCAGGGACCGGAGGCCACCGCCGGCACCGCCAACTGGATCGGTCCGGTGGGCGCCGAGCTTTCCGCCCTCACCTACGGCCTCCTGGGCTGGACCGCCCTGGCCCTGCCCCTCTTCCTGGTCGTCGGCGGCATCCGCCGGATGCGCAAGGCGGGGGCCGAGCCGCGGGTGGGCCGGGGGTTCGGGGCGGCGATCCTCCTGCTCAGCCTTCCCGGCCTCTTCCAGCTGGGCTTTGGCGCCGTGCCCTGGTATGGCCGGCCGCTCGCCGCGGGCGGCGCCTTCGGCGAGCTGGCGTCGAGCTTCCTCGCCTCCCGCCTGAACACCACCGGCGCCTTTCTGGTGCTGGGCGGGGCTGCGGTGGCCGGGGTGGCCCTCCTGGTGCAGACCACGCTCGGCGAGGTGCTCGTCGGCTGGCGATCTCGCTTCTCGGAGCTGGGCCAGCGCTTCACCCTCGCCCGCCATCGCCGCCGCGAGCAGAAGGAGAAGAAGGAGAGGGAAGAGGAGCGCCAGCGAGTCATCGCCCGTCACCGCGAGAAGCTGGTCGAACGCGAGGCAGCGGCGAGGGAGGCCCTGGTGGCGCCGCCCGTGCCGGTCCTCCTGCCCCCGCGCGCCGTGGCCGAGGCCGGGGTGGTGCGGGTGATCGAACGCCGGGGAGAGCCCGGCTTCGGCCTGCGCCGGGTGGCGAGCGTGGGTGAGCTGGCGGCGCCCGAACGGGCCGTCGAGGCGCTGGTCGGATCGGCCTCGGTGTCGCTGCCCCCGGTGGCCCCGCCGCCCCGCCTGCGCCGGGCCGCCGAGAAGGCGCCGGCGCCGCCCGCTCCCGCCGAGCCCTTGCTCTTCGCGCCGCCGCCACCGGCGAGCGGCCTGCCGCCTCTGAACCTCCTCCAGCTCAGCGAGGAGAAGGGCTCGGTCGACGGCAACGAGCTGGTGCGTCTGGGCGAGATGATCCGCCAGCGTTGCGCCGAGTTCGGGGTGGAGGGGACGATCGAGGGCATCAGCCCGGGGCCGGTGATCACCACCTTCGAGCTGCAGCCGGCGCCGGGGGTGAAGGTCAGCCAGATCGTCAACCTGCAGGACGACCTCGCCCTGGCCCTGCGCGCCGAGTCGGTGCGCATCGACCGCCTGGCCGGCCGCTCCACCCTCGGGCTGGAGGTGCCCAATCGCGAGCGCCTGACCATCCGGCTGGGCAGCCTGCTGGCCAAGGAAGGCTTCGCCAAGGCGCCGTCGCCGCTGACCATGGCCTTGGGGGTGACGATCCACGGCGAGCCCCACTTTGCCGACCTCGCCACCATGCCCCACCTGCTGGTGGCCGGAGCGACCGGCGCCGGCAAGAGCGTGGGCCTGCAGGCGATGATCACCTCGATCCTCTACAAGGCGCCACCGGAAGCGGTGCAGTTCATCATGATCGACCCCAAGCGCATCGAGCTGGGGGTCTACACGGACGTGCCGCACCTGCGCACGCCGGTGGTGGTGGAGCCGAAGCAGGCGTCGAACGTGCTGGCTCACATGGTGGCGGAGATGGAGAGCCGCTACAAGAAGCTGGCGAAGGTCCACGTGCGTTCGATCGCCCACTACAACCAGGCGATCGGCGACCCCGAGCATAGGAAGCACCTGGCCCTGGGCGAGGGCGAAGGCGAGGCCGACCTCGGCGACCTCGCGCCTCTGCCCTACATCGTGGTGATCATCGACGAGCTGGCCGATCTGATGATGGTGGCCTCGGCGGAGGTCGAGACGGCGATCGCCCGCCTGGCGCAGATGGCCCGGGCGGTGGGCATCCACCTGATCGTCGCCACCCAGCGGCCCTCGGTGGACGTGCTGACCGGCACGATCAAGGCGAACTTTCCCTGCCGCATCGCCTTCGCCACCGCCAGCCGGCACGACTCGCGGACGATCCTCGACCAGGTGGGCTCGGAGCGGCTGCTGGGCAAGGGCGACATGCTGTTCATGCCCCAGGGCACCTCGCGAGTGATGCGCCTTCACGGCGCCTACGTCTCGGAGCAAGAGACGGCGGCCCTGGTGCGCTGGCTCAAGAAGCAGGGCAAGCCGCAGTACGACTACGCCCTGCTCGAGCCGATCGAGGGAGAACGAGGCGGAGGGGAGGCCGGGGACCCGGACGACGACCTCTACGAGGAGGCGTCCCGGCTGGTGGTGGCCGAGCGCATGGCCTCCGCGAGCTTCCTCCAACGCCGCATGCGGATCGGCTTCTCGCGGGCTTCGCGGCTAATCGACATGATGGAGAGGGACGGGCTGGTGGGCGCTCCCCAGGGCTCGAAGCCTCGGGAGGTGCTGGTGCCCCGCGACTACTTCGCCGAGATCGACCTCGCCCGGGTGGACGATTAGCCGGGAGCTGCGAGCCGAGTAGGCTGGGTTAGGCCCACCAGGGCCGTAACCCAGCTCTTGTCCTGGTGCCGGGAGCTGGGTTACGCCGAATACGGCTAACCCAGCCTACGAGTTGGGAGAGGCCCTCCCGCATGCTCTGCTACCATGGCTCGATGCCTGAGATCGGGCGGATCGTGTTTTTCGGCACACCGGCCTTTGCGGTGCCGAGCCTCGCGGCCCTGGTGGCGGCGGGGCGGTCGCCCTCGTTGGTGGTGACCCAGCCGGCCCGGCCGGTGGGCCGGGGGGGCAAGGTCACGGATCCGCCGGTGGCCGCCTGGGCGCGCGAGCACGGCCTCGCCGTCGCGCAGCTCGAGAAGGTGCGGGATCCGGCCTTCCTCGAAGAGCTCGAGCGCCTGCAGCCCGATCTCGCGGCGGTGGTCGCCTTCGGCCAGATCTTCCCCCGCCGTCTGCTCGCTATCCCCCGGCTCGGCTGCGTCAACGTCCACGCCTCCCTGCTGCCGCGCTGGCGGGGTGCGGCGCCGATCCAGGCGGCGATCGCCGCGGGCGACCGGGTGACCGGCGTGACCACCATGCAGATGGTCTTCGAGCTCGACGCCGGCCCGATGCTGCTTTCCCGCGAGGTGGCGATCGGCACCGAGGAGACCGCGGAGGGGCTGAGCTCCCGCCTCGCCGAGGTCGGCGCCGAGTTGCTGGTCGAGACCGTCGAGGGCCTCGAGCGGGGCGATCTGGCCCCCCGCGAGCAGGAGCCCGGCCAGGTCACCTTCGCCGGCCTGCTGTCGCGGGAGGACGGGCAGATCGACTGGACGCTTCCCTCCTCCCGCCTCTTCGATCGTCTCCGCGCCTACACCCCCTGGCCGGGCCTGACGGCGCAGCTCGGCGGCCGGCCGGTCAAGATCGTCGCCGCTCGGCTGGCGACCGGGTCCCACGAGGGCGCTCCGGGCACGGTGACCGCGATCGACGACGAGGCTCTCCTGGTGGCCTGCGGGGAGGGCACGGCGCTGGCCCTCAGGCGCCTCCAGCGGCCCGGGCGCGGCCCGGTCTCGGGGGCCGAGCTCGCCCGCGGCGAGCACCTCGCCGCAGGTGCCCGTTTCGAGGTCACGGTCCCGTGAAGCGCGCAGCGGCCCTGCCGGCACCGCGCAGCTTCGAGTCCACTCGCCGCCCGCCGCCCCGGCGCGAGCCCCTGGGGGACGCCCGGGCCGCGGCGGCCTGGGTGGTGGAGCGCACTCTCGCCTCCCTGGCGCCGGCCGACACCTTCCTCGCCGACGTCCTCGATCGCTTCGAGGACAAGGACCAGGGCTTCCTGCGCGAGCTGGTGCTCGGCACCTTGCGCTGGCTGGGCCGTATCGACCACGTCGTGGCGACCGCCTCGAGCCGCCCTCTCGCCCAGATCGAGCCGGCCTTGCTGGCACCCCTGCGCATCGCGGTCTACCAGCTACTTTTCCTCGACCGCGTTCCGGCCCACGCCGTAGTGCACGAGGCGGTGTCCCAGGCCGCGCGGGTGACCCACCGGGGCGGGGCGAGCTTCACCAACGCGGTGCTGCGGCGCATCGCCCGCACCCCCGAGCTGTCCGACTGGCCGGTCTCCGAGGGGGACGCGGCGACCCGCTTGGCCATCGAGCTGTCGCATCCGGTCTTCCTGGTGCGGCGCTACCTCGAACGGCTGGGGACCGAGGCCACCCGCGCCCTGCTCGCCGCCAACAACCAGCCCAAGCCCTTCCACGTGATGGCTTTTCGCGACCGCGGCGGGCGCGAGCTGCTGGCGGAGGACCTGATCGACGCCGGGCTCGAGGTGGAGGCCTCGCGGGTGGCGCCGCTCGGTCTTGTGGTGCGCTCGGGAAACCCAATCGGCACCCCCTCCTTCCGGCGCGGGGATCTCTACATCCAGGACGAGGCCGGGCAGGCCGCCGCCCTGGTGCCGCCACCCCGTCCCGGCGAGCGGGTCTTCGACGCTGCCGCCGCTCCCGGCGGCAAGAGCCTGGCCCTGCTGGCCTTCGAGCCGCGGGTGCAGCTGACCGGAGCGGACGTCTCGCCGGCCCGGCTGGGGATCTTGCGACAGAACCTCGGGCGGCTGCGCCGGCGTATGCCACTGCTGGCCGCGGACGCCGGCGCGCCGGCCCTCTCGGCGCGCTTCGACCGGGTGATCCTCGATCTGCCCTGCTCGGGCACCGGCACCTTCCGCAAGCACCCCGAGCTGAAGTGGCGGGTGAGTGAGAGCGAGATCGGCCGTCTGGCCCAGATCGGCCACCGCCTGCTCGAGGGTGCGGCCGACCTGGTCGCGCCGGAGGGTCTCCTGATCGCCGTGACCTGCTCCCTCGAGCGCGAGGAAAACGAGGACGTGGTGGCCCGCTTCCGCGAGCGACGGAGCGGCTTCGAGCCGGTGCCTCTGACCCAGTTGCTGAGCCAGCCCGTGGCGCGCTGGGTTGGCGGGGAGGGCCTCTGGCGGATCCCGACCGGTGACGACCACGACGGCTTCACCGTCCAGGTGCTCCGCCGAGTGGCTTCGTAATGGTCCCGACGAGCGTGCTCCAGAACGGGGTTTGAGATATAGAATTCCAGTTGACACCCATGGCGCCTTACCGTATCGTCTGCCGCCTGCCGCAGACTTAGATAGAACTTAGGCACGAAGGAGGACTTCATGGCCGGAAAGACGGATATCGTCAACAGCGTCGCGTCGGAGTTCGAGGGCATCACCAAGAAGCAGGCCGGGGAGATCGTGGACGCGGTCTTCGCCTACATCGGTGGCTGCCTGAAGGGCGGCGACCGCGTGCAGGTGCCCGGCTTCGGCACCTTCTCCATCTCCGAGCGCGCTGCGCGCGAGGGCCGTAACCCCGCCACCGGCAAGAAGATCAAGATCAGCGCGAGCAAGAACGTCCGCTTCAAGGCGGGCAAGGAGCTGAAGGACGCGCTGAACTAGCTCGCATTCCTCCCATCCCCTTCGTCGCGGCTGAACCCCGCCTCGGCCTCCGGGCCCGGCGGGGTTTCTAGCGAAGTGACTCCGACGACCGCCCGGGCGCCGACGGAGCCGGCTCAGTCTCATCCCGCCCGACCCGCCCGCCCGCCGGGCGATAGAGCCGGGCGAGCCGGTGAGGGGAGATCCCCAGGTAGTACCCCGCGAAGATCAGCCAGTTCAGGGCCACCGTGCGCACCGGACCCTGGGCGAGGAAGCGTCGCGCCGAGGTGGAGACCGGGGGCTCGAGGATCGCCACGAGCCCCAGCTTCTTGAGGCGGCGGGCGAGCTCCAGGTCCTCCAGGATCGGCCAGTCCGGGAAGCCACCGATCGCCTCGAAGGCGGACCGGGTCGCAAACTGTGCCTGATCTCCCAGCGGCAGACCGTACCGTCTCGTCCGCCGGCTCGCCAAGTGGGAGCCCAAGGCGAAGCGCCAGCCGCCGCCTTCGAAACGCACCGTGAAGCCGCCGCCGACGGCCCCGGCCGCGACGGCGGTACGAATCCTCTGAAGGCTGCCGGGCGGGAGCTTGGTGTCGGCGTGGAGGAAGAGCAGGATCGGTGCGCTGGACCGGGCGACCCCGCGGTTGAGCTGTCCGCCCCGGCCGCGAGGGCCCACCACCACCCGCGCACCCGCCGCTTCTGCCTCACGCGCCGTGCCATCGCGGCTGCCGCCGTCCGTGACGATCACCTCGTCGGCCTCCTCGACCAGCGAAGCCACCAGGCGGCCGATCCGGCCCTCCTCCTCGAGAGTGGGCACGATCACCGCGACGCCGAGAGGGCCTGTCTCCAAGGTGGCGGGATGCTAGCATGCCGCTCCCGTGAGCCCCCCCGACGGACCCTCCACGCCTTTCAGCCACCTCGACCAGCAGGGTAAGGCCCAGATGGTCGACGTCTCGGCCAAGCCCGTGACGCGTCGCGTGGCCGAGGCGACCTGCCGGGTGCTGCTCTCGCCGGAGACGGTCGCCGCCTTGGCCCGCCTGCCCAAGGGGGACGCCAACACCGTCGCGAGACTGGCGGGCATCGCCGCGGCCAAGCGCACTTGGGAGCTGATCCCCCTCGCCCACGCCCTGGCGCCGGAGCAGGTGGAGGTGGAGGTCGAGCCCGCCGAGGGCGGCGTGCGGATCCGCGCCCGGGTGGTGGTCACGGCTAAGACCGGCGCCGAGATGGAGGCCCTCTCCGCCTGCGCCGTTGCCGCCCTCGCCCTCTACGACATGGTCAAGGCGGTGGAGAAGGGGGCGGTGATCACCGACCTGCGACTCGAGGCCAAGTCGGGGGGCGTGCGGGGGGATTTCCGGCGGGAAGAGCCGTGATCGCCACCGGCCTGGACCTCCTGCTCGCCGACCCCGGCCCCCTCGCCGGCCGGCGCTACGGCCTGCTGGCCCACGCCGCCTCGCTCAGCCGGGACCTGGTGCCCGCCCACCTCGCCCTGGCCGGTCGGCCGGGGGTCGCGCCGAGTCGCCTCTTCGGCCCCGAGCACGGCTTCTACGGCGTCGAGCAGGACATGATCGCGGCGGCCGGCGGCATCGACCCCTGGACCGGCCTCGCCACCCAGAGCCTCTACGGCGAGTCCGAGGGCACCTTGAAGCCCTCCCCCGAGGCGTTGGCGGGCCTCGACCTGTTGGTGATCGACCTCCAGGACGTGGGCAGCCGCTACTACACCTACGCCGCCACCGCCGTCTGGGCCGCCGAGGTGGCGCTCGAGACCGGCTGCGAGGTCTGGGTGCTCGATCGCCCCAACCCCCTGGGCGGGGAGGTCGTCGAGGGCAATCTGCCCCAGCCGGGCCTGGAGTCCTTCGTCGGGGCATTCCGCATGCCCGTGCGCCACGGCCTCACCCTGGGCGAGATCCTGGCCCTCGAGGCCCGCCGCCGTGGCTGGCCCGCCGGCTGGCGGGTGATCGCGATGGAGGGCTGGAGCCGGGGCCGGCGCTGGTGCGAGCTGGGCCGTCCCTGGATCGCCCCCTCGCCCAACATGCCCACGCTGGAGACCGCGGAGGTCTACCCCGGTGGCTGCTTGATCGAGGCCACCACCCTCTCGGAGGGCCGCGGCACCACCCGCCCCTTCCACCTGGTGGGAGCGCCGGGGGTGGAGGCCCCGGCCCTGTGCCGGGAGCTGGCACGCCGCGAGCTGCCCGGCGTGGCCTTCCTGCCCACGCGCTTCCGGCCGCAGTTCCAGAAGCACGGCGGCGCCCTCTGCGAGGGAGTCGAGGTGGTGATCACCGATCCGACGGTCCTCCCGGCCTATCGCCTGGGCCTCGAGCTGCTGGCGGCCTTCCAGACCGTGGCCCCTGGGACTTTCGGCTGGCGGGCGGAGGCTTACGAGTTCGTGGCCGATCGGCCGGCGATCGACCTGCTGACCGGGGATCCGGGCTACCGCGCGGCGATCGAGGCGGGGGAGGGCTTCGCCGCCCGCGCCGCGAGCTGGAAGGCGGACGAGGATGCCTTCCGCGAGGAGCGGCGCGAGATCCTGCTCTACCCCGAGGAGCGGCGATGAAGGGGCCACATCTGGCCCGTGTCGCCGGTGCTTCCGAGGCCTACGCCCCGCTGGTCGAAGCGGCCCGGGCCGAGGGCCTGCGCGTCGGTTGGCTGCGCCTCGGCGAGGGTGCCTCGGCTCCGTCGGACCTGGGCGCGGCAGCCGACGCCGGGGCCCTGCGCTCCGTCGGCGTGGCCCCGGGCGGCGAGGTCGTGGCCGTCAAGCGCCTGCGCGGCGAGCCGGTGCTCGCCGACCTGCTGCGCGAGCACTTCGCCGGCTGTGCCCTGGTGCTCGTCCAGGCTCCTGCGGCCCCCACTCTGCGCGATCCCGAGGGCCGCCTCGCGGCGGCGCCGATGCTGATCCCGGAGGGCGACGGCTACCGCCTTGGCGAGGAGCGACTGACGCCTCCGCGGCTGGCTGCGCGCCTGCGGAAGAAGGCGTTGACCCCCTCCGGACCCGATGCCACAATGCGGCAATGTTCGTAGAGCCCCTCCCGGAACCCGAGAGGGAATCGATCCGCTTCTTCCTCCCTGGCCCCTGCTACGTCCTCGGCAGCGTGCGCGAGGCCCTCACCGCTCCGGTGTTGGGGCATCGCTCGGCGGAATTCGAGCGGGTCTATGCGGCGGTCACCCGGAACCTGGCGGAGGTCTTCGCCACGGCCGGTGACGTCTACCTCGCCACCGGCAGCTCCACCCTGGTGATGGAGAGCGCGGTCCTTTCGACCGTCGCCTCCTCGGTGCTCAACTTGACCAACGGCTCCTTCTCCGAGCGCTGGCACTCGATCTCACGGATGGTGGGCAAAGACGCCGACCGCGTCGCCGTGCCCTGGGGCGAGGCCCTGGACCCCGACCTGGTGCGCGCCGCCCTGCGCCGCAAGCGCTACGACGCCATCACCCTGATCCACAACGAGACCTCGACCGGCGTGCTCAACCCCCTGGCGGAGCTGGTCCGGGCCGTGCGGGAGGAAAGCGACGCCCTGCTACTGGTCGACACGGTCTCCTCCCTGGGTGGCGTGCCGGTAGCCACCGACGAGCTGGGCCTCGACGTGGTGATCGCCGGCGTGCAGAAGGCGATCGCCGCACCGCCCGGGCTGGTCGCCTTCACTCTCTCCGAGCGGGCAGCCGAGCGTGCGACCGCTCTGCCGCACCGCGGCTTCTACACCGACCTGCTGCGCTACCGCACGAACCATCGCGAGGGGGGTAGCACCATCACCACCCCGGCGGTCTCCCTCTTCTTCGCCCTCGAGCGCCAGCTCGAGGTGCTCCTGGCCGAGGGGCTACCGGCCCGCTTCGAGCGCCACCGGGCCCTGCGCCGCGCCACCGAGGCCTGGGCCGCGGGCCGGGGCCTCGTCTACGCCTCGCGCTCGGGGCCTCCCTCCCCCACGGTTTCCTGTCTCTTGAGCCCACCCGACCGGCCGGCCCCCGCGCTGGTGCGGCGCCTGGCCCGCGAGGGCTTCACCCTGGGGGGCGGCTATGGTGAGTGGAAGGAGACGACCTTCCGCATCGGCCACATGGGCGAGGTCCAGCCGGCCGACCTCGAAGCCCTGTTCTGCGCTCTCGACCACGCCCTCGACAGCTGACCCACTACCCTGAGGCATCCATCGCCATGCACCGCATCCTGGTCTGTGACTCCCTCGAAGACTCCGGCCTCGCACTGCTGGCCGCTTCCGGCGCCGAGGTCCACGTGCTCACCGCCGAGGAGCGCCCGCGGCTCGCGGAGATCGTCGCCGACTTCGAGGCTCTGGTGGTACGCAGCTCGACCAAGGTCACCGCCGACCTGCTGCGGGCCGGCCGCCGCCTGAAGGTGGTGGGCCGGGCGGGCATCGGCGTCGACAACGTCGACGTGCCGGTGGCCACCGAGCTGGGCATCCTGGTGGTCAACGCCCCCACCGCCAACCTGATCTCGGCCACCGAGCACACCTTCGCCCTGCTGCTCTCCCTGCTGCGCCAGGTGCCGGCCGCGGACGCCTCGATGAAGCGCGGCGAATGGGACCGCAAGAGCTACGTCGGCTCGGAGCTCTTCGGTAAGGTCGTCGGGGTGATCGGCTTCGGTCGCATCGGCCAGGGGGTCGCCGCCCGCGCCCGCTCCTTCGAGGCCGAGGTCCTGGCTCACGACCCCTACCTCGACCCGGCCATGGCCCGCCGGGTGGGAGTGGAACCGGTGGAGCTTGGCGTGCTGCTCGCCCGGGCCGACATCGTCACCCTCCACACCCCGTTCACCCCCGAGACCCGCAACCTCCTCTCGGCCGACAACCTGCGCCAGATGAAGGAGGGCTCCTACCTGATCAACTGCGCCCGCGGTGGCATCGTCGACGAGGCGGCGCTCGTCGAGTTGCTCGACGCCGGACACCTCGCCGGCGCCGGGGTCGACGTTTTCGTCGAGGAGCCACCCACCAGCTTCGCCCTGGCGCAGCACCCGAAGGTAGTGGCCACCCCCCACATCGGCGCCCAGACCCACGAGGCCCAGGAGCGCATCGCCCAGGAGACCGCCCGCATGCTGATCGCGGCCCTCGCAGGCTCCCTGGCGGTGTCGGCGGTCAACCTGCCGTTCCGGCCCGCGGGGCCCACCGGCGAGCCTTACCTGATGCTCGGCGAGCGGCTGGGACGTCTGGCGAGCGCGCTCGCCGGCGGCAGCCTGACCGAGCTCAGGGTCGACCTCTGGGGGGTCGAGGAGGGCCTGCGCCCGGCCCTGGCGGTGGCGGCCCTCAAAGGCGCCCTGTCGCCTTTTCTCGGCTCGAGCGTCAACTACGTGAACGCCGAGCGGCTGGCCAAGGACCGCGGCATCGCGGTGGTGGTCTCGGCGCACAGCGAGGCGGCGGACTATCCGCAGCTGGTGCGGGTGAGGCTGGCCGGGGCCAACACGGCGATCGAGCTGGCTGGAGCCCTGGTCGGTGAGCGCGATCCCCGGGTGGTGTCGATCGACGGCTTCCAGCTCGAATTCCGGCCCGAAGGTCGGATCCTCTGGCTGCGCAACCAGGACGTGCCGGGGGTTGTGGGCAAGCTCGGCACCTTCCTCGGCCAGGCCGGGGTCAACATCGCGGGCATCCACCTCGCCCGTCACGACCGCGCTCGGGCGATGGCGGTCCTGCACCTCGACTCGGAGCCGCCGGAGCCGGTGCTGCGGCAGCTCGGCGAGCTGCCGGAAGTGCAGATGGTCCGTTTCGTGGACATGGGCTGAGGCTCGGTGGAAGGAAAGGGGACCGGGACCATGGCGAAGGTGGCAGTCGTCTTCGGCGGGCGCAGCGTCGAGCATCGGGTGTCGGTGACCTCGGCGCGCACGGTGGCGAGGGGTCTGGCCGAGGCTGGCCACGCGGTCGTGGCGCTGGGCATCGCGCCCGACGGTGGCTGGGTACCGCTCGACCTCGCCGCCCGCGCCCTGGTCGGGGACCTCGACGCCTTCGAGCCCGTGGGGCGGCCGATCCGGCAGACCCTGCCCGTTCTGCTCGAGGCGGGCGTGGACGTCGCCTTCCCGATCGTTCATGGCACCTTCGGCGAGGACGGCACCCTCCAGGGTCTGTTCGAGATGCTCGGTCTGCCTTACGTCGGCCCGGGGGTGACCGCCAGCGCCGTGGCCATGGACAAGCTCGTAGCCAAGGGGGCTCTCTCGGCGGCGGGCATCCCGGTGGTGGAGTACCGGGGCTTCCGTCGCGAGCGCTTCGAGGCCGAGCCCGGCGCCTGCCTGGCCGAGACCGCGTCCCTGCCCCTGCCCCTCTTCGTCAAGCCCAGCGTGGGCGGCTCGAGCGTTGGGGTGGTCAAGGTCGCAGAGCGGGACAACCTCGAGGACGCCCTCCGCTTCGCCCTCC
This sequence comes from Thermoanaerobaculia bacterium, assembly GCA_044869955.1. Taxonomy (GTDB): domain Bacteria; phylum Acidobacteriota; class Thermoanaerobaculia; order Multivoradales; family SZUA-115; genus CALMKX01. The sequence continues at coordinate 117 of JBIOYC010000282.1, read as the reverse complement.
GCTTCGACGACGCGGTGCTGGTCGAGAGAGGGGTGATCGGCCGGGAGCTCGAGGTGGCGGTGCTCGGCGGGCGGCCCCTTGAGGCGTCGGTGGTGGGGGAGATCGTCCCCGGCCGCG
>JBIOYC010000281.1:0-30202 GCA_044869955.1 Thermoanaerobaculia bacterium | reverse complement strand
GCTCTTCCGGCGTCGGCCGGAGCTGGGTTACGGCTGACGCCTAACCCAGCCTACCCATTACTCAGCAGCACGCTTGCGGACTGGCTTGTTGGTGCGCCCTAGGGAGCGCGTAGCGGCAGTCGCCACGGTCAGCAAGCTGCGCAGCGCGTTGTTGACGGCCTCGGTGTTCGGGAATGCCTGTGTGAGGGAGTCGTCGATCACCACTACGTTTGTAGCCTTTGCATAGCGCGCAGCGTACTTCCCGCGAACGATCGGCCCGAGATCCTCGCGCCGGTACTCGGCGCGCATCACATCGTCTACCAGTTCATCCTTCTTCATAGATCTGCTTTTCCTTTCGAGTAGCGACCCTCGCACTGATGATGCGGACGACTACGCCACGTTCCGAATGCGATACTGCCAGGATCCGGTCAGCGCTGGAGAGCCCGAAGGTCACCCATCGCGGCGCGCCTCCAGAGTGCTCGAGATCGAGCGCGGTCGCCGAGAGGTCGTCTCCGAACACCGTTGTCGTCTCGTCAAACGAAACCCGTGCTTCTTCAAGTTCGAGGCGGCCTTCGCCGCGTCCCACTCAAACCTCACGGTAGCCTCTCACGGCTAGGGGGTCAAGCTCCCCCAGATCAACGTCAAGACCCGAAGGGCGCCGGGTCTGCGCTCTGGCCCTGGTTTGACGCCTTCGTACTTGCACTGTCGCAGGATTGTACACCCGACAGGTGCCGGTGGCCCTGCCCCCCGGGTGCCAGGCATTTCGGCGCGGGACGCTCCCGGCAGTGCGCTCTTCTGGGCCTCTGCTGGCCAGCAGCTCGAGAGCCGTGAACCTGGCTTTCGCCCCTGCGAGAGAGAAGTGCGGCGTAGCGGGCCACTTGGAAAACGGACACCTGTGGCTGTCTGCCAGGATGGTACCCGGCTAACCAAACGACCCCCGGGTATACAAGGAGGCCCCATGATGTGGACACTGCTGTTCTATGTCTTCCTTGCCGGCGCGTTAGGGGGGCTGGTGAACGCTCTCCTCTCGGACAACGGGTTCATCCTTCCCAAGAAGGTCACGGGGACGGGGATCTACCAACCTGGGGGCGTCAGCAACGTGCTGCTGGGTGGTGTCGCGGCGGTGCTGTCGTGGGGACTCTACGGCCCTCTTGCCAGCTACCTGATCGGTGGCACGACTGAAGCGCTTGCAACGGGAGCGCCGCCGCCGGACCGCCTTGGCATCACGCTGACCGGGTTGGCCGGAGCTGTGGTGGTGGGGATTGGGGGAGCGCGCTGGCTCACCAACGAGGTCGACAAGCGCCTCCAGCGCAGCACGAATGTCGAGCTCGCGCAGGCCAAGCCGCAAGCGGAAGCTGCGGGGAAGCTCGCGACCGCGACCCCGGCAGAAGCCATGGGGATCGCCCGGAATCTCCCTCGATAGGCGCGAGCGGTTGAGACCGCTCGAGCTTGGGCGGCGCAGGGGCTCCTCGAGAGTCTCGATGCGCCCTCCAACCGGGAGCCCGATCAGCTCTGGCTCGATGAGGCCGGGACGCAACTGACGATGCCAGCCACCTCGGGCGGTCCTGAGTCGCCCCGTTGCGGAGACATCAGGTGGCATACAAGTAGGTATATAGTCGGCCCATGCCAGACCGGCCCTTGTCCTGGGTAGGAACCTCGCTCTGCGAAGTTCGGGACTTCCCGCCCGAGGCCCGACGAGCTGCCGGATACCAACTGCGCCGCGTTCAGGCTGGCCTGATGCCTACCGACTGGAAGCCGATGTCCACAATCGGCCCAGGAGTGACCGAGATTCGGATTCACACCCGGCTGGAGCACAGGGTGCTCTACACCGCCAAGTTCGAAGAGGCCGTTTATGTCTTGCACGCCTTCGAGAAGAAGAGCCGCCGCACCCGCCAAGCCGACCTGGCCTTGGCGGCGGCTCGCCTCAAGGAAGTGGAGGCACAGCGACGCACCAGGAAGGAGAAGTAGATGGCCGTCAAGATCGAGCCCTCCAGCGGCAACGTTTTTGCCGACCTCGGGTTTAGCGCCGAGGAGGCGCAGAACCTCAGGATCCGCTCGGACCTCATGATCGAGCTGTCCAAAATGATCGAGGTCCAAGGCCTCACTCAGGCCGCTGCCGCCAAGCTCCTGGGCGTGACCCAACCCAGGATCAGCGATCTCGTCCGCGGCAAGATCGACCGCTTCAGCGTCGACACTCTGATCGAGATGCTCGGTCACGCCGGCGCCAGCGTGTCCTTCGTCGTCACACCCCAGCGCCAGGTGGCGTGACCTGCAGCCCCGACGTGCCAGCCACTTCGGACAGCCAACCTACCTGCCGAGGAAGCGCTCGATCTGCCGCCGGTGGCGGAGGACGTGGACGATGGTGTGCTCCAGCATCTGCTCGACGTCGTAGGTCGGACCCCATCTCGCCTGGAACTGGACGGCCGAGATCTCCTCCTCGGTCATCTCCCACCGACCGTCGAGGGTCGCCTCCACGTAGGCGAGCATGGCTCGCAGCTGCTTGACGCTCTCGGCCCGGCTGCCCAACGGGAGATTGGGGCGAGATCCTTCGGCCGCGAAGGCCACCCGCAGGTGGTTGGCATGGGCGTAACCCGCACGAGCGACGTGGTGGACGACGGTCTGCACGGAGCGGAATGGATCGTCGGTCGCTTCGGGGTCGCGCACCAGCTCGAACTCGCTATCCGAGAGCCCCGAGATGAGCTGGACGAGCTCCGCGGTGGCCCGCTCGAGCTCATCCATCAGCGCGCCGAGCGGTCCCGTTCGATGGATTTTCTTTGGGCTGTCACTCATCTCGGCTCCATCTGCCAGCCAGTTGTGGACGCCCCGGCCTCGGAAGCCGACTGACCCGAGGTGCCAGCCACTTCGGAGCAGCGGGGCCGCCCACCCGTCGCGGGAGACCCTGCCACGCCGTCTCTACCATCCCTACTTCCTCATCTCGCTCGCTCGGGCGTCCTTGCCATCGGTCTCGCAGTTACACCCCTTCCCCGGGTCCCAGCCGACGTTGAGCCAGCGCTTGTAGGCCGGGTCGAACCAGAGGCAAACGCGGGCTTCCGGCTCGTAGCGCAGATGCAGGAAAAAGGTCTCGAACGGTCGCTGATCGAGCCGAACCTCCACCAGCACTTGTCGATCGATCGGAACGTTGCCGATGCGACCCACTTGGCCGCTGCCCACCTTGGTGGTGAGATGCCGGTCCACCCGAAAGGTGAAGCTGGGATTCGAAAAGCCCTGATTCACGTCCCAATGGTCGAAAGGCCAGGAATCTGGCGGTGAATCCGGCAAAGCACCCGGCACGGAGAACGGTGCGATGCAGATCGTCCCGGTGGACGACGTGGATCCGTCAAAGGGACGATCTGGGTGGCTTTTCCTAAAGACAAAGAACACCGTCGATTGGGTCAGCCCTCGCCACAGGGCGCGGAACTGGATTTCCTCCATCCGCTCCCAGCTGCACGGGTCACCCTGCGTTCCGCTGGACATGCGCCTCAGCTGTTCAATCCGCAGTTCCGTCAGCTCGCTGTTGGCCAGGCAGAGGCACTGGGGCCAGTGCTTGCCGTAATGCGCGACCGGGTACTCCGCACCGTACAGGGCTTGAAGGTGAGCAGCTCGATAGAGCAACCACGCTCGCTGGGACTTCTCGATCTCTTCATGGAGTCTGGGATCCTTATCGGCGTGCCAGAGTACGGAGAAGTAAGCCGAGGCCATCTCACGCTCGGCGACCTCCTCCTCGGCGCAGGCCTCGGCGGCGAATTCCGCCTCGGTCTGTGCGCGAGCGGGTCCGACGGCCAACAGGCCCATCACCAACGCCACGCTCAGGCTCTTCCCTCGTCCATCCATCTGGAGCTCCTCCGCTCACGAACCGGGTGGTTTCGGGCGCTGGTTGGCGTTGTCCATGTCGGAGAAAATCCACCAACGCCCGTCCGCGTCCTTCTTCAGCGTCAGGGTGAACTTGCCGATGTCGGCCTGGCCGCGCTCCCTTGCGAAGCCGCCCAGGATGTACCCCACTCCCCCGTCCGTGGCATAGGCGATGGCGCGCAGCGCCAGGGGACCGCCCTCGCCGCTATAGAGCTTCTCGATCTCGGCGCGACCCTGCACCGGCGGGCCCCCGTTGGCCATCACGAAGCCGTCCTCGGCGAAGAGCCGCGCGAGGGCCGGGGCGTCGCCCTTCTGCCAGGCCGCTTCGTAGTCCGTGAGGATGCGTGCCAGCTCCGGTGGCAACGTGATGCTGGGCTGGGTCGGAGCAGCGCTCGACTGCCCGGCGGCGGGCAGGGCGGCCAGGAGGAGAATTCCGATCGATCGTAGGCGCGGTTTCATCACGAAGAGGCTCCTCGTTGTCCGGCGATCCAGGTCTACGAGCTATGCCTGCTTCCTGCGCCGCAGGAAGTCGTCCACGCTCCAGATCCCTGCACCATGGGCGGCGAAGAACAAGAAGATGAAGCAAAGCAATACGGCAGGCTCGCCGTGGTTTTGGATCGGCCAGAAGCCGCTGGGCTGGTGGAACTGGAAATAGGCGACCGCCATCTCCCCCGACAGGAGGAAGGCGACCGGCCGGGTGAAGAGCCCGAGCAGAATCGCGGCGCCGCCGTAGAATTCCAGCACGCCCCCGATCCAAACCTGCGTCATCATCGCCGGATGGCCGCCATGCTCGACCGGGATCCCGCCGAACCAATCGAAGATCTTCATGCCCCCGGCCTGGAGGAACAGCAGGCCGGCCACGACGCGCAGCAAGAAAAACGTGATCTGTCTTGCCCGATCCATGTTCATGAGGGATTCTCCTTTCTAGGGCTTGGCCTCCGCTGGCAAGCTCAACGACGCCTGGCCGAAGGCCTACCGTCAGCCGTCCTGAGACCGAACGTGGGTCTCCCTGTTCGAGTCCGGTCGCGGCTCCAGGTACCGGTTCGGTACGTTCTCGAAGACCGGGACTTTCCGCCCCGCGGCCTCGAGGAGAAGCGTCAAGTTCTCATAGATCTGTTTCTCGTCCCGATGCACTTGCGGCAGGAGCCCGAGCTGCGCATACGAGATCGGGGTGAGGTCGAACAGCGTCGTCTCCCACTCGAAGCCCTTGCCCCAGGTGAGCCCTTCGAGCCGAACGTCCGTTCTCGCTCCTGCCGCGAGGAGCAGCCGCAGGATGGGCGCCGAACGGTTCTGGCTCGAGTTGACGGTGTGAAACAGCGGAGTGTGCCCGCCGAGCCCATCCTCGTCCAGCGCCGCCCGCGCATGGACGTCCGCACCGAGCTCGATCAGGACCCGGGCCGCGCCCAGGTTGCCGTACTCGGCGGCCACGTGCAGCAGGGACGCCCCCACCAGGGGCGTGAACGCCGAGACCAGCGTGCTCCGGTGGTCGAGCAGGGAACGGTCGCCGCGGATCGCTCCGGCCAGCGCCTCCCCGTCGTCCAGGAGCACCGGGGCCAGCGCCGGATCCGCCAGCTCGGCCCCTCGCTCCAGCAGGAGACGGAGGCATTCCGGAAACCGGTCCGAGCGGCTGTACATCTCCAGGAGCCATTGCACTGGCAATTTGCCGCGCACGGGAGCGCGGGGGTCCAGGCCGGCGTCGAGGACGGCGCCAAGCTGCTCCGGGGAGTGGAGCTCGATGGCGTCGAGGAGGGCTTGGTCTGCACTGGGCATCGTCGGGTAGTCCGCAGCGGGCAACCTATGGTTGGCTCTCTGCTGGCAGGCTCAACGACGCCTGGCCGAAGGCGTACTTCCAACCGTTTTTCGTCCGAACGTAGGTATCACTGAACCAGAGCTTCTTGTCGAAGGTGACGGTGCCCGACACACCCTTCAGCCAGAGCTTGGCGGTGACCACGGCCGTGTCGCCCCAGACCCTTACGACCTGCGTACCCTCCTCTTCCTCCTGGTGCTCGTAGATGACGTCCTGGTTGCGCGCTCCTTCCAGCAAGTCGGCACGGGTGGAGACCTTGCCCGTCCCCACCACCAGCACGAAGTCGTCGTGCAGGATCCGCCCCATCGTTTCCGCGTCGTTGCGCTTCACGGCGGCTTGATACTCGGTGTCGAGCGCGGCGACGGCCCGCTTGTCGTCTTCCACCCCGGCGAACGCCCTCGTAGGCGCCTGGATCAGGCTGAGCGCCACGAGGGAAACCATCACGATCGCGATCTTTGGACTCATACCCCTCAACCCCCTGCGCGATGTTCTCATCGCTTCGTTCGAGCCTTCAGGGCTCTGGTGTCCCGGTGTCCTGGAGCCCACGCTGGAGCTCCGCCCTCGCTGCGCTCGCAAGGGCCTGATACTTGATGCGGAATGCCTCGAGGCTCTCCTCCTCGAGCTCTTCGAGATCGAGCAGGGCGTTGTGCGCGCCCTGGGTCGCGCGAATGAGCTCATCGAGCTTCACCTGAATCGCCTCGGTGTCTCGATTCTGCGTGTTTTGGATCAGGAAGACCATCAGGAACGTCACGATCGTGGTGCCGGTGTTGATCACCAGCTGCCAGGTGTCGCTGAAGCCGAACATCGGCCCGGTGACGATCCATGCCGCGATGACACCGACGGCTACGGCGAACACGGGAGGCCGACCACAGAAGCGTGACGCGGCCTTCGCGAACCGGGAGTACCACGCGACCGTACGCATAGTGAGGCTCTCCTTGGGCACTGGATGCGCTCGCGCTCGCCGGCTGTCTCGAGCCCCAGGGTCGGTTCGAGCCCTTCAGCTGCCTGGGCGAGCAGAGCTCAATCGCTTCGAGGAAGGCATCTTCCCGGTCTTGCACGGGATCTACCCTACCAGCTCCGGGCCGAGGCCGTGCCTCAAGCCGCGCCGTAGAGCTCGCGGAAGAGCCAGGCCTTGGCGCTGCGCCATTCGCGCACGACGGTGATCTCGGAGCAGCCGAGCACGGCCGCGGTCTCTTCCACTGAGAGGCCGGCAAAGAAGCGCAGCTCGACCACCTTGGCCTGCCGGGCGTCGAGACCTTCCAGGCGCCAGAGGGCTTCGTCCAGGGCCAGGACGTCGACCGTCGGCGGCACCGCCACCGCCCCGGCCTCGGCGAGATCCACCAGCACCACCTCGCCGCCACGTTTGTGGGCCAGCCGCCGCCGGGCGTAGTCGACCGCCACGTTGCGCATGGTCTTCGAGGCCACGGCGAAGAAGTGCGCCCGGCTCTGCCAGTCGACCCGGCCCTTGACCAGGCGCAGGAAGGCCTCGTGGACCAGGACCGTGGGCTGCAGAGTGTGGCCCCCGCCGGAGCCGGCGAGCCGCTGTGCGGCGATCTGCCGCAGGTCCTCGTAGATCAGCGGCACCAGGGCGTCGAGCGCCGCCTCGTCGCCGCCGCGCCAGGCGCGCAGCAGGGTCGTGACCTCGCCGGAAGGCGGCCGGTCGACGCTCATGGCTCCCCTCCGCGGCGGGCGAGCGCCGTCGCCTGACGGGCGATCAGCCCGAAGCCTCGCCGGCTCGCCTCCGCGGCGAGAGCCGAGAGCTGCCGCTCGGCCTCGGGCAGATCGAGGCGCCCGAGCGTCTCCCCGAGGGCGAGGCGGGCGCGCAGCGAGGTCGCGACGTAACCGATGCGCTCGGCCTCGGCCACCACCCGGCGCAGCTCGCTTGCTGCCGCTTCGAGACCGCCCGCCGCGGCCTGAAGCCGCGCGCCGTCGATCTCCACCTCCAGCCGGTGAAGCCGGCTCTCACTCGCCGCGGCGGCCTGGCGGAGGGGCTCGAAGGCGGTCCGCGCCTCGGCCAGGCGGCCTGCCGCGAGCAGGGCTCGGGGCAGGATCGCCGAGGCGCTGGGCACCAGGAACGACAGCTCCGCCCACGGCCGATGGCAGTCCACGGCCTCGCGTGCGAGCCGCGTCGCCCGGCTGCCCTCTCCCTCCTCGAGCGCCAGGGCGGCGAGGCTGAGGCGGATCTCGGCGGCCTGATGCCGCATGCTCGAGGCGTCCAGCAGCTGCCGTGCGGCCTCCAGGCGCTCCCGCGCGGGGCCCAGCTCGCCACGGCCGGCGAGGATCGCCCCCTGGAGCCACAGCGACTCGGCGGTCCACAGGTTCTCGTGCAGGGCGTGCGGGGCCTCCGGCTGGGACTCCTGGGCCAGCTTCTCCGCGGCATCGAGCTCACCGCTCTCGAGCAGCAGCCAACCCAGGGCGAGGGCAAGGTCCTCGCGATAGAACTCCGCCCGCAGACCGACCAGCCCGGCGTGGGCCGCCTCGAGCCGGCGCCGGCCCACCGCCGGCTCGCCGGAGAGGTGCTGGAGGGTGCCCAGCCAGCCCTCGTGGTTGAGCTCGGCCTCCTTGGTCGCGAGGAGGCGGGCGAGCTCCGCCGCCTCTTGGTGGTAGGCCCGGGCTCGGCCCAGCTGGCCGCGATAGAGCAGCATGGTGCCGAGGAAGTCGAGGGCGTCGCGGCGCAGGCTCGGCAGCTCCGCCGCCGGCACCGTCTCGAGCACCTGCTCGACCTCGGCCTCGCCCGCGGCCACCTCGCCGGCCCGCCAGCGCGCCATGCCGATCTGGATCCGCGTGCCACCCTGCTGGACCCGGTCCCCGGCCGCCGTCGCGAGCCGCAGGGCCTCCTCGAAGGCCGGGATCGCTTTCGCGATCTCCGGCGAGTCCCACAGCTGCGCCCCCTCGGCGAAGCGAGCGCGGGCCAGCAGCAGATGGGCCGACAGGGCCTGGGCCTTGGCCACGGCTCGCTCGGCCGCGGCGTAGCCGGCCGCGCTGCCGCGGGCCGCGCGGGCCTCGAGCATGTCGATCCGGGGGTCGTCGACCTGAGGTGGCGGCAGCTGGCGCAGCGCCGCCAGGGTGGCGAGGGCGTCCGGCAGGCGGCGGGCGGCGATCTGCGCCTGGCCGAGTGCCAGGCCGGCCTCGAGATCGTGGGGGGCGAGGGCCAGCAGCTCGCGGTAGGCCGCGATCGCACCCTCCCAGTCCGCCGTCCACTGGGCTCGATGGCCGGCGATGCGCAGGCGCTCTCGCCGGGGCAGCGAGCCGGCCAGCTGGGCCGCACGGTCGAGTTGCTCAACGGCCTGCCCCTCGAAGCCCTGCCGCATGAGCACCTCGGCCAGCTGGAAGCTCGCCGGTGCGAATTCGGGCGATCGGGCGATCGCCGCTTCGAGCAGCGACCGCGCGCGGGCGGTCTCGAAGGTGTGGAAGGCGCGGACGCCCTCGGCGTAGAGCCGCGCCGCCTGGCGCTCCGCCGGGCGAGAGGCGACCAGCTCCTGGGCCTCGGTGGGCGTCAGCGCGCGCAGCCCGAGCCGAGAGCGCAGCTCGAAGCCCGAGCGGGCCACCAGCTCGAGGATTTCCTCCACGCTCGCGGTGTCGCTGAGCCCAGCCATCCGCTCGCCGCCGGGGGCGGCCTGCACCCGCACGTCCACCCGCAGCGGCGCCCCGGCGCCCAGGCCAGCCAGGTAAGACCCTTCGACCACCAGGTCGGCTCCCAGCCGGCGGTGGAGCGCCTGGAGCGTGGCCGCGCCGAAGCTCTGGAGCCGGGTCAGCCCCAGGTCGGTGCGGGCCAGGGCTACGTTCTCGGCCGGGATGGGCCGCAGCTCTTCGCTCGCCGCCAGCTCGGTGCGCAGCATCTCGGTGAGCACGGCGGCGATCCACTCGTCCTCCGCCCGGCCCGAGAGGTTGGTGAAGCCGAGCACCGCCACGGTCCGGCCGGCGGGAACGCGGCCCGGCCCGCCCGCGTCTCCCCGCCCGGCCAGACGGGCCAGCCCGAAGCCCACGCCGAGGGCGACGGCGCCCAGGATCAGGGCCGCCACCCGGGCGCGGTGGCGAGCGAGCAGCTTCCCAGCTCGATAGCGCCAGGTGCCGCGGCGCGCCATCACCGGCAGACCGTCGAGGTAGCGGCGTAGGTCCGCCGCCAGCGCCTCGGCCGAGAGATAGCGCTGCCGCGGATCCTTGCGCAGGGCCTTTCTGACGATGGCGTCGAGATCGGCTCCCAGCTCCCGGGGCAGCCCCACGGGCTCGGTGTCGCAGACCGCCTTTTCGACCTCTCGCGCCGAGCGGCTGGCCAGCGGGTAGGGTCGCCGCCCGCAGAGCAGCTCATGGAGCAGGACGCCGAGCGAGTAGACGTCGCTCGCCGGCCCCACCGGCTCGCCCCGCACCTGCTCCGGGCTGGCGTACTCGGGGGTCATCAGGGGCGCGATGGTGATCGTCGGCTCCCCCTCGCCGGTGGCCGGATCGAGCAGCTTGGCGACGCCGAAGTCGAGCAGCTTCGGGCAGCCCGCGGCGTCGACCAGCACGTTGCCGGGCTTGAGGTCGCGATGGACCACCCCGCGGCCGTGAGCGAAGGCGACGGCGGCGCAGACCTCGAGGAAGAGCTCAACCCGGGCGCCGGCCGGCAGGCCGTGGCGCTCGGCGTGCTCCAGCAGGGGCAGGCCGTCGACCAGCTCCATGACCAGGTAGGGCCGGCCGTCCTCGGTGGTGCCGCCGTCGTAGAGGCGAGCGATCGAAGGATGCTCGAGACCGGCGAGGATCGCCCGCTCGTGACGGAAGCGGCGGCGCAAGAGGGTACCGTCCAGGCTCGACCGTACGACCTTGAGCGCCACGGTCTTCGGGAAGTCCTCGCGCACGGCGCGGTAGACCGTGCCCATACCGCCGCTGCCGATCTCTGCCAGCACGCGATAGGGGCCGATGCGCTCGGGCGGCGGCGGTCCGGAGTCGGCCGAGCCCGGCGCCGCCAAGCCGAGGGGAGTCTCGAGGAAGACCTCCGCCCGCGACGCGGCGTCGAACAACGACTCGACCTCGCGGCGAAGCTCCAGATCCTCGCCGCAGAGCCGGGAGAGCAGGACCGCTTGCTCGCTCGGGTCCGAGTCGGCGACGCGGTCGAAGACCTCGCGCACCCGCACCCACTGCTCCGGATCCATGGCCCGGACTTTAGCGTGGCCTTCGGCCTGCGGGACGAGGGAGATGACGCCCGGACCGCGCATCCTGCGAGAGAGAGGTAGGAGCCCCCGAGGGCTCCGCCACTTTCTTGCCGGAGGCCGCCATGCTCAACCCGCCCAGAACCTCGCCGCGAGCCGGGATCGCAGCCCTGATCTCGCTGTCCTGGCTCCTTTTCGCCGTCCCCGCCCTCGACGCTCAAACCCCGTGCGGCCCCACCAACCCGCACGATTGGTGCGCCCATCAGGACTCGAGCGGTGTCAGTGATGACGCCGAGCCGGAGGAGCTCTTCGGGGCCGCCCTCGCCTTCGGCGACTTCAACGACGACGGCTTCGACGACCTCGCCGTGGGCGTGCCCAACGAGGAAGAGGTGGGCGCCGTCCACGTCTTCCCGGGCAGCGCCGCGGGCCTCACGCTCACCGGCCAGCTCTTCTTCAGCCAAAACAACGTCGGCGGAGCCGACGAAGGCGCCGAGACCGGCGACGAGTTCGGCTTCGCCCTGGCGACCGGCGACTTCAACGGCGACGGCTTCGACGACCTCGCAGTCGGCTCACCCGGCGAGGACCTGCCGGAGCTCTTCTCGGCCAATTGCTCGTTGCTGGTCTGCAACGACGCCGGCGGGGTCCACGTGATCTACGGCAGTGCCACCGGCCTGACTCTCGGCTCTGCCGATTTCTTCGGCGAGGCCGAGCTCGATACCAGCCTCATCGGCCGCAACGAGGACGCCCGCCTCGGCTCGGCGCTCGGGGCGGGCCGCTTCTCCTCCAACGGGGACACCTTCGCGGACCTGGTCGTCGGGGCTCCGGAGTTCGATGGCACGGCGAACCAGGGTGAGATCGGCGGCCTCTACCTGACCTTCGGCGCCTCGTCGGGCCTCACCACCGGCGCCCCGGGCTTCCGCTACTTGCCCGAGGACGGCGCCTGCGAGGGCGAAAGCGGGGACCGGTTGGGAGCGGCCATCGCGGTCGGCTCGTTCCAGGGCCCGGTCGCGGACCGCATCGCCGCCGGAGGGAGCACCTGCACCGTGGGCGGCTCCTCCGCAACCGGCTCGGTCTTCTACTACCGCTCCAACGTCACCACCCCGGAACTCCAGCTGGCCCAGACCGACTACTCCACCGCCGGTAATGGGCCCGACGACCATTTCGGCGCCTCGCTCGCGGCGGGCGACTTCAACGGCGACGGCTTCGTCGACCTGGCGGCCGCCGCTCCCAACAAGAACCACGGCAGCGGCAATCCCAACGACTCCGGCCGGGTCTACGTCGCCTACAGCACGGCCTCGGGGCCCGACCCCGGCACCAACCCCGACCTCATCGGCGAGGACGAATGGGCGGGCCAGAGCCCCGCCGCCGGTGAGAACTTCGGGACCGCCCTGGCCGCCGGAGACGTAACCGGCGACAGTTTCGCGGACCTCCTGATGAGCGCCCCTGGCGAAGGGGCCCAGGGCGGCTTCCTTTTCTTGAAGAAAGGCTCGGCCGGCGGCCTCACCACCGTGGACAACGAGGTGATCTCCCAGGGCTTCATCGGCGGCGTCACCGAGGCCGGCGACCGCTTCGGCTCCGTCCTCGCCCTGGGCGACGTCGACGGCGACGGCATCCTCGAGGTGGCCATCGGTGTGCCGAGCAAGGACGTCGGCGCCGATGCCGACGCCGGCATGGTCTACGTCACCCGCTTCTTCGGTCCCCTGCTCTTCGCCGACGGCTTCGAGTCCGGCACCACCTCGGCCTGGGCCGTGGTGGTGCCGTAGCCTTCCCCCGAGGTGCCAGGCACTTCGGGGAAGTCTTTGGAATCAGCGGCTTAGCCGGTGAGCCCCCACCTCCCGTAAGCCCGCGGTCGCCGGTGCTCGAGGAATAGCCGGCGGGCTGTGGAGGTGGCGACGGCCCCGAGGTCGAGGTCGGCGAGCACCAGGTCGGGGGCGCCGCTCTGGCCCCGAGCGAGGATGCGGCCTTCCGGGTCGCTGACGAAGGACTCGCCGGCGAACGTCAGGCCCTCCTCTCGCCCGACGCGGTTCGCCAAGGCCGCGAAGTAGCCGTTCTGGAAGGCGGCCGTGCGCACCTCGGCCTCGAACATCCCCTCCGGCCACTCCCCCACCGTGCCGGCCTGGGGGATCACCACCAGCTCGGCTCCGGCGAGACCCAGGGCGCGAGTGACCTCGGGAAAGTGGCGGTCGTAGCAGATGGCCACACCGACCTTGCCGGCGCGCGTCGCGAACACCTCCGGCGCGCGGTCTCCGGGGTGGTAGTAGTCCTGCTCGTGGAAGCCCTCGTAGTCGGTGATGTGGACCATCCGCGCCACCCCCACGAGCGAGCCGTCAGCGTCGATCACCGGCGAGCTGTCGAAGGTGCGGCCGGCCCCATCCCGCTCGTACCCATCCCGCTCGTAGAGGTTCCACACCACCACCAGGCCCAGCTCCCGCGCCAGCCGGGCGAGGCGCTCGGTGGTCGGCCCGGGCACCGGCTCGGCGAGACGGGCGGCGGCAGGATCGCCCCGGCGCTGGGGGAAGAAGCGGTCGATGGCCAGCTCGGGAAAGGCGACCAGCCGAGCACTCCGCGCCGCGGCCTCGCGCAGGGTCTCCTCGGCCCGGGCGAGGTTGGCCTCACGGTCCGCGGTGGCCGCCAGCTGGGCCAGGGCGATGCGCAGCATCCTTCCTCCCCTTTCGCCTCGCGGTGAGCGCCTCGCGCACTTCGCGCAGGGCCTGGACGAGCCGCAGGCGCTCGGTCCGGGCCGGCGGCGCGCCGCCGAAGCTCTCGACCAGGTAGGTGTCGACGATCAAAGAAAGCGGCCCGGCCGCCTCGGGGAAGCGAGCCCGGGCATGGAAGCGCAGGGCCAGGGGCGGCGTGGACGGCAGCTCCGCCGGCAGTCCCTCGCGGCCGAGCAGGCTCCGCAGGCGCCGGTAAGCCTCGGCCGCAGAGAGGCCGGGCGGGTGGCGGCGCAGGAAGAGGCCGAGGGCCACCACGATGGCCGCCAGGGCGAGCCCGGCGCCGGGCAGCAGCCAGGTCGGCCGGCGGCTCTCCGGCGCCACCTCCTCGACCGGAGCCGCTCCCTCGGGCGGGCGCTGGGCGGTCCGTGGCGCGGCGTCCGGCTCCGGCTCCGAGAGGGAGCGCCAGAAATCCCCCCACCACTGGCGCAGGTCGTAGAACAGCCGCACCTGGTCGAGGAAGCTGTAGGAGACGACGTAGCGATCCCAGCGGAAGACCAGGAACTCCCAGGTCTCAGTGAGGATCGAGAAGATCCCCGACTCGGTCACCGCCGGCCGGCCGTCGGCGGGGGTGGGATCGAAGATCGCCCAGCCGCCGTCGGCAAACCAGGCCTCCACCCAGGCGTGGGCGTTGCTCTGCCGCACCACGTAGGAGCCCTCGAAGCGGTTGCGGTCTGCCCCCAGATAGCCGGTGACCAGCCGGGCCGGGATGCCCTGGGAGCGCAGCATCAGCACCGTCGCCGTGGCGAAGTACTCGCAATGGCCGCTCTTGAAGCGGAAGAGGAAGTCCTCGATCGGCCGGTCGGAGCCCCGGCCCACGAAGTCGGTGGTGTACTCGAACTCGCGCTGGAAGTAGCTCTCCAGGGCCCTGGCCCGCTCCCGCTGGCTGCCCGTGCCCATCACCTGCGCGGCCAGGGTGCGGATCTGCTCGGTGACGCCGCTGGGGTCGAGGGGTCCGCCGTTCACCCGCTCGGGAGGCGGCTGGCCGGAGAGGATCGGCCGATCGGCCAGCCAGGCCTGGATGCGCATGGAGCGCCGGGGCTCGCCGTAGCGCGACACCGTGCCCATCGGGGTGAGCACGAGGGAGAAGTCGTAGCCATCGATCATCAGCCGGGCGGTCTCGACCGGCAGGGCGAGGCGAGTGCCGAGGACCGGCTTCAAGAAGAGGTCGGCCTCGGAGACCGTGCGGTCCCGGCTGACGAAGAACTCGGCCTCGCCGCGCGGGGGCCGGAGCGTCTGCCCGCTCTCGGGAAGGGCCCGCCAGACGCCGTCCTTGAACACGTCGTGGGCCGCCACCTTGAGCCGCAGCTCCCCCGACGCCGGCAGGCCGCCCCGGAACTGGGCGCGGATCACCACTTCGGGGTTCTCGCGGGCGAAGCCGATCGAGTCGAGGGTGACCTCGTCGGTGAAGCCGGCGAGCTCCATGCCCCGGCTGGAGCCGCCGGGGCCGATCAGGTAGGGCGTCCGCACCCGTGGCAGCGCCACGAAGAGGGGGACCCCCAGCGCCAGCACCGCCAGGGTGGCGACGGTGATGAAGCGGCCCAGGGGCGGGCCCACCACCCGCAGCGCGCCCTCGCCGAAGCTCGCCAGCACGTGGAGGAAGGCGAAGCGGGCGAGCAGGTGCAGGGCCATGCCGACGAAGACCACCAGGTAGGCGACGATCAGCAGATCGGCCGCCGTGGCCACCGAGGCCAGGAAGAGGAAGACGATCGCCACCACCGCCTGCCATTTGTCGCGCTCCCGCTCGAGGGAGAAGAGCTTGACCAGCCCGGCGAAGAGCAGCACGTGGATCACTGGTCCGACCGGGCGCCCGGCGGAGAGCACCAGCAGATCGAGGACGAAGACCCCGAGGTAGACGCCGCCCAGCAGGTTGACCGCCCAGAGAGGCAGCCAGCGGGCGTCCTCGGCGGCGGCCCGGCGCAGGAAGAAGACGACGCCGACCCAGTAGAGGATCAGCACCGGCCAGGCCAGCACGTCGTTGAACGGCAGGGGCAGGGGCGCGAGAAGGGCGAGCCAGCCCAGCAAGCGCCGCTTCTCGGCCGCGAAGCTCACGTGGTCTCCCCGCCGAGGGCGAGCACCCGGGCCCGCGGGTCGCCGGGCAGCAGGGGCTCTCGGGAGCCTCGCCGGACCTCGACCAACGCCAGGACCTCGAGCAGGGCCCAGCGGTGGCGGGGCCCGGAGCCGAAGCCGACCCGGCCGTCACGGGTGACCAGCTCGACCTCCCAGCCGCGCGCCAGGTGGTCGACGATCGAGGTGGCCGCCTCGGAGACCAGGCGCTCGAAGCGCTCGCGGAAACGCCCCTCGGCGGCCTCGTCGTCACCGCCGGGCAGGTGGCTGTCGAGCAGCACCGAGAGGCGCCGGGCGTCCTCGGCCTCGCGCTCGAGATAGATCGTGCGGCCGGTGCGGGCAGACTGCTTCCAGTGGATGCCGCGCGGGTCGTCGCCGGGGCGGAAGTCGCGCAGGGCATGCAGGTCGTGCCCCCAGCCGGCCCGCCGGCGAGCGGTGGCGCCGACCTCCCCCGCCGCATCGGGCTCCTCGCTGGCGGCGGCGAAGAGCTCTGGGAAGACCAGCACCTCGAGCCCGGCGCCGTAGCGCGCACCCTTGCGGAAGAGGCCGAAGGGAAAGAGGCTGGTGACGTGCACGGCCGAGACGGCCTGGCGACCGCGGCGCGGGAAGGCGATCTCGAACTCGCCCCGGCCCTGCGCCTTCTTCGGCAGCTGGGGCAGCAGCCAGGGCCTCCCCTGGGGGGACAGCGAGAGCAGCAGGAACCAGCGCGCCCAGAAGCGGCCGCGGTTCTCGATCTCGAAGGGAATGGCGCAGGGCTGGTGGGCGAACACCTCGCCGGTGGGAGAGCCCAGCCGCAGGGCCAGGCGGCGCAGGTTCTGCCGCGAGACCACGCCGGAGACCACCAGGATCGCCAAGAGGGCCGACCACACCATGTACACCGCGTTGTTGCCGGTGTTGGTGGCGGCCAGGGCGACCAGCACGGTGAGCACCACGAACCAGGTGCCGACCTTGGTGATGCGGATGCTCTCCGGCACCGAGCGGGTGGACCAGCCGGCGGCCCGATCCTTCGCCATCGCCTACAGCGGCACCGGCAGGTCGGCGATCACCCGGTCGAGGGCGCGGCGGGCGGCCTCGAAGTCGCTCGAGCCGCGGCGCAGCAGGACGCGATGGCCGAGCACCGGCCCGGCCAGGCGCTGGACGTCGTCGGGGACCACGAAGTCCCGGCCCTCGGCCAGGGCCAGGGCCTGGCTGGCCCGGTACAGGCCCTGGAGGCCGCGGGTCGACACCCCGAGCAAGAAACTGCCGCCGTGGCGGGTGGCCTCGGCGAGGGCGAGCAAGTACTCGGCGATCTTGTCGCTCACCCGCACGGTGCGCACCTGGTCCTGGAGGATCGCCAGCTCCTCCGGCGTCAGGGCCGGCGCCAGGCTCTCGAGCTCGTGGCCGACGCCGCCCGAGAGCAGCAGCTGGCGCTCCTCGTCGCGCGGCGGGTAGCCCAGCTGCAGCGACATCAGGAAGCGGTCCAGCTGCGACTCCGGCAGGGGGAAGGTGCCCTGGTACTCGAGGGGGTTCTGGGTGGCCAGCACCAGGAAGGGGCGCGGCAGGTTGTAGCGTTTGCGGTCCACCGTCACCTTGCCCTCGGCCATGGCCTCGAGCAGGGCGGATTGGGTCTTGGGGGTGGCGCGGTTGATCTCGTCGGCGAGCACGACGTGGGCGAACAGGGGCCCGGGCAGGAACTCGAAGCTCTGGCTGGCCTGCTTGAAGACCGAGACGCCGATGATGTCCGAGGGCAGCAGATCGCTGGTGAACTGGATGCGCTGGAAGGACAGCCCCAGGGACTTCGCCATGCCCTGGGCGAGGGTGGTCTTGCCCACCCCCGGCACGTCCTCGATCAGCAGGTGGCCCTCGGCGAGCAGGGCCACCACGGCGAGACGGATCACCTCGTCCTTGCCGCGCAGCACGCGGGCGACGTTGGCCTCCAGGCGGCGGACGGGATCCAGGGAGAAACGCAGGGGGGCGGCGTCCAGCAGGGAGACGGTCATCGGCACCTTCTACGGGCTCGCGGGCTCCGTGGTTTGAGTCAGGCGAACAAATTGAAGCGCAGGATCGCCCAGATCGCCGAGAACCCGTCCTTCCAGCCGATCTTCTTGCCCTCGGCGTAGGTGCGACCCCGGTAGGAGATCGGCACCTCGTAGATGCGAGCCTGCTTCCTCGCGAAGCGGGCGGTCAGCTCGGGCTCGATGCCGAAGCGATTGGACTTCAGCTCGACCCCGTCCAGGAGCTCCCGGCGGAATACCTTGTAGCAGGTCTCCATGTCCGAGAGGTTGAGGTCGGTCAGCATGTTGGAGAGGGTGGTCAGCGCCTTGTTGCCGAGGAAATGCCAGAAGAAGAGCACGCGGTGCGGCCCACCCAGGAATCGCGAGCCGAAGACCACGTCCGCCTCTCCCTCGAGGATCGGCGCCAGCAACACCGGATACTCCCGCGGGTCGTACTCGAGGTCGGCGTCCTGGACCAGCAAGAAGTCGCCGCTCGCCTCGGCGAAGCCACGGCGCAGGGCCGCGCCCTTGCCCTGGTTGACCGACTGCTCGAAGTAGCGGAAGGGGAGATCGTCGCGGCCCGCCTGCTCGCGCAGCAGCTCGCGGGTGCCGTCCTGGGAGCCGTCGTCCACCACCACGATCTCGAGCTCGACCCCGTCCGGACGCGGCGCGTCGGACACCCGCCGGAGCAGCTCGAGGACCGTGGCGCGCTCGTTGTAGACCGGGACGACGACCGACAGCTTCGGCATGACGAGGCGGGAGTCTACCCCACGGCTTCTCGCTCGCACGACAGTATTCGGACTGCTATAGTCCGCCGTCAAACCGTGAAACCCTCGTTTTGGGAGAAGTCATGACCTGGAGCCGTACCCTTGCACGCCTCTGCGCCGGCCTCGTGCTGGCCGCGGTCACCCTGCCCCTCGCGGCGGTGGTGCCACCCGAGAACGCCCCCTCCGAACGGTTGATCTTCCGCCATCCGGACCTCCAATTCGCCGACCTGAGCCTGCCGGCGAACCTGGTCTCGGCGGAGCAGCGGGGCTCGCGGCTCAGCCGGCTCGGGCTGCCGCTGACCCAGGCGCATTTCGACCTGCGCACCGGCCGCTTCGCCACCCTGTGGACGGCGGTCCCCCTGCTCCCGGGCAAGGGACTCGGCAACCGGCTGACCTGGTCGGACGCCGGCCTGACCGAGCCACGCACGACCAACGAGCTCCAGGTCCAGGCCTGGCAGGCCTTCCGGCGCTGGGTGGCGGCCCACTCCACGGCCCTCGGCATCGACCCCCGCGAGCTGACCGACCCGGCTCGCGTCACCGTCATCGCCCCCGACTTCATCCAGATCTGGAGCCCCCGCCGCGTCGCCGGTCTGCCGGTGCTCGGCTCCTACCTCCAGGGCGTCATCAAGCACGGCAACCTGATCCTGCTCGGCTCGGTCAACTGGGGCGACCTCTCCGACCTGCCCGTCGCCAGCATCACCAAGCAAGAGGCGGCGGAAGCCCTCTCCCGCCACATCGCTCCCTTCCCCCTGGGCAAGGCATGGAAGGCCACCGAGCTGGTCTGGGTGCCGGCCTCGAGCACCAACGACGTGGCCGCCGAGGACCTCGGCAGCGGTCTGTCGCATCGCCTGGCCTGGCTGGTGCGCACCAGCTTGGGTGAGGCCGGCGGCCGCTATCAGGCCCTGGTCGACGCCAACAACGGCGAGGTCCTCGCCATCGAGGACACCGTCCACTACGTCGCCACCACCCGGGTCGTCGAGGGCGGCGTCTACCCGGTCTCGAACGACGGCGTGGCCCCGGACGGGCAGGAGCAGGCCGACTGGCCGATGCCCTACTCGACGGTGACCACTCCCGACGGCTCGGTGACCACCGACATCGGCGGCAACCTGCCGGTGTGCGTGGACGGCAGCATCTCGACCGGCCTTTCCGGCTCGTTCATGCTGATGACCGACACCTGCGGCGCGGCCAGCCTTTCCGGCGCCGGCGACCTCGACTTCGGCACCTCCAGCGGCACGGATTGCACCACCCCGGGCTCGGGCGGCACCGGCAACACCCACGCCTCGCGCAGCGGCTACTTCGAGATCAACATGATCAAGGAGATGGCCCGCAGCCAGCTGCCCGCCAACGCCTGGTTGGGGACCCAGCTGACCGCCAACATGAACATCGTCTCCACCTGTAACGCCAGCTGGAACGGCGTGGCGGTGAACTTCTTCAGGAGCGGCGGCGGCTGCAACAACACCGGTGAGCTCGCCGGCGTGTTCGACCACGAGTGGGGCCACGGCATGGACAACAACGATGCCGTGCCCACCGTCTCCTCGCCCGGTGAGGGCATTGCCGACCTCTACGCTTCCCTGCGCCTGGACGACAGCTGCATCGGCCGGAACTTCCGCGCCACCGCCTGCGGTGGCTACGGCAACCCCTGCACCACCTGCACCGGCGTGCGCGACATCGACTGGGCCAAGCACACCGCCAACACTCCCTTCACCATGGCCAACGCCGACGCCTGCGGCGCCGGCAACAGCAACGGCCCCTGCGGCGGCTCGGTGCACTGTGAGGGCCAGGTCTACTCGCAGTCGGTCTGGGACCTGTGGAACCGCGACCTGGTCGCCGGCACCTTCAACTACAGCCTGGACGTGGCCCGCGAGCACGCCACCCAGCTGACCTACCGCGGCGCCTCGGGGGTCGGCACCTGGTTCGCGTGCACCCCCACCACCGGCGGCTGCGGCAACCCGGCTGGCTGCGGCTGCAACGCCACCAACGGTTACCAGCAGTACCTCGCCGCCGACGACGACAACGGCAACCTCTCCGACGGCACGCCGCACATGCAGGCGATCTTCGACGCCTTCAGCCGCCACGGCATCGCCTGCACCAGCCCGACCGTCACCACCGCCGGCTGCTCGGGCACCCCGACCGAGGTCCCGGTGGTCACCGCTACGGCCCGTGACCGCGGCGTCGCCCTGTCCTGGACCCCCTCGACCGGCGCCGGCTCCTACCGCGTCTACCGCACCGACGGCGTCTTCGGCTGCGACTTCGGCAAGATCCTGATCGCCACCGTCACCGGCACCAGCTACGTCGACTCCGGCCTCAAGAACGGCCGCACCTACTCCTACCAGGTGGTGCCGATGGGCGCCAACGACGAGTGCTTCACCGTCGCCAGCGCCTGCACGGCGGGCACCCCGGCATCGGGCGCCAACCTCTCGATCGTGACCTCCCAGGCCGACGTCACGCTGCTCACCGGCGACGGCGATCCCTTCGTCGACAACTGCGAGACCGGCCGGGTGAGCGTGCCGATCTCGAACATCGGCGGCGGCGCCCAGACCAACCTGCGCATCGTCAACGTCACTTCGCCGAGCCACCCGGGCATCACCTTCGTCACCACCTTCCCCTCGACGATCGCCCCGAGCTTCGCCACCTGCGCCCTCGAGGACGCGACTTTCGACTTCGTCGGCGCCGACCTCGACCCAGGCGAGACCCTGACCTTCGAGGTCGAGGTCACCTCGGACGAGCTGGGGGTCGACTCGCGCATCGCCACGGTGGGCTTCACCCAGGTCGAGGGCGACCTGGTGAACTTCGCCTCGAAGACCTTCAACTTCGACACCGACCTCGAGGGCTGGACGACCATCGCGGGCACTTTCCAGCGCGACAACGTCGGCGGTGGTGCCAGCTCGACGCCCTTCTACATGGAGTCCTCGACCTTCCTCGACAACCAATGCGACGTGGTGCGCTCGCCGGTGATCCGCCTCGCCGCCGGCTCGACCATGACCCTGTTCAACAACTTCGACATCGAGGTCTTCTCGGGCGGCCAGTGGTGGGACCGGGCCAACTTCGGCATCCGGCCCCTCGGCTCGGCCTCCCGGACCCTGGTGACCCCGAACGCCGGTCGCCTCTACAACGCCTCGGGCACCGGCGGCAGCTGCGGCACCGATTTCGAGGGCGGCTGGGGCGGCGCCGCGGCCTCCTGGGCCTCCTCCAGCTGGGACGCCACGGCGCTCCAGTCGGCGACCTTCGCCGGCCAGCTGGTGCAGCTCGAGGTGCGCTACGGCACCGACCCGTCGGCCAACGGCTTCGGCTTCCGCTTCGACCAGGTGACCCTGACCAACGTCGATCTGGAGGGGCCGGACACCCTGAGCAACAGCTGCACGACGACGTTGATCTACGCGGACGGCTTCGAAAGCGGCGACACCAGCGCTTGGACCGCCACCATCCCGTAAGCGGGCTCTTCCTCTCTCTGCTCCTCTCGCTCACCGGGCCGGCCCTCGCCGGCCCGGGCGAGCGGGAGGGTTTGGCCTCGGACCTCCTCCTCGTCACTCTCGACACCACCCGGGCCGACGCCCTCGGCTGCTACGGCGCCACCGGCGCCCGCACTCCCACCCTCGACGGCCTCGCCGCGGCGGGGGTGCGCTTCGAGAGCGCTTGGTCGCCGGCACCGCTCACCCTGCCCGCCCATGCCTCCCTCCTGACCGGCCTCGAGCCGGCGGAGCACGGCCTGCGCGACAACGGCTGGGGGGCCCTCGGCCCGGAGCACCCTCTGCTCGCCCAGGAGCTGCGCAAGGCTGGCTACGCCACCGCCGCCTTCGTGGCGTCGAGGGTGCTCGACCGCCGCTTCGGCCTCGACCGCGGCTTCGAGCTCTACGACGACGAGATGACCGCCGAACGCGTGGGCCAGTACGGCTACGCCGAGCGGGGAGCCCGCGAGGTGGTGGACGCCGCCCTCGGCTGGCTCGGGGCCCAGCCTGCCGGCCGGTCCCTCTTCGTCTGGGTCCATTTCTACGATCCGCACGCCCCCTACGAACCGCGTCCCGAAGTGGCTGGCACCCTTCGCTCCGCTCAGGGCGACGCCCTGGGACCCGCTCGGGGCGGCGCCTCGGAGCGGGAGCGCTACGGCGGGGAGATCGCCGCCGTCGACCGCGAGCTCGGCCGCCTGCTCGCCGGCTGGCCGGTGGGGCGGCGGCGGGTGGTGGCGGCGGTCGGCGACCACGGCGAGGCGTTCGGCGAGCACGGCGAGAAGGGCCACGGTCTCTTCCTCTACCGGCCCACCCTCGAGGTGCCCCTGCTGCTGGCCGGCGAGGGCGTGCCGCGAGCTACCGTGGTGCGCACGCCGGTGGCCAGCCGCCGCCTCGCCGCCACGCTGCTCCAGGTCCTCGGCGTGGCGTCCGGCCTGCCCGGCCCGCCCCTGCCCCTCAAGGCCGAGCCCGCCCACGCCGAGGCCATCTTCCACGAGACCCTCTTCCCGGCCTCGGCCTACGGCTGGAGACCCCTCGCCGCCGTCACCCGCGGCAAGGAGCGGGCGATCGCGGCTCCTCGGGCCGAGGTCTACGACCTGGCGAGCGATCCCGCCGAAGCCAGGAACCTCGCCGGCAAGCCGACGCCCGGGCTGCGGTGGCTGCAGCGGCTGCTTCTCGAGCACCTGGAGCGCCACCCCCTCGACGTCGCGCCGCCCGCCCCCATCGACCCCGAGGCCGCGGCGGCCTTGCGCAGTCTCGGCTATCTCTCGGGCCAGAGCCGGCGTGCCGGCACCCTCGATCCCAAGGACGGCGTGAGCCTGCTCGCCGACTTCGAGGCCGCGGCAGAGCTGCTGGCACAGGGGCGAGCTGCCGAAGCGGTGGCTCGCCTCGAAATCGTGGTGGCGAAAAGCCCCGAGAGCGTCCCCTTCCTCGCCCGGCTGGCTACAGCCCAGGCCCGCGCCGGCCGGCTCGAGCCCGCCCTCGCCACCCTCGACCGGGCCCTGCACCTCTCCCCCCAACTCGACTTCCTGCACCTGGAGCGGGGAGAGCTGCTGCTGGCGCTCGGCCACAAGGGCGCGGCGGAGGCGGCCTATCGCCTGGCCCTGGAGCTCGATCCACGCTCGGCCACGGCCCGGCTCAAGCTGGCCGAGCTGGCCCTGCGCGCCGGCCGCAAGGACGAGGAAGAGAGACTGTTGCGCGAGGGCCTGGCCGCCGGCACGAAGAGCGCCCTCCTGCTCACCCGCCTGGCCGAGCTCGCCCTCGACCGCGGCGACCTCGCCGAGGCCGACCGCCACCTCGCCGAGGCCACGGCGCTGCTGCCCGAATGGCCTCGCGCCTGGACCCTCTGGGCCGAGGTCGCCCGCCGCCAGGGCCGCCCCGACCTGGCCGCCGAGAGGCTGCGGCGGGCTCGGGGGTGAAGCTCCGCGCGAGGGGCTGAAGCCCGACGCTACCTAGGCACGTCCCTAGCGGGCCGGGGGAGCAGAGATCCCTCGGCTCCGGGCCTCCGGCCCTGCGCTCGGGATGACAGCGGGGCAGGGTGCCAGTCAGGCCCCTTGTCATCCTGAGCGCAGCGAAGGATCTGGGCGGGCGGACGCAGCCCTTGGCCGGGTTGGCAGTCCGGGGCCCAGGCACCCCGCCCAGGTCCTTCGCTGTGCTCAGGACGACAACGGGGCCGACAGTGACCGGCTCAGCCGTCACCCTCCTCTCCCACGTCCCGACCGTGACGTGTCTACGTAGCGCGGCGCCTCAACGCCTCGCGAACGCCCGGCACCGCCGCGAGATCCTCCCGACCTCTGCTATCGTCCCCTCCAGCCAATCCGAGCCTTTCGCTGCCCGTGGGTCGCCCCGGCCCTCGCGGCAGCCGTGTCGATCCCAGGAGGACCCATGCGCGCGACGACCTCGTGGACCGCCGTTCTGCTCCTCGCCGGCTTCGGCTGGAGCCTCCCCGCCGTGGCCGATGACGACCCCTGCGCCTTCCCCCTGCCCTTGCCGTCGAAGATCGGTGAGGCGGCTTTCGAGGCGAAGCTCTACACTTTCCTCGACAACCTCTGCTACGAGAAGCTGGGCTGGGTCGCGGACCGCGAGCGACGGGACACCGGGCCGTGGATCCAGGGCTCGAGCTACGGCAGCCATCCGGCCGTTCGGATCTGGTACTCGCCCGAGGCCTGGGCGTGGTTGGAAGCGGACCGCAAGGGACCGATCGCCGACGGCGCCCTGATCGTCAAGGCGATGTACAGCCCCCCCGCCCGCCACGACAACCCCCTCTCCGGCTGGACCTTCATGTCGCGGGACGCCCAGGCCTCGTGGGACGGCTGGTTCTGGGGCTACCACGGCGTGCCTTCGGGCGAGGAGGGCTCTTCCCTCGACGCCCGCCGGGCCGAGATCGGCTACCCGGACTCCGGGTTCGGTCTCTACTGCCTGAACTGCCACGCCTCGGTGGACAACGAGGAGAGCACCTACATCACGAAGCGCAACGTCGACGGCGATCCGATGACCTATCTGCTGGTCGACCCTTCGATGACGAACCCCATCGCCGCGACCGAGGACCTGCACCTGGCCAAGGGAGCCCAGGCACCGCAGATGGCGATCGCCCATCACCGGGCCAAGCCGGACCCGGAGTTCCTCAAGGTCTTCCCCGAGCTCGCGCCGGTGCCCCTCACCGACGTGGTGCCCTTCCCCGGCGAGGGCCTCGACAACGTCGTGGCCGGCCCGCCGCCGGCCGGGCCGCAGCAGTTCCTGACCTCCAGCCAGTGCATCGGCTGCCACGACGCCACCCAGTCGAACGCCGCGCCCCCCAACCTGATCTATCCCGCGCAGGGCAGCACCGGCCCGGTCGTCAACCTCTCTCCCTACGGCGAGTGGCGGGCCTCGATGATGGGCTTGGCCGGGCGGGACCCGATCTTCTACGCCCAGCTCGAGAGCGAGCTGGCCCTCCATCCCCAGCACGCGGAGCTGATCCAGAACACCTGCTTCAAATGCCACGGCGTGCTGGGCCAGCGCCAGCTGGCGATCGATACCGGGGGCAAGGACACCTTCAAAGAGGCGATGGTCCTCGCCAAGCCTCCGTCCCCGCACGCCGAGTACGGCGCCCTGGCGCGGGACGGCGTCTCCTGCACGGCCTGCCACCACATCGCCCCGGACGGCCTCGGCACCCCCTCGACTTTCACCGGCAACTTCAACGTCGGCCCGGCCAATGAGCTCTACGGTCCTTTCGCCGACGTCCAGGCCCTGCCCATGGACCACGCTCTGGGTATCACCCCCAAGGAGGGCAAGCAGATCCGCTCGGCGGCCCTGTGCGGCTCCTGCCACGCCATCAAGCTGCCGGTCTTCGACGCCAACGGCAAGCTGGTCAAGGAGACCTTCGAGCAGACCACCTATCTCGAGTGGCTGAACAGCGACTTCCAGAACGAGGTGCTGCCCTTCGGCAGCAAGGTCCAGACCTGCCAGGACTGCCACCTGCCCCCGACCTACAACGACCAGAAGCTCGCCTACCGCATCGCCAACATCGAGGACGACACCTTCGCCTTCGTTGACAACCGGGCCCCGGACCGGGATCTGAACCTCAAGGTGCGCGAGCCCTACCACCGCCACACGTTGGCGGGCATCAACCTCTTCGGGATCGAGATGTTCCAGCAGTTCGCGCAGATCCTGGGCATCCGCACGGTCGACCCGATGGCCACCTGGGGCGACCCGGTGGCACCCTTGCTGACCGCCGAAGAGGCGATGGTCGAGCTGGCGACCGAGCAGACCGCCCAGTTGACCATCCCCGGCGTGACCGTCGCCGGGGGCAACCTGGAGGTCAAGGTGCAGGTGGCCAACCAGGCCGGCCATCACCTGCCCTCGGGCGTGGGCTTCCGCCGCGCCTTCCTGACCTTCGAGGTGCTGGACGCCGCCGGCAAGGCCCTCTGGACCTCCGGACGCACCTCGGATCTCGGCCTCCTGCT
Organism: Thermoanaerobaculia bacterium; assembly: GCA_044869955.1. Lineage (GTDB taxonomy): Bacteria > Acidobacteriota > Thermoanaerobaculia > Multivoradales > SZUA-115 > CALMKX01. The sequence goes on along the minus strand of JBIOYC010000281.1, from coordinate 4,032 downwards.
GGGGCCGGACGGCAACGTCCTGCCCACCGAGTTCTTCGAGCGCATCGACGGCAAGCAGGTCTATCAGCCGCACTGGGAGGTGATCGAACGGCAGGACCAGGTGCAAATCTACGAGGAGCTGGTGGAGGACTGCAGCGGCAACCTCACCACCAGCTTCCTGGCCATCTGCGAGCACGTCAAGGACAACCGCCTGCAACCCCAGGGCTGGCGCAAGAGCGGCCCCTACGCCGGCGACACCCGCCCCTGGGGTAGCGCCGAGCGCGACTGCGACTACAAGTTCCGCAAGGACTGCTCGGGCCCCTCGAAGGGCCTCGACGTGGTCACCTACCGGGTGCCCCGCAGCGCCATTCCGGGAGCGGCCTCGGTGCGCGTCGCCCTCTCCTACCAGGCCATCCCGCCCTATTACTTGAAGGACCGCTTCACCTGGAGCAAGGGCCCAGACGGCCAACGCCTCTACGCCTTCGCCAGCTACCTCAACACCCGCAACTCGCCGATCGAGGGTTGGAAGATCGGCATCGCGACGGCGACGGCGGCGGTACCTACTCCCTGAACAGCTCGTCCACCGGCAGCGAGAACCCCGGCAGGAGCTCGGGATCGGTGAGCTCCTCGCCGGGACGGACGATCTGGAGGTTGGTGAGCGACCGGTAGGTGAAGACGCGGCGGGAACGCGGATCGACGACCCACACGCGGTCGATGCCGATCGAGAAGTAGTCCTCGAGCTTGGCGTGAACCTCGCTCCAGCGGTCGTCGGGGGAGAGGATCTCGACCACCAGCTCCGGGGCGACATCTAGGTAGCCCGTCCCGGTGCGCTTGGCGTCGCGCTCGCGGGAGAGGTAGACCACGTCGGCGGCGCGCACGGTGTCGGGATTGCGGCGGATGTAGATGCCGACCTCGCCGGTCATCGCCGCGCCGGCCCCGGTGCTCTCGGCGTAGGCGAGAAGCCGGGCTCCGATCCTCAGTTCGATCTCCCCGTGACGGGCTCCCGTCGGGCTCATCGGCACGATCCTCCCCTCGATCAGCTCGCAGGGCTCGAGGTCGGGCCTATGCTCGAGCTCCTCGCCGGAGACCAGCTCCTCCGTCCTTGCTTCGGCCACAGCCATCGTCCCGCGATTCTACGCCGGTCCTCGGAGGAAGGCCCCGTGTTACGATCCCGCTACTTTTTCGGCGTCCCCAGGGCCTCGGGCCCGGAGCTTCACGATCCCAGAAAGGACGGGATTTATGCGTCAATGGCCACGTCTGCCTGTTCTCTCTCTGCTTCTCTTCGTCGCCCTCGCGGCCTCGTCTTCACCCCTCGTTGGCCAACAGGACGCCGTCCTCTCAGGCCAGGTCCTTTCGGCCGACGACGGCCTGCCCCTGCCGGGGGCGACGGTGACGATCCCGGTCCTCGGCCTCTCCGCCACCACCGACGACGACGGCCGCTACACGCTGACCGTGCCGGCCGCCCAGGCCGCCGGGCAGCGGGTGGAGGTGACGGTCACCTTCCCCGGCCTCCAGACCGGACGTGCCGAGGTGGTCCTGGGACCCGGTGCCCTGAGCCAGGACTTCGCCCTCGGCCTGTCCTTCCACGAGACGGTGACCGTAGGCTCCCGGGCCGCCGGAGCCGCGGCGCAGGACGCCGTGCCGGTCGACCTCTTCACCCCCGAGCAGATCGAGCAGAGCGGCGCCAGCGAGACCAACCAGATCATCCAGGCCCTGGCCCCCTCCTTCAACTTCCCCCGCCCCACCATCACCGACGGCACCGACTCCGTGCGCCCGGCCACCCTGCGCGCCCTCGGGCCGGACCAGATGCTGGTGCTGATCAACGGCAAGCGCCGGCACACCAGCGCCCTGGTGCACCTGAACGGTTCGATCGGCAAGGGCTCGACGGGGGTGGACTTGAACGCCATTCCGGCCTCGGCGATCAGTCGCATCGAGATCCTGCGTGACGGCGCCGCCGCCCAGTACGGCTCGGACGCCATCGCCGGGGTGATCAACATCGTGCTCAAGTCGGGAGCCTCGGACACCGAGATCAACGCCAAGGGGGGCGCGACCACCCACAGCGACGGCGAGCTGGCCGACGTGAGCCTCGAGAAGGGCTTCTCGATCGGCCGCGGCTCCCTCTTCGCCACCATCGAGTATCGCGACCGGGCCGCGACCAACCGCGCCGGCCCGGACCCGCGGCCCCAGGGGTCGGTCAACCCGGTGGGGCAGCCCAACCACCACTGGGGCGACGCCGAGACCACCGATTTGATGGCCTTCTTCAACGCCGAGGCGCCGCTCAACTCGGCCGACAGCGTGTGGTTCTATGCCTTCGGCGGCGGCGCCCGGCGCGAGGGTAGCCACGGCGGCTTCTACCGCCGCGGCCTGGACGACCGCAACCACCCCTCGATCTACCCGGACGGCTTCCTACCCCTGATCGAGCCGGTGGTGACCGACCTCTCCTTCTCGACCGGCGTGCGCGGCGAGCTGGCGAAGTGGTTCTTCGACCTCTCGAGCCAGTGGGGCGACAACGAGTTCGAGTTCAACGTCGCCGACAGCCTCAACGCCTCGCTCGGGCCGACCATCCCTCCCAACCAGACCGATTTCTACGCCGGCACCCTGGGCGCCGACCAGTGGGTGACCAACCTCGATTTCAGCCGCGGCTTCGACGTCGGCTTGGCCGGCCCCTTGAACGTGGCCCTGGGCGCCGAGTACCGCCGGGAGGGCTACCAGATCGAGGCCGGCGAGCCGGCTTCCTACGTCGACGGCGGCCAGCCCAACCAGTTCGGCGGCCGGGCCGCCCCCGGCGCGCAGGTCTTCCCCGGTTTCCGGCCGGATAACGAGGTCGACGAGACGCGCGGCAACGTCGGCCTCTACCTGGACCTCGAGGGCGACGTCACCCGCATGCTGCGGATCGGCCTCGCCGGCCGCTTCGAGGACTACGACGACTTCGGCTCGACCAGCGATTACAAGCTCACCCTGCGCTTCCAGCCCCTGGACTCGCTGGTGCTCCGGGGCGCCGCATCCACCGGCTTCCGTGCCCCCTCCCTGGCCCAATCCCACTTCAACGCGGTGTCGACCAACTTCCTGGCTGTGGGCGGCGTGCTGCTGCCCTTCGAGGTCGGCACCTTCCCGGTCGACAGCCCGGTGGCCCGGGCCCTGGGCGCCACCGCCCTGAAGCCCGAGGAGTCCGATCACCTCTCGGCCGGGGTGGTCTGGACGCCGATCCAAGGCCTCGAGCTGTCGGCGGACCTCTACCGCATCGAGATCGAGGACCGCGTCGTCCTCTCCGGCAACTTCACCGGCCCCCAGGTGCAGCCGCTGCTGGCGCCGTTCAACGTCACCGGCGCCCGCTTCTTCACCAACGCGATCGACACCAAGACGGAAGGCTATGACCTGTCGGCTTCCTACTCGTTCCGCCCGGCCGACCGCGGCACCCTGCGCCTGGCCGCCGCCTACAACGCCTCGGAGAACGAGATCGTGGGCGCGGTGCAGACCCCGCCCCAGCTCGCCGGCCTCGAGCAGGTGCTGTTCGACTCGGTGGAGCGCCGGCGCATCGAATGCGGCCAGCCCGAGGACAACCTGCGGCTGACCAGCGACTGGTCGGGGGACCGGCTCTTCGGCACGCTGCGTTTCCACCGCTACGGCGCTTACTGTCAGGTGGACCGCCAGGTGGTGCCCCAGGAGTTCGAGGCCGAGTGGCTGACCGACCTCGAGATCGGCTGGCGCTTCGACCTGTTCCAGGTCGCCGTGGGAGCCCAGAACCTCTTCGACACCTTCCCGGACCGCAACCTGCCCGAGAACTCGAACCTGGGGATCTTCACCTACCCCAGCCACTCCCCCTTCGGCTTCAACGGGCGGTTCGTCTATGCGCGGGTGAAGGTGCGGATCTAGGGGGAGCGCCAGGCCTCCCCCAGCCCGCCCGCCAGCACCACCTCCGGCTTCAAGGTCACGCCGAAGCGCTCCTCGACCGCTCGGCGGGCCTCGAGCATGAGGGCGAGGACGTCCCTGGCGCGGGCGCCACCGCGGTTGATGATGACGTTGGCGTGCTTGTCGCTAATCAGGGCGCCGCCT
>JBIOYC010000280.1:0-8057 GCA_044869955.1 Thermoanaerobaculia bacterium | reverse complement strand
CCAGCCCTTCGTCCAACGTCACGGCACGCAGAAACTCTGCGTGTGCTCCCAGTCAGTAGTGGCACCGGTTGATCGCCGAGACGCGGGTGGTGATCATCTCCTGTTGCCGCCGGCTGAGCGGCAGCTCCGGCGACAGCAGCGTGCCGAAGGTCGCGAAGGCGTGGAAGAGGGCGTCCGGGATCAGCGTGTGGGTGGCCACGATGCTGCTGCTGCCGTCGTCGCCCGGGGCGCGGTCGTACTCCGGCGGGTAGAGGGCGCGCTGGCCCTCGATGGCCTGCCGCAGGGCGTCGCCCGCCTGGCTGAAGGGGATCGTCTGGATCCAGGCCATCGGTCTCCTCCTCGGGTCGTGCTCGAAGGTTCTGGCTGCGCACTCTACCCCTTCTCCAACGGCCGCGGTCCCCGCGTTAGACTGAGGCCTCTGCCAGCTACCAACCGCCGAGGAGGGCCCGATGGTCGTTACGGACGTCCGCGCAGCCTCGCAACGAGTCACCCTGGGCCTGGTGCTGTTCGCCCTCGCCGCCTGCACCCCGGCGGGGCGCCCGCCGGCCGAGCAGGCCGAGACGGCACCGGCGCCGCTCGCCCGGTACGTCGTCCTGGGAGAGTCGCCGGCTGGGGGGCCGGTGGCCTTCGCGCGAGTGATCGTCAGCAAGGGCCAGCCTTGCCCCAGCCTGGTCGCGGCCGGAGGCGGCGCGCCGGCCACCCTCTCGATGACCAAGCGCCTGAACCCCCACGGCTTCGAGGTGGACGTCTGCGAGGCGGTGCTGCCTTTCGAGCGGGTCTACACCTTGGGCCGGGGCGGCCCGGCCTTGCCGGTGGCCCGGCGCGCGGTGGCGCGGGTGGCGGTGTTGGGGGACACGGGGTGCAAGCCCAAGGACCAGGCCGGCTGTGGCCTCGACGATCCGGAGTGGCCCTTCCCGGCCCTCGCCCGGGCCGGCGCGGCGAGGAAACCGGACCTGGTGCTCCACGTGGGGGACTACAACTACCGCGGCACTCCCTCGGGCTTCGAGCAGACGGTGAATGGCCAGAGCGTGAAGCAGTGGTACTACGACGCCGGAGACGGCGCCGAGCCCTCGGAGCAGTGTGAGCTGCCGGGGCCCTACTACAGCCAGAGCTCGACCGGTAACCCGGACGCGGACGCCTGGCCTGCCTGGTGGCTGGACTTCTTCCAGCCGGCGGCGGACCTGCTGGCGGCGGCGCCCTGGATCCTCGCCCGGGGCAACCACGAGCTGTGCAGCCACGCTGGGCCGGGCTGGTTCTACTTCCTCGACGCCAGCTCGCAGCTACCCGAGGGCGGCGGCACCCAGCTCGCCTGCCCGTCCCAGGACGGCGGCGGGCCGGCCCTGCCGCACCTGGCTTTCGCGCCGCCTCGCGTGGTCGCCTTGGAGGGCCTGACGGTGGCGGTGCTGGACTCGGCCAACGCTTGCGACGAGCTGCCCAACTTGACCGGTCTCTACGCTCGCCAGCTCGAGACCCTGGCCGCCCGGCTCGAAGGCTCAGGGGCCTGGCTGATGGGCCACCGCCCGATCTGGGCGGTGGAAGGCGACGCGGAGGGCCTTCCCTTCGGCTGCGACGGCCAGCCCGGCAGCACTTCCGGCGGATCCGGGGCGCCCTACGCGGTGCTCAACCGGACCTTGCAGTGCGCCTTCGCGAGCGACGCCGGCAAGGCCCTGCTGCCCAAGCTCGGCCTCCTCCTCGCCGGCCACATGCACCGCTTCGAGTCGCTCACCTTCGCCCGGGCCGCGGGCCGGCCGGCGACCCTGGTGGTCGGCAACAGCGGCGTCCAGGAGGACACGGAGCCCCCCCAGGGCGCCTTCCAACAGACCGTCGACGGCGCCGAGGCCAGCGGTTTCTCGGTCGAGGAGTTCGGCTTCCTGGAGCTGGTGAAGGGAGCCGGGGGGCGGTGGCGCGGCACGGTCCTCACCCCCGATCCCGGGGCGTGGGCGCCGAGCCTCGGGCCCTGCCCGCCGGTGAGCGAGCCTGGGGGCGACTCGGCGGGCGAGCCGCCTTCCCTGTGCGTGGAGGGACTCCCGGGACAGGACGGTGCTACCCTGTCGGCAGACAACTAAGAGGGCCCATGGGCAAACCCAACTACTCCATCGTCAAGCGGCAAAGAGACCTGGCCAAGAAGAAGAAGCAAGAGGAGAAGCGGCAGCGCAAGGCGGCGGCCCAAGCCGAGAAGCCGCAGGAGGAGATGCCTGCCGAGCCGGTCCCGGACGAACCGGCCGGCGCCTGACGCCTCCTCCCAGAGATCAGAGGTCAGCCTGATGTCATCCGCGCCACGCCGAGGGCGACGGGGCGTCCCGAGGCTGGTGGCGCTCCTCCTCCTGGCCGGGCTGCCGCTGGGATGTGCCAGCTCCCGCTCGGGCGGGGCGACCGCGGCGCTCGAGGAGCCGCCCGTCCCTCCGCCGTCCGTGGACCCGGAGCCTCCCCCACCTCCGCCCCCTCCGGCGGGAGGCGCGGCGAGGGAGGAGCGCCAGTCCGCGAATCACTCTCGTGGGGTCGACCGGGAGGCAGCCGACGAGAGGGCTGCTGCTCGCCCTCCTCGAGCACCGCCGCTGGTCGACAAGAAGCTGCGCTCGGTGCGCGTTTTCTACGGCACCAACCGGGCGCGCAGTGACCTTTGCCTCGGGGTCTCCACGGCGACCCGCGGGGCGGCTGGCGGCCGATGCCGGCCGGGCCTCTTCTACGGCGGCTCCCTGTCATCGAGCCGGGAGGAAGAGGGCACCGACGGTCTCGAAGTGGGCACCCTCGCCGTCACCTTCCCGCCGACCCACGTGGCCGGCAAGATCGAACGACCTCTCCAGATCTTCTCCTTCAGCCTGCGCGAGGAGAATCCCGACCGGGACGTGCTGATCTCCGAGCTGCGTTGTTTCGGTTCCGATTTCGCCGCCTGGGCCCGCGAGCTGCGGGCCACCGGTCGCGATCAAGCGTTCATCTACGTCCACGGCTTCGAGACGCCTTTCGAGAACGCCGCGCTGCGAGCGGCGCAGATCGCCTACGACCTGGACTTCGACGTCGAGCAGGACTTCCGGGGCGTGCCGATGCTGTTCAGCTGGCCGTCGCGGGGCGGAGTCGATGCCTACGGGGTCGACTACGACGTCTCCTTCGAGTCGATCGACGCCTTCAACCGCTTCCTCGACCTGGTCAAGCACGAGGCGGGCATCCGGCGAGTCCACGTGATCGCTCACAGCATGGGCAACCGTGTCGTCACCGAGGCGCTCTACGCCCGCGCCGAGCGGCAGCCGCCGGTCGAGCCCCTCGTCGACCAACTGGTGCTGGCGGCCCCGGACGTCTGGGCGAGCCGGTTCAAGAGCAAGTTCCTGCGCACCCTGCCGCGGTTGGCGGCGCGGGTCACGCTGTACGTCTCGGATCAGGACCGGGCCCTGATCGCTTCGAGCAGGATCCGCAAGGACGAGCCCCGGGCGGGCCAGGTCGAAGGCGGGCTGCTGGAGGCGAGCCGCGGTGTCGAGCGCTTCGACGCGATCAACGCCTCGACCCTCGAGACCGACTTCCTCGGCCACGGCTACTACGCGAGCCATGGCTCGATGCTGGGCGACATCTACTGCCTGCTCAAGGGGACGCCCGCGGCCGGCCGGCCGCTGCTCGTCCTCGTCGGTCGGGCCTGGCAGTTCCGCCCACCGGTGGAGCTGGCAGCGCTCGCCGCCGGCGCCTGCCGCACCGCCGCCCCGGTGCCCGCGGACATCCCCACCATCGAGCCCACGGCCTTCCCCTGGCGCTTGGCCGCCAGTGGTGCTGGTCGCCGCGGTAGCACTGGTAGTGCTGGCAGTGTGGGGTCTGCGGCGCGGGCGGTGAAGGGATCCGCTCGAGACCTCAAGGCAGACAGCTCTGGCTGACGGGTCTACCGGATGGCCCGATGCGCCTAGCCCAGATCTGGGAAGTGCTTCGTGACACAGTCGAGGTCGAGCTGGAGCTGACGGATCATCTGGCGGACGTGGCCCATCTGGATCTCAGGATCCTTGGCGCCGTGCCGGCCCTTGGGAAGGGCCGGGAACGTGAGCCCCTGGTAGCGGACGCAGTAGTTGTGGGTCTGCGGCTTCACCGTGTGCCCGGGGGCACACTCCTCCAGCATGGCGAAGATGGCGGAGAGCCTCGCGAGCTTGAAGGAGCCCACGCTCGACGCTCAACTAAGCGGCGTCTGCGAGGGGCGAGTCCGCCAGAGCCTCGCCCTCGTCCAGCTTGTTCTGGCTCGGCTGTGGCGAGGCTACCTCGACGACCTCGACTCCGCGCGGACTCCCTGCTGACCGCTTGACCAGCCAATCCGCAGAGACCTCACCACGCCGGACGGCTTCGACGGCAGCCTCCCACTCCTCGAGAGTCGGCTGGTTGGTCTCGGAGTAGAACGCCTCGACTCGGTTCTTGAACTCGTCGAAGTCACAGGCGTCGAAGGCGATATCGTGAAGCACCGACCGGTAGGCCGACCGGAAGGCAGCAGTGGCCGCCCCGTGGTCGAGCCCTCCCGCGGCCACTCCACCCGGATGGACTCCGTAGACCCAGAAGCCGCCCTCTTCTTCCTTGAGCAGCGCTCGGCCGTTGATGGCCACACCAGCAATGAATCCATTCCCGGCCACCAAGTCTCGGTAGCCAAAAAGAAGCGGGTAATGTGGCATGGTTCGAACCTCTTGCACGGCTCGGCGACTATAGCCAGCTGACTTCATGGTGACAAGCCGCGATGCTCGAGACCGGCCGCGGCCTCGGCGTCGACCAGCCAGGACAGGCGGCCTGCTGTTGGCCGGATCGCCTGGGCGGGTAGCAGGTGGGGTTGTTCCGGCTCGGTGAGCACGCGCCGGAGCGCCGGCGCCTTCTCGCGGCCGGTGACCAGGAAGACCACCTCGGCGGCGGCGTTGAGCAGCACGGGTGTCAGAGTGACCCGCCAGGGCGGCTCGGCCGGCGCGCGCTCCGCCCTCACCCACAGCCCGCGCTCGCGGACGGCCTCGCCCGCCGGGAACAGGGAGGCGGTGTGGCCGTCCTCGCCCAGGCCCAACAGCACCAGGTCGAAGCGAGCGCCGGCCTCGGTGCGGGGTGGGCCGGTGGGAGTGGCGAAGGTCTCGCGCAGCTCCCGTTCGTAGGCCGCTGCGGCCGCGGCGGGCTCGGCCTCGCCGCGGATGCGGTGGATCTGCTCGGGGCGCAGCGGCACGCGGTCGAGCACCGCCTCGCGCGCCATCCGGAAGTTGCTCGCCCCGTCGGCCGGCGGCACCGCCCGCTCGTCGCCCCAGAAGACGTGGACCCGGGACCAGTCGATCCGCGAGACGTGGGGCTCGGCCGCGAGGCGGGCGTAGAGCCCCTCGGGGGTCGAGCCTCCCGCCAGCGCCACGACGAACCGGCCCCTGGCCGAGATCGCCGCTTCGGCCGCGGTGGCGAAGCGCTCGGCCGCGGCTGACAGCAGCTCTTCGCGGCTGGGGAAGATCTCCACCTCGCCGCGATCCGGGCTCTCCCTCCGTTGCGTCATCCGGAGGGCCGGTGCCAGCCTCCCACGTCCGCGGCCAGCCCCTCAGCCTCGGGCGGTCCCCAGCTGCCGGGCTCGTACGGATGGGCCGGGGTGACGTTGCCCAGCACGGGCTCGACCACCGCCCACGCGGCCTCGACGGTGTCCTGGCGGGCGAACAGCATGGGATCCCCCTCGAGGGCGTCGCCCAGCAGCCGCTCGTAGGCGTCCATGGCGTCGCCCTGAGGTTGGTGGGTGATCGCCAGCTCGGTCGGCTCCGAGGTCAGCTCGCCGCCGGCGCGCTTGACCCGCGCCCCGATCGCGATGGTCACGTCCGGGCCCAGCCGGAAGCGCAGGTAGTTGGTCTCGCCCGGCGCCAGCCGCAGCAGCGGCGGCCGCTTGAGCGTCACCAGGACCTCGGTGGCGGTCACGGCGAGGCGCTTGCCGCTGCGGATCAGGAACGGCACTCCCTCCCAGCGCCAGGAGTCGACGTGGAGCCGGGCCGCGGCGAAAGTCTCCACCGCCGAATCCGCCGCCACGCCCTCGTCCTCACGGTAGCCACGGAACTGGCCGCGCACCAGGTGGTCGGGGCTCAGCGGCCGGATCAGGCGGAAGACCTTGACCTGCTCGTCGCTGATCGACTCGCGCAGGGCGAGGGCCGGTGGCTCCATGGCGAGGAAGCCCACCACCTGCAGCAAGTGGTTCTGGATCACGTCGCGAAGGGCGCCGGCCTCCTCGTAGAAGCGGCCGCGACCTTCCACCCCGAAGCGCTCAGCGAGCGTGACCTGGACGCTCTGCACGTAGTGGTTGTTCCAGATCGGCTCGAGGAAGGTGTTGGCGAAGCGGAAGACCAGGAGGTTCTGCACCGCTTCCTTGCCCAGGTAGTGATCGATGCGGAAGATGCGGCTTTCGTCGAAGGTTTCGTGGAGGGTGGCATTGAGCGCGCGAGCCGACGCGAGATCCCGTCCGAAAGGTTTTTCCACGATGATGCGCGCGCGATCCGCGCAGCCCGACTTGCCGAGCTCCTTGACCACGGTGGCGAAGAGCCCGGGCGGGATCGCCAGGTAGTGGAGGGGTCGTTGGGCGTCCCCGAGGGCGTGGAAGAGGGCCTGGTAGGTGGCGGGGTCCTGGTAGTCGCCCGGGACGAAGGCCAGCCGGGCCTCGAGCTTTGCCAGGGCCTCGCGGTCGATGCCTCCGCGTGGCTCGAAGTGCTGCTCGACGCTCTCGCGGGCGCGGGCCCGTAGCTGCTCGAGCGTCGTGCCGGAGCGGGCGACGCCGATCATCGGCAGGTCGAGGCCGCCGCGCCGGATCATGGCGTAGAGGGCCGGGAAGATCTTCTTGTAGGCCAGGTCGCCGGTGGCCCCGTAGAGCACGAAAGCGTCCGAACGCACCGCCGTCACCGGCCGGGCTCCTTCTCGGAGTGGCCACCGAACTCGAAGCGCAGGGCGGAGAGCAGGCGGTTCTGGAAGTCGGCCTGGCCCCGGGAGCTGAACCGTTCGAACAGCGCCGCGGCCAGGACGTGGGCCGGCACGGCCGCGTCGATGGCCGCCTGGAGCGTCCAGCGGCCCTCCCCCGAGTCGGAAACCCGGCCGCCGAGATGCTCCAGGGAGGGGTCCTTGGCCAGGGCCGAGGCGGTCAGGTCGAGCAGCCAGGAGGTGATCACGCTGCCGCGGCGCCAGACCTCGGCGACCTCCGCCAAGTCGAAGTCGTATTGGTAAAGCTCCGGGTCGGCGAGCGGGGTGGTCTCGGCGTCGCGCTCGTGCGCGTGCTTGCCGACGTTGGCGTGGCGCAGGATGTTGAAGCCCTCGGAGTAGGCGGCCATCAAGCCGTACTCGATGCCGTTGTGGACCATCTTGACGAAGTGGCCGGCGCCATGGGGGCCGCAGTGGAGGTAGCCGCGCTCCGCCGTGCTGTTGCGTCCCTCGCGGCCCGGCGTGCGCGGCAGGGAGCCGCTGCCCGGGGCGAGGGTGGCGAACAGTGGATCGAGGCGCTCGACGATCTCGGGCTCGCCGCCGATCATCAGGCAGTAGCCGCGTTCGAGGCCGAAGACGCCGCCGCTGGTGCCGCAGTCGACGTAGTGCTGGCCGCGGGATTCGAGGCGCCGGGCGCGATCGAGATCGTCCGAGTAGTGGGAGTTGCCGCCATCCACCACCACGTCGCCCGGCTCGAGGCGTTCGATCAGGCCGTCGAGGGCACGGTCCACGGCGCCGGCCGGCACCATCAGCCAGACCGTCCGGGGCCTCTCGAGCGCGGCCACGAAGCCGTCGAGGCTGGCGGCTCCCGTGGCGCCCTCGCCTACCAGCTCCTCGATCGCCGCGGCCGAGAGGTCGTGCACCACAGCGGTGTGGCCACCCCGCAACCAGCGCCGCACCATCCCCGCGCCCATGCGACCCAGCCCGATCATGCCGACTTGCATTCGGTCATTGAAGCCGATCGTTCCTCCAAAGGCAAGGAGGTCGTGTAAGCTCTCACGGATGCCAGCCCGCCTCTTCGCCCTCGCCCTGACTCTCATCGCCCTCTGTCCCTGTGTTCCGGACTGGGACGGCTGCGACGAGGAGGGGGGAGTCGGCTGCTCAACGCTTTGCCACTTGGGCTGTGGCGCCGCCTGGATCGC
>JBIOYC010000279.1:0-21788 GCA_044869955.1 Thermoanaerobaculia bacterium | reverse complement strand
GCGATGCTGCGCTTGGAGTCGCGCCACACCACCAGGTCGGTGCCGCCGTCGAAGGCACCGCCGTTGAGGAAGCGGACGAAGAAGATGTTGTCGAGGCCTTCACGGTTGTCGTCGCCGGCCGTGAACTTGCGGTAGAAGGTGTAGTTGCCGACGCCGAGGGCGGTGCCGCCCGCCTCGATGTGCACCATCGTCTCGCCCTGGGCGAAGTTCTCGGCCGAGTTCACGTAGAAGTAGTCACCGAGGAGCACGTTCTGGTTCGTGGCGACACCCGCGCCGCCAGCGATGAAGTAGCCGGCGTCACCGGGGAACTGCAGGGTGCACTGGTTCACGGTGTCGACAGTGACGTAGCCGCGGGCGATGTTGTCGCCGTGATCCACGCCCGAGCAGAGACCGCCGAAGACGATCGGCGATGCCTGGCCGGTGTGGGCCGCCTGGATGTGGTCGAGCAGGGTCGCCGGCAGGCTCGGCAGCGGGAGCTGGCCGGTGCAGCTGGCGTAGTTGATGTCCTGGGAGAAGTCACCCTGCGGGCTGATGGTGTCCCCCGGGTCCTGGCCGGCCGACGCCGTCTGCGGCACGAAGCCGGTGGTGAACAGGTCGCGGAGGTTGAAGGACTGGACGTCGTAGCCGGTGAGGTAGACGTTGAAGTCCAGGGTCGGCACCGACAGGTCGGTCCACAGGGTCACGTGGGCGAGCACCGCGGTGGCGGAGGCGTTGTTGATCGAGAACAGGGTGGTCACGCCGTTGGGGTCATCGAGGTTGACCTCGAAGTACGGCAGCAGCAGGGTCGCCGCCGGCACGTCGTCGATAGTGCCGATCTCGGCGCTGACCTGCCCGGCCCCGGCCATCAGGCCGAGAAAGGCGAAAACGAGAGCAAAACGCTTCATGGATCCTCCTGGTTTGAGAGCGCGACGCGTCCCGTCCAGGGGACGCAAGGCTGCAACCGCCCCGAAAGAAGGGCGGTTACGAGCGCGGGATTGTACCCGCTGCCGGCGAATACCACAAGGGGCAGGGGGACAAGGAAGGACCGCCGGGGCCGGAAGCCCCGGCGGCAGGGGGAAGGGGGAGGAGGCAGGCTTAGTGGAAGCTCACACGCGCCCCGAGGCGGAAGACCCGCGGGCTGACGACCTCGCGCACGAAGTCGCCGACACCGGCGCCGACCTCGGTCTCGCGCTGAAGAACGTCGTTGTTGTTGAGGAGGTTGAAGCCGTCGACCGAGAGGGTCAGGCCCCAGTCGCTGAACTGGAGCTCCTTCTCCACCCGGGCGTTGAAGACGTAGACGTCGTCGGAGCGATAGCGCTCGACGTCGTCGACCACCAGGACGTTGCGACCTCCGAGGCCGTCACCGAGGTCGACCTCGAGGTTGTAGGGCAGGGGATAGCCCTCGCGGCCGGTGACGTTGGCAGCCAGGTTGAAGCCCCAGGGCTTGTCCGGGGCGACCTGGTACAGACCCGCGAGGTTGAAGGACCAGCCGCTGTTGATGAAGACGTTGCCGAACTGGCCCGAGGTGGTGCCGGCCCCGAGGAGGACCGCGCCGCCATCGTCGAAGTTGCCGGGCAGCACGCGGGTGGGGTCCTCGCGCTCCGAGTCGGGCACGTCCCAGGTCCAGTCGCTGTAGGTCGCGTGGGCTCGCAGCATCCAGCGGTTGGCCAGGCGCTTCTGCGCCGTCAGGCTGTAGCCGGCGTAGTCCTGCTCGCGGTCGCTGTTGTTGAGGAAGACTCCGCCGTTGAACGAGCGGCCCGGCTTGAGGGTGTAGACCGGCGCGCTGTAGGGGGTGCCGTCCGGCAAGGTACCGGTCAACACGGTCCCCAGCTCGTAATCGCCGGCGGTATGGGGTCGGCCGATCGAGTCGAGGGGCGAGCCATCGTCGACGATCATGCGGTCGAAGTCGAGCACCCCCGAGTAGCGACGGAAGGTGGCCGACAGGCCGATCAGCAGCTCCGGCAGCAGGGAATGCTCGACCGCCAGCACCACCTCGTCGGTGATCGGGGCCTCGAGGCCCGCGTCCGTGGCGTTGAGGCTGCGCAGCCCACCCAGGCGCGGATCGATGCCGACGTAGCCGATGAAGGCTCCGACCTCGTCGGGGGTGATGGCCAGATCACCGTTGTCGCCCCAGGCGAAGAAGCCGTACTGGTAGTTCGCCGGGTTGGTGTTGGACACCGTGCCGGAGCCGAGTTGGTCGGCGAAGCGGGAGTACGAGGCACGCAGGAGGGTCTTGCGCTGCTCGCCCAGGGCGTAGGTGAGGCCCAGGCGAGGGGTCAGGTCGCTCCATTCGAAGCCGGGGTCGCCGCCGGCGAAGGTACCGCCGCTCGGCACCACGTTGCCGGCCTCGTCCCGGATGGGCACCGGGGCCGCCGGGATCGTCGAGGCGTTGTTATGTCCTTGCTGGAGGTCATAGCGCAGGCCGACGTTGGCCACCAGGTTGCCCAGGTTCAGGGTGTCCTGCACGTAGGCGGTGGTGTACTCGACCTCGTCCGAGACGTTGCGGTCGGTGCGGGTGAAGCCGACGTAGCAGTTGGAGTTGCCACCGCAGAAGAAGTCCGGCAGACCCTGGTCCGCGCGGCCGACGATCTGTAAGCCCGGCCAGGTGGAGAAGGACTCGACCGTCGCCTTGCGGTAGCCGACGCCGAAGCGCAGCTCGTGGCTGCTCGAGCCGAGCTTGAAGAAGTAGCTGCCATCGATCTTGGCCTGCTCCTGGGGACGGTCGGTCGAGACGCCGAGGAAGCTGTTCTGCCACACTCGGTTCGGCTGGCGGACGACGTTGGGGAAGCTCGGGTCGCCGATGCCGCCGCCGACCGGATCGAGGGCGAAGCCGCCACCCACGTAGGAGGCCATGCCGGTCAGGAAGAAGCCGGCGTCGAAGATGTGGGTGTCCTCGAGCTTGTAGATGTCCGTGGGCCCGCTCTGGTTCCAGGTCGTCGGGGCCGGGCGCAGGGGGCCGGCGTTGCGCCCGCTCTTGATCTTGTCGCCGTAGTGGTAGAAGGCGGTGAGCGAGTTGTTGTCCGCCAGCTGGGCGTTGACCTTCGCCGCCCAGCTCTCGAGCTTGGTGGTGTCGTGGGAGCCGGGGCCGGTCGAGCCCCGAACACCGGCCAGGGTCAGGAGATCGATGTCCTGAACTCCGTAGGAGCCCCAGGCCCAGATGCGATCCTTGACCACCGGCCCACCACCCTCGACCCCATAGTCGAGGATCTCGACGATCTCGTTGCCCTGGTCGAAGCGGCTCTGGCCGGGCCCGAGCTCCGCCTCGTCGAAGTCGAGGTCCGACTGCCACGAGTCGTCGGTGACCAGGTAGCGACCGGAGACCCGGAGCTCGTTGGTGCCTCGCTTGGTCACCATGTTCATTGCCACACCGCCGGTCGACTGCGAGACGTCACTGCCGCCGGTCGAGACCTGCATCTCCTCGAAGGAGTCGAAGTTGTAGTAGGAAGGTGAGGAGCCGATGGCCCCCATGTCGGTGATCGTCACGCCGTCCATCGACCAAGTGCAGTTTCCGCCGCCGGTGCCCGGGCTGGTGTAGAGCGACTGCTGGCCACTCTGGTTGCCGCCGACGTTGGTGCGATCGGAGAGCACGCCGGGCGTCATCGCCAGGATCGCCCAGGGATCGCGAGCCGTAGGGATCTTCTCCAGCTCGACCTGAGAGAAGGTCGGACCGATCAGGATCTTGCGCTCGTCGACCAGCGGGCTCTGCTCGGTGCTGACCTCGATGATCACCGTCAAGCTGGGGCGGAGCTGGAAATCGAGCGAGGTGTTGCGACCCGTCGCGATGCTGACATTGGGGTTTTCGACGGTGGTGAAGCCCTCGAGCTCCACCTTCACCGTCCAGACGCCGGGTGCCAGACCCAGGAAGCGGAACTCTCCAAGGTCATTGCTGTTCTGCACCTGCGTGGCGCCCAGGCCGGAGAGTGTGACGGTGGCGCCCGGCAGGGAGTCGCCGGTCTCCGTGACGACCTTGCCGTAGAGGTTGCCGCTCTGGAGCTGGGCCCATCCGGGCATCGCTCCGAGCACACCGAGCGCGAGAGCAGCGAGGGTGAAACGGCACCAGCGGAAAGCGTTACTTTTCATGCGTCCTCCTCGGCGAACCGTCATAGGGTCCGCCCGTTCCGCAAGAGTCCTTGCGGTGATCGTGAGATCCGCGGCGCCGCGGGCTGCGAGTTCTCGTCGTCTTGCGATCGTGCCCCCGATGGGCCGGCCGGTGAGACGTCCTCGTCGCCAGGCGCTCTGAGCAACGACTGTGCCAGTTATTTAGAAACATTTTTCTGAACGAGCGATTCAAGCTTCCGGAGGCACGGCCTTTCCGCCCAAAACCCTTCGGAATGGGCTCCCGAGCGGACCGGCGAGCCGGGACCCCTCCAGTCGGCAGGAAGGGATCCAGGGCCTTGGATCGGGATCCGGTCCCCAACCGGGCTGCCGGGGCCGGGATCGTCCAAGAAGGCGGACAGCAGCGATCCAATGGCCGGGGCGCCTCCATCCCCCCTTGACACCAACTCGGCTGGCACCTACAATTGCACCGTGACGCAAACGTGCAATCCAGCCGACCGCCATGCCTGCTGCTCCCGTGTGGGGGAGCTGCTCCGGCCCGAGCTGTTCCGGGCTCTCGCCGACCCCACGCGCCTGGCGGTGCTACTCCGCCTGGTCGAGCTCGGGCGGCCGGCCACCGTCTCCGAAATCGCCTGTTGCTGTCCGATCGACCTTTCCGTGGTCTCGCGGCACCTCGCGGCCCTCAAGGCAGCGGGGATCACCACCTCGAAGAAGGAAGGCAAGGAAGTGCGCTACCGCGTGCTCTACGCGTCGCTGGCCGCAACCCTGCGGGAGATGGCGGCGACGATCCTCGCCTGCTGCCCGACCGACGAGACCCCGGAACCCAACCCAGGAGAGACCCCATGAGTCGTCCCGAAGAAGTCCGTTCCACCGTCACCGCCTCCTACACTCGGGCCGTCCTGCAGCCCGGCACCGGCTGCTGCGGCGGCGGCGCCAAGGGCGTCGCTGCCCGCGTCGCCGGCTACCAGGCCGACGAGCTCGCCGCGCTGCCCGCGGACGCCGTCTCCAACTCCTTCGGCTGCGGCAACCCCGTGGCCTTCGCCGGCGTCGAGGAGGGGCAGGTTGTCCTCGACCTCGGCTCCGGTGCCGGCATCGACCTCCTCCTCGCCGCTCGCAAGGTGGGGCCGAGCGGCAAGGTCATCGGCGTCGACATGACCGAAGCCATGATCGAACGCGCGCGGGCCAACGCCGCCGCGGCGGGGCTGTCGAACGTCGAGGTGCGCCGGGGCATCATCGAAGAGCTGCCGGTCGAGTCCGGCTCGGTCGACTGGGTGATCTCGAACTGCGTGATCAACCTCTCGCCCGAGAAGGACCGGGTGTTCGCCGAGGTCGCCCGGGTGCTCAAGCCGGGTGGCCGCCTGCTGGTTTCGGACATCGTGGCCGAGGACCTGCCGGCCGCCGTGCGCGAAAACCCCGACCTGCACTGCCAATGCGTCGCCGGAGCGATCTCCGAGGCCGACTACCTGGCTGCCCTCGAGCAGGCCGGATTCACCGAGGCGCGCGTCGAAGACCGCCTCTTCTACGACCCCGAGCAGCTGCAGGCCCTGATCGAGTCCGAGCTGGCCGGGCAGGCAGCTTCCTGCTGCGGCAGCTCCCTCGCCGACCTCTCGGCCGATCTCGTGGCCTCCTTCGCCGGCAAGGTTTGGAGCGCACGGGTCTCCGCCACCAAGCCGGCCTGAGCGCCCTAGCTCCCCTCGGCGCCCGGTCCAACCCCCGGCGCCGAGCCACCCTCCTCCATGGTGCCAGCCGAATTGGGTGAGGGGGGCTCGACGGAGTTCTCGGAAGCCTCCACGAGCCGCTTCGACCGACCCTCCGACCCCGAGTCGCGGGCCATCACTGGGGGTTCCACAGCGAAGACGTTCCCCACGATGTCCACCACGGCAGGCCCATTCGAGACCAGTCGGCCCCGTTCGCAGCGGTTGTCGGCCAGCACCAATCGAGGCAGGAGAGGGCCCGGCTCTCGGACCTTCCAGTGGATCGTCTCGCCGCTGGCCAAGCGATTGCCCACCACCGTGACCTCGCCGCCAAACGCGGGGTCCAGCTCTCCGCGCAGGCGCGCCGCCAGGAACACGCTGCCTCCCACGGAGAGGTTGTCCGCGATCGTCACGTTGCCGTTCCAACCGAGGTTGATGGTCGCCACCGCCGCGTTGTGGAGATCCTGGAAGCGGTTGGCGAGGATACGCGTGCCCCGGTTCTTCGCCGAGAAGGTCACTGCGCCATCGCTATGGCCGGCCTCTCGGGCTCGCTGCCCCAGGGCGCTGAAGTGGTTGCCCTCGATCACGACTCGCGTCGTTGCTGAGAGGTGGATACCTGCCCCGGCCCCACCCTCGAAGCGGTTGCCGGTGATCTGGACGTCGTTCGCGGAGAACAGCTTTAGGGCGTCACCCCAGGAATCGACGAACCGACACCCTCTCACGGCCAACCGTTGCCCCATCAGGAGAAGGGACTCCCCCCGCTGCCAGGCCACGTAGGCGTCGTTGCCCCGGTGGTTACCGTCGAAGACCAGCCCCTCCACGCTGAAGCCGTCCACCGGCACCCAGGCCCGGACGAGGGAGGCGATGGTGATCACGCGGTCGCCGGCTCGATAGGCGCGGCCCAAGGGTGCGCCGAGGCTCACTCGCCGGTTGTTCTCGACTGCGAGCACACGTAGGCGGCGGTGCGGCCCCTCGCCGTCGGCCATGGAAGGCCCGGAGATTGGCGTCACGTAGGAGCCGGGGCGGATTCGAGAAGCGTCATCGAGCTCGACGGCGGTGGCCCCAGTCTGAGCATCTGCTGCAAGCCGGGCCACCACACCGTCCATCCTGGCCAGGGTGGAACCCCGGCCCACCCATCGCTGTCCCGGCAGCGGCCTCAGCTCGGTGCAGAGGCGGTAGACCTGACCTCCGTCGAAACCCACCTCTCCACCCACCCCGGCAGCGATGATCGCGGCCTGGATGCGGCCTTCGTCACAGCCGGCGCCATCGCCCGGAGAAAACGCGAAGCTCGCCACTTCGACCTTCCGCGGCAACAGAGGGCGGGGCACCGCCGCAGACGGCGCCGAGGGCACCAGGCAGACCAGGCAGAAAACAAACCAGAGAGGGGGCCATGGGACGGAGCCAGCTTGCTCGGACATCGGCGTCCGAGCCTATCCTGCCGCTGGTCCGCCGATTTCGCCAAGAGTGCCAGCCGCCTTGGAACGCAGGAGTCGTCGAAGGTGCCAGCCGACTTGGGAGGCAAGCTCCGGCGACCGTGGGTTGGGTCCTTGGAGTGTTTTCCGTCTATTACGATTGATGGGCCGTCCCCTGCGCTATGCCGTCCCCGGTTCTCTCATGGAGGTCACCCTGCGGACCCTCCAGGGCCGGTTCCTGCTCAGGCCCTCCGCCCGGCTGAACCAGATCATCGCAGGCTGCCTGGGACGAGCCCAGAGCCGCCATGGCATGACCGTGCACGCCTGCGTCTTTCTCTCGAACCACCTACACCTCCTGCTCAGCCCGACGGATGCCCAGCAGCTGGCCCGCTTCATGAACCACCTCGCTTCGAAGCTCGCTCGGGAGGCGGGCCGGCTCCACGGATGGCGAGAACGCGTGTGGGGCCGTCGCTACCAGGCCATCCCGGTCAGTGAGGAGGAGGTCGCGCAGGTCCAGCGTCTGCGCTACTTGCTGTCACACGGCTGCAAGGAGTTTCTGGTCGAGCGTCCCGAGGACTGGCCGGGCGTGCACTGCGCACGGGCGCTCGCCGCCGGGGAGGTCCTTCGCGGAGTGTGGCCGGACCGTTCGGCGGAGGCTGTTGCTCGCCACGGCGGTGGTCAGATCCCTCCGGCGGGCTTCGCGGTGCCGGAAGAGGTGCTCTTCAGTCCGCTTCCGTGCTGGGCACACTTGCCGGCCGCTGACTATCGGCAGCGCATTCGAGAGCTCCTGGACGAGATCTCGCAACAGTACGCCGCCGAGCGCACGCGCCAGGGGATCCGTTGCCTTGGCGTACGGCGTCTGCTCCGTCAGCATCCGCACTCCCGACCCCAGGCCGTACCGAAGCGGCCCGCGCCGAGGATCCATGCCTTCACTGCCGAGGCCAGGCGCAACTTCCTGGAGGCTTATCGGATCTTCGTCCAGTCCTTCCGGGTGGCCGCACAACGGCTGCGAGCCGGTGAGCTGCCCGTGCAGTTCCCACCGTGGAGCTTCCCTCCGCCCCTGCCTGCGCCAACGGGCTGACTCGAGGCCTGGGTTGCGACCCGACGCCTCTGGGCGAGGATCAATCCACGCCGAGGGTGCTACGCTCTGGCCCACCGGCCCTAGCAACGCTCTGCCATGTACCGCCGCATCGACGCGACCAAGGTCCAAGACACCCTGGCCCAACTGGGGCGACGGATCTCCGAGCGCTTTCCCGAGTCGGGCCTGTCCAAGGTCTGTGCCGAGCTCGAGCACGTGGCGCGCGAGACCGACCGGCACTGCAGCTGGATCTCTCGCCCCCAGTGGTCGATTCGTATCGCCGTCGGCGTGGTCTTGCTGGTTGCGGCGCTGGGTCTGGCGAGCGTCGTGGTGAGTCTCAAGGTCCGGGTCGAGAGCCTGGACGTCAGCAACATCCTCCAGGGAGCGGAGGCCGCCACCAACGAGCTGGTGCTCCTCGGCCTCGCCGTGGTCTTTCTCGCCGGGCTCGAAGGTCGGATCAAGCGCAAGCGAGCCCTGGCCGGGCTCCACCAGTTGCGCGCCCTCGCTCACGTGGTCGACATGCATCAGCTGACCAAGGACCCGGAGAGCGCCGTCTTCCCAGGTCACAGCACCCCCTCCTCTCCTAAGCGCAACCTGTCGCCCTTCGAGATGGTCCGTTACCTCGACTACGCGAGCGAGATACTCGCCCTGATCGGAAAGGTCGCCGCCATCTACGCCCAGCACTTCGACGATCCGGCGGTCCTCGCCGCGGTCAACGACGTCGAGGACCTCACCACCAATCTCGCCCAGAAGATCTGGCAGAAGGTGACCATCGTCGAGAACCTGCGCGAACGGGTCGCCGGTTAGAGGACTCAGCCCTGCGACAGCAGGTCCGCTCAAGTGGTGAACGGGTTCTCGTCCGCACTGCGACCGTAGATCGCCGGCACCGGTATCTCGAGCAGGCGCAGGTAAACCGTGAGCTGTCCGCGGTGGTGGTACCAGTGATTGAGCATCAGGCTCCGGACGAGGCCCAGTCTCGGCACCGCGAACACCTCTCGATCGCCCGCGGTCAAGCGCCAGGTCGCGAGGGCGGCGGCGTCCCCAAGCTCGGCGAGGTAGCCACGTGCCTCGGTGACTCCCGACTCCAATGCCTGTAACAGCTCCTCCACTCTCTCGGGGCTTGGCGGCGTGAAGTTCACGGTCGTGGCGTCCAATCCGTCCTGCTGGGCCAGCCGTGCGATGGAACCGGGGATCCGTGCCACGTGCAGCGCGAGCTGGCCCAATGTCATCGACTTCGGATGGGGCGCCCAGGTCAGATGATCGGCTGGCACCCTGGACAGGAGACGGCGGGTGGAGGCGGCTTCCTGCTCCAGCTCCGGGATGAGAGCGCTCGCTACGGTCGACATTGGTTCGAACCTCCTCGCTGGTCGCTTGCGAAGTGCAAGTGTCCAGAGTGTAAATGGGTCGCTTGCACAACGCAAGTCTCTTGGTGCTAGCCTCTCGAAATGGCCCTCGATACCGGTCTCGACGCACACCCTGTCCCGCGATCCGTGTGCCCGATCGCCAACGCCCTCGACCTCGTCGGCGACAAGTGGACCCTCCTGGTCATCCGCGACCTGCTCTTCCTGGGCAAGACTCGCTTCGGGGAGCTCACCCAGTCGGCCGAGAGGATTCCCACCAACATCCTGAGCGACCGGCTGCGCCGGCTCGAGCGAGGCGGGTTGGTGGAAAGGACCGCTTACCAGCAGCGACCCCTCCGGTACGAGTATCGGCTCACGGCCAGCGGCAGAGACCTCTTCGAGGTCCTTCGAGCTCTGATCGTGTGGGCGAATCGCCACCTTCCCGGCACCGCTACACCTCCTCGAGGCCTCCTCGAACGACTCGGTGAGGGGGGCCAAGCCGCCTCGCAAGCCGAAGGCGGTCACTGAGCGAGGGCTCAACGGCCGGCCTCCCAAAGAGGCTGGCACCCAGGAGGGGCACCGTGGTGGCGCCGCCCAAAGAGGCTGGCACCGTGGAGGGCTACGCCCCTTGCCAGTAGGTGTGAAAGGCGAGATGCATCGGCTTCGAGGCCGTGAGCCGCGCCAGGGGCCGCGCGCCCGGCTCACCGAAGGCGTCGAGCACCAGGAAGGAGGTGCTCATCACCTCGGTGTCCAGCTCCGGCACCAGCACCACACCGGCGCCCTCCGGCCCGGGCACGAAGGCGGGCTCGGCCGCCAGGTAGCGACCGGGCTCGGGAGCGTAGAGCTCGGCCAGGCGGCCCTCCTGCCAGTCCCCTCGCACCAGACGATCGAGGAACTTACGCCCGGGCCGGCCAGTGTGAGCGACAGCCAGCATCCAGAACCAGCGGTAGCTCTTGCCGGCGAGATGGGGGTCGATCGCCGCGAAGTCTGCCGACTGGTCGAAGGCCAGCTCCTGGCGCGAGCGCAGCCGCCCCTGCCTGGGGTCGATCACCAACCGCACCGGCCGCGCCGGCTTGACGTCGACGAACAACTCCGGCAGGGGCTGGTAGTCGGGATAGATCGGCTCCGATAGCTCCAGCAGGTCGACCACCAGGTCCTCCCCCTGCTCGAAGGCGTTGATGTGGTGCAGGCAATAACCCTCGCCCACCGGCACCACGCTCGTCAGATCGCCCTGCTCGCGGTCGAAGATCCACAGCCGGCTGCCCCGCTCCGGCTGCCAGCGGAGGGCCTCCTGGACCGAGGCACCGCGCTCGAGGAAGGCCTCCATGTCGAGCAGGTAGGGGGCCACGTGCACGGCCGCCCAGTGAGGCGAGAGGCCGAAGTCGTGCACCGAGGCGGGTAGGTCGAGGGCGTGGCGGCGGCGGTAGGTCAGCTGGCCGTCGGCGCCGAAGCGATAGAGGGTCAGAGTGGGCGCCGCGGTCGCGAAGGAGATCCCGAAGTTCACCATCTCACCGCTGTCGGGATCGAGGCTCGGGTGCGCAGAAAAAGGCGAGATGTGGTTCAGCCGGCGGTCGAAAGTGTGCTCGCCCAGGGTCTCTAGGGTCGTCGGATCGAGCTCCCAGGGCAACCCCTGCTCGCCGAAGGCCAGCAGGCGCCCGGCGAAGGGATAGACGCTGACGTTGACCGGCGTGGCCAGGGCGACGTTGCGCACCAGGCGGTCGCCCTCGAAGGAGGTCCCGAACGTGCGATAGAGAAAGCGCCCCGCCGCCGCCTCCTCATCGTGCTTCGGGCTGCCCAGCCAGCGCGTGGTCAGCCGGGCTCCGCCCTCCGCGATGCGGAGTCGGAAAACCATACCGTCGCCATCCAGCCAGTGGCGATAGCGCATTTCCCCGCGGTGGAAGCGGGCCGGGCCGATGCCGAGATAGGAGCCCGAGAGCCAGCCCGGCAGCCGGCCCTCCACGGCGACCTCGCCGTCCTGCTCCTCGGGGATCAGCTCGAACGCCTTCTCCAGGCCGGGAGCGAAGTCCGCGCTCATGCCGGCACCAACTCCTCCATCGCCAGAGCCGCCTTGGAGCCCCGGGCCGCCTTGAAGCCGCGGGCGGCGCGGAAGCGCTCCATCGGGCACGTGTCGAAGCTCCACTCGTGCCGGCCGGCCGGCGGCCCCGCCGCCGCCCAGCGTTGCCGGATCGCTTCCGGATCGAAGGGATAGTCGGTGATGTCGATCGCCGCGACGAAGCCCGGGTGGGACAGGGCCTCGGCATCGCCCACCACCACCGAGCTCAGGTAAGCCAGGATGTAGCGACAGAACTCCTCGAAGTTGGCCAGCTGCTCACCCAGTACCTCCTTGCCCTCGTCCACCGTGATGCCGACCTTGTAGAAGGTCTTCTCCGCCCGGGCGAGCGGCGCCAGCTCGAAGAAATCGAGGAAGATCGGCTCGGCCGGAGCCTCCAGGTGGTCCTTGGCCCAGCGGGCGTAGGCGGAGGTGAAACGCATCACACTGCGGTTCAAGGGGCCCAGGCGATTGAAGCGGTTGAAGAAGCTGAGCAAGAAGCGGCGGTCGGTGAAGAAACCGTTGATGAAGGGGAAGGTCAGGAAAGCGAAGTAGACGGCCAGCTCCCAGGTGTACTTGAGGCTGTAGGCCTCTTGGTCACCGAGCACGTTGTAGCTCTCGGCGAAGCCCGGCACGTAGGATTCGTAGACCGCCCGCATCAACGATTCGTAGGCGCGCACCTTGGCGGCGAGCAGCTCGGGGTCGCGGGTGGCGATGGCGTCGACGATGACCGTGTTGTAGATCGAGATCAGATCGCCACCCGGGCTGTAGAGGGGGTCGGAGAACCGTCCCGCCATGCCGGCCAGGGCCCAGCGCTCCGGCGAGAGGGTCTGCGCGCAGTCGTAGCCGTAGTCGGGGATGCCGCCGAAGTCCAGCACCTTGCGCGTCGGGAGGTCTCGTGCGAAGAGGGGGAACTCCTTGCAGATCCAATCGATCATCTTCTCGGCCGATGACACCGACCGATGATCGATCATCTCTCGATCGAAGACCAGCCCGATCGAGGTCTTGCCTTGGAGTGGGATCACCCACACCCAGAAGCCCTCGCCGACGAAATGGTTGGTGGCGAGCCAGAACGGCAAATGACCGAGGGCGGAACGCGACGGATGGCGCAACATCTCGGTGCGGGACAGACCGGTCAGCTTCTCGATGTTGACCAACCCCTCGACCCAGAGGAAGACCGAGCCGTGGCGGATGTTGCCCGGCCGGCCCAGTCCGAGCTTCCTCGCCAGGATGCGAGCGCGGCCGCTACAGTCCACCACCCAACGCGCCGCCACCTCCCGCGGGCCGTCGGGGGTGTCGAAGCGCACGGTGTGTGGGCCTTCCTTCGCCAGCTCGACGTCGAGACTCACCGCTTGCGGACAAAAAGTGAACCGTGAGTCGGCGAGGTTGCGGGCAAAGAGCTCCGCTTCGACCTTGTTGCGATCGAGCTGATAGCTGGCGATGTTCGACAGGGGGCGCGGGTAGGACTGTCCGAGTTGCTCGAAACCGTCATTGGGCAATCCCGCGGACTTCCAGTAGAAGCGGAGGTTGTACTTCATGAAGTGCTCGCAAAGCAGATGCTCCTCGAGGTCCAACACCTTCGAGAAGTAATAGCCCGAGACCTGCACAGTGGCCTCTCCCACCTTCTGGTTCGGCGCCGGCAGCTCCGCCCTCTTGTCGAGCAGCAGGACGGTCTCTGCGGTCTCGAGCAGCAGCTGGCGAGCGAGGGATTGGCCCGCGAGCCCCCCCCCGAGGATCACGACGTCGACGTGCTCTGGGCTCGGCATGGCGGCAACCTCCTGAGCGTCTCGGTTCACGCCCCACCGGGGCGCGTGAGGATCAAGGCCGCCGCGTGGCCATCCAGGCCCAGGGCGGTGGCGAGCACGACTTGTGCGTTGACGCCCCGAGGCTGGCTCGACAGCGACAGGACGAGGCCCGGCTCCAGCTCGGGGAGGCCGGCGATGCCCGGGAGCCGGCCCGAGGACAGCACCTCGAGCAGGGCCAGAGCCTGGTACCCGCCCGAGGCACCGAAAGCCTCGCCGAGGGCCCCCTTGACGGCCGTGGCGGGCACTGTCTCGGCCACATCGCCCAGAGCCGAAGTGAGACCCAGAGCCTCGGCGAGGTCGAGCTCCGGGCTGCCCGAGGCACCGGTGACGACCGCCCCCAGGTCCTCGGCGGCGAGCCCGGCGTCCGCGAGCGCTGCTCGCACCGCCCGGGACAGGGCCGAGGCGGCGCTGAAGGGTTCCCGGCCCAGGGATGGGTCGAAAGCCGAGCCATGGCCGACCACTTCCCCAAAGAGGCTGGCACCTCTGGCGCGGGCCCCTTCGAGCTCCTCCAGCAGCACCAGCGCCGCCCCTTCACCGAGGGCGAAGCCCCGCCGGCCCGCCCCGAAGGGCACCGGCGCGGCGCCGGCCGGAGCGAGCAGCCCGGCCTGGCCGTAGGTCAGCCCCGCCTCGGGCGAGAGCTCCTCCGCCCCGCCGGCGAGCAGGGCCTCGGCGTGCCCGCCGCGGATCAGGTCCGTAGCGTGGCCGAGCGCCGCCAGCCCCGCCGTGGCCCCTCCGGCCATCGTCGAGTTGAGGCCCACCAGACCGTGCCAGATCGCTGTCTGCCCTGCCGGGGCGTTGATCACGCTGTTGGCGAAGTCCAGGGGCTTGACGTAGTTCGGGCCGGCGGTCAGCCCCCGGCGGTCGAACTCGGCGATGGTCCGAAGGCTGCCGAATTGGGTGCCCAGCACCAGACCGACCGGCTGCTCGCGGTTCGCCGGGACAGCGAGCCCCGCCTCCGCGAGGGCCCGGCCGGCGGCCGCAGCCGCCAGCCGCGAGGTCCGGTCGAGAGGCCGGTAGTTGCGCTCGCCGAAGTAGGTCTCCGGCGCAAAGCCCCAGACCTCGCCGGCCACCACGGCCGGGCCGCCGTTCCAGGTGGCATGGGAGGAAGGCCCGAGGCCCGACCGGCCCTCCTCGAGCGCGGAGGCGAAAGCCGCCGGGGTGTCGCCGAGGGGTGAGACGAGGCCTCGCGCGGTCACCGCCACGCGACGGCGAGCCGAGCTCAGGGCCGCCATTTGGTCATCACCGTCGAGGCGTTGTTGCCGCCGAAGGCGTAGGCGTTGTTCATCGCCACCGTCACCGGCAGCTCGCGCGCCTCGTTGGGCACGCAGTCCACGTCGCACTCGGGGTCTGCCTCGCCGAAATGGATGGTCGGCGGCACGCGGTCCTCGGCCAGGGCCAGGGCGCACACCGCCGCCTCGATCGCCGAGGCCGCGCCCATGGTGTGGCCGAGCATCGACTTCACCGAGCTCATCGGCACCCGCCGCGAGCGCTCGCCGAAGACCCGCCGCACGGCGACCGACTCCAGCCGGTCGTTGGTCGAGGTGCCGGTGCCGTGGGCACTGACGTAGGAAACGTCCTCCGGCGCCAGGCCGGCCATGCGCAGGGCCTGTTCCATCGCCCGCGCAGCGCCCTCGCCGGCGGGATGGGCGGCGGTCATGTGATGGGCGTCGCAGGAGAGGCCGTAGCCCGCCACTTCGGCGATCGGCTCGACACCCCGCGCGAGCGCCCGATCGAGCGGCTCGAGCACCAGCACTGCTGCTCCCTCGCCGGGGATCATGCCCTGGCGGTTGCGGTCGAAGGGCCGGCAAACGTCCGGGGCGATCGCCCCCAGGCGGGCGAAGCCGGTGTAGGTGATGCGTGAGAAGCAGTCAGCGCCGCCCGCCAACATCAAGTCCGCGCGGTCGGCGACCAGGGCGTCGTAGGCGTAGGCCAGAGCGTAGTTGCCGGCCGCGCAGGCGGTGGGGATCATGGCGTTGACGCCGGCGAAGCCCACCTCCGCGGCCACGTGGGCGGCGATCAGGTGGCAGGGGTACCGGCGCACGAAGCCGTGCCCGGCGTTGGCCAGGTCCTCCGCCACCAGGGCGTCGTCGAGCCGCTCGACCTCCTGGGGCTCGCCGGAGGTGGTGCCCATCGCCACCCCGGCCCGCGCCGGGTCCAGTGCTTCGGGGTCGAGCCCGGCGTCGGACAGCGCCAGCCGCGCAGCCGCAGCTCCGAGCTGCGAGGCACGACCGAGGTCCGTCGGAGCGAGCCGCCGCAGGTGCTCCTCGGGGCGGAATCCCTTGATCTCGCCCCCCTGGTGCACGGGGTGACGGGAGGTGTCGAAAGACTCGACCGTCGAGGTACCGCGCCGGCCGGCGAGCAGGGCCTGCCAGGCGGCCTGCCGGCCGATCCCCACGGAGGTCACCAGACCGATGCCGGTGACCACGATGCGACGGCTCATGCCAGGACCGCCTCGGCGACCGGCTGGGCGAGCTCACGCTGGCGTTCGAGCACGAGGGCGACGGTCTCCTCGACGTTGGAGAGGGACCGCATGCGCTCCTCGGGCAGGTTCAGCTTGAAGGCGTAGTCGACGTCCACACCGATCTCGAGGAGAGAAAGGGAGTCGAGGTTGAGATCGTCGACGTAGGAATCGGTGTCACCGATTTTGGTGGGATCGAGGTTGGTGACGTTCGAGATGATCTCTTTGACCTTGGCACGGATCGCTGCGACTTCCATAGGTTTTCTCCTGTCACTTTGCGTCCATGATAACCGACGAGTGAATCATGAACGCGGGCCAACGCAGAACCTGGCACATCTGGCGAAAAGTCGTTCCTTTCGCGCTTCGATAGTCAATGCGACCACAGAATGATCAGATTTCTTGCCCGCTCACGCCAGCTCGGTCGCCCGGCTCTCGACGCCGCCAGCGATCGAATTAGGTTTCTCCCAGAGAGATTCGTTACAGCGGGCAAAAAGGGGACATCGAGGCTCGATCAGGGCCAGCCGAGCCCTTCGAGCTCGGCCGCCGGGCGACCTTCGACGCCGAGGTCGACCACCAGGGTGGCGTCGTCCGAACGCAGCTCGACCTCGCGCAGGCAGGAGCGATCTCGGCTCGGATCGGCGAGGATGACTCGATAGCGGCCTGGAGCCAGCCCGGCGAAAGCAAAGCGCCCTTCCGGGTCGGTTTGGGCCACCACCATGGCGCCGTTCTCGCCCAGTGCACCGACGGTGGCCTCCGCGAAGGGCGCCCCGTTCGACAGCACGATACCCTGCAGGCGCAGACCCTCGGCGAGCACCAGTTCGAGCCGCACGAGGCGCTGCCCGGCGCCGATCTCGACCGTCGCCTCGGTCCCCTGGTTGGTGGCGGCGCTGACCACCGAGACCCGCCAGGTGCCGGGGGCGAGCCCCTTCATCTCGAAGCCGCCCCGAGCGTCGAGCGTCGCCCAGGCCGTCTGGCCGGCACCGTCGGCGGCCGTCACCTGCACGCCGGCCATCTGCGCGGCTTCGACGCCCACCACTCGCCCGGAGATCGTCGCACCTCGCGACAGGACCACCTCGAGGCCCTCGATCGGCAGATCGCCGACCTCGAGCGGCAGGCTCTCGCTCGGAACGTGGAAGCCCTGGGTCTGGACCATCAGCCGATAGGCGCCGGGTGCCACGGACGGGATGCGGAACCGGCCGTCCGGGGCCGACATGGTGTGGCCGGAGGCACCGGGACCGTCCGGCGGGGCGAGCAGCAGCCAGGCCCCACCGACGCCCACTCCCTCCTCGTCCACCACGCGGCCCGAGACCGACACTCCCCGGCGCAGCACGAAGTCTCGCTGCTGGACCCCGGGGCGGATCTCGATCGTGTGGGTCTCGCGCGGGAAGCCGTCGACCATCAGGTGGAGAGTGGCCTCGCCGGCCGCGAGGCCACCCAGGCGGTAACGCCCCGAGGCATCGGTGGCAGCGCCGGCGGCCGCCAGGGTGGAGAGGGCCGAGGCGGTCGGATCCACGAAGAGGGCGACCTGGGGCAGGGGCCGGCCTTCCTCGTCGACCACCGTGCCCTCGAGCACGGCCCCCGTCTGCAGGCGCAAGACGATGCCCCCTCGGCGCTCCCGGGGACCCAGCTCCAGTCCGGGGAGGGAAGCGGGCAGGTAGTCGTCCGCCGTGGCCGCCACCTCGTAGGAACCCGGCTCGATCCCCGAGATCAGGAACTCGCCGCCGGCCTCGGTGGGCTCGGCGCTGAGGATCGGCACGCGGAAGCGCGCGCTCGCATCCCCGGCGCCGGGCCCGGCGGGCAGGAGGTGCACCGTGGCGCCCTCGATCGGCCCTCCGCCCCCGTCCACCACCTGCCCCGAAACCTGCGCTCCCGGCTCCAGCACCAGCCGCAGGGGCCTCTCGGTCGGGACCTCCACGCCCGCCACCCGAGTGACCCGATACCCGCTCTTGCGGGCCGTGAGGTCGACCGTGGTCCCGGCCGGGAGGCCGCCGATCTCGAAGCGCCCGTCGGCACCGGTCGAGGCCAACCTCGCCACCTCCTCTCCCTGGGGCGCACCGAGCACCCGAGCGTTACCGGCAGCCTGCTTGGGCGTGGCCTGGAGGGCGACGCCCGCGACCGGCTCGCCGTCACCGTCAACCACCTCGCCCTCCAGCCGGGCTCCCGGATGGAGGGTGATGACCCCGAGATCGGCCACGCCCGCATCGCTCGCGACCGGCAGCCGGCTCAGTCGTCCGGGCGCGAAGCCGGGCGCCTCGGCCACGAGGTCGACCCACTCGCCAGCGAGGTCTGACAGGAGGTAGGCCCCCGATTCGTCGGTGGTGGCCCGGGCAGTGGACTCTGCCACCTGCAGGGAAATCCGCACCACGTCCTCTTCGAGGCTCGGCGCGGCGTAGACGGTCGCCCCCACCACCGGACGGCCCTCGCGGTCCTCCACCCTGCCGTGCCCCTCGACCCGAGGGCGCAGCACGATGCGCAGCCCCGAGAGGCTCCGGCCGGCCTCGAGGCCGGCCATCCGGATCGGCTCGGCCCAGAGACCCTCGGCCTCGACCACCACCGAGAGCTGGCTCCGGGCATCGAGGTCGCGCAGGATGAAGCGACCGTCGGGTCCGGTGCGAGCGAGCGCCAGTGCGGACCTGGCGTCGAGCCGGGCAGAGACCCAGCCGGCCAGGACCAGGACGTCGGGCACCGCGAGGCCCTCGCCATCGACCACCACTCCCTCGATGCTGACCGCCGGTCGCAGTAGGAGGGTGACCTCGGAGCCGTCCTGCCGGCCGGGCCGTTCCTGGTCCGGATGGAAGCCGGCCGCCGCGGCCGCCAGGGGAACCCCGGCGCTCTCTGGCCGCACGGCCAAACGGAAGCGGCCGCCGCGGCCGGAGACGGCGTGGGGTCCGAGCTGCCCCTGGGGCCACACCAGGGCCCCCGCCACCGGCTCGAGTTCGGGCAGAGCGCTCACCCGCCCCTCTCGCACCACCAGGGCCGGAAAGGTCACCGGCTCGGGCACGCCTTCGGCCTGCGGTTCTCGAGGCGGCAGGGTCAAGGCCAGCTCTTCGCCGGCCGGCCCCACCAGCAGCCGCTCGAGGGGCCGGCCGGGCTCGCCGCGCAGCGCTAGCAGGCCGTCCGGACCCGTGGGGCCCGCCACGGGCAGGTCGGCGACCAAGGCGAGGACTCCTGCCAGCGGCCGACCCTGGGAACCTCGAGCCACCACGGTTCGCTCCTCCCCGGGCTCGAGGGCCAGGGTCACCGCCTCGCAGGACGGCGCCAAGATCTCGAGCCGAGGGGTCCGGTCCGGCGCGACCACCGCCAGGCTCACCGCCACGCCCGGCTCACAGGGCAGCTCGAGGCGCCCGGCCTCGTCGCTCACCCCCGAGACGGTGGCGAGCAGGCTGCGCAGCCGCCGCGAAGGGCCCAGGTTCCGGAAGTCGATGGCGCCCTCGCCCGAGGTGCCAGCCGAGGTGGGGGCCGCTTCGAAGGTGGCGAGGATGCGCGCTCCCGAGAGGGGCCGCCCCGTCTCGTCGCGCAGCAGCAGGGTGCGGCGGCCGGCGGCCGGCAAGGTGATCTCGCCGAGCTCTCGCGCCTCGACCAAGGGCACCAGGAAGACCGCCAGGGGAAAGTGGCCGGATGCGGCCAGGGTCAGCCGCCACAGGCCAGGCTCGGGAGCCAGCACCTCGAAAGAGCCGGCGCGATCGGCGCGGGCGCGGGCCGCCGGCTCGGCCAGGATCGGCAGCAGCGGCGCCAGCTCCACCACGGCACCGGCAAGGGGTTGGCCGTCCGGCCCGGTGACCAGGCCGGAGACGGGGATCGGATCGGCCGAGGCCGCGATCGGGAGGAAGCTGAGAGCCAGAACCTGGGCGAGGGCGCAGCGGGCGAGGCAGCGGTGGCGAGACACGCGATCCCCCTTCCTTCGAGAGCGAAAGAATACGCCCATCGATACGGCTCAGCCGGGGAGAAAACTCCCCGGCTCCGCTCGCCATGCCACTGGGTGAGACCGCGCCCCCGAGAGATCCCTCGGCTCCGGGCCTTCGGCCCTTCGCTCGGGATGACAACGGGGCTGTTCGCGCCTACGTCCCCACTGTCATCCCGACCGGAGCCTGCGCAGCAGGCGGAGCGGAGGGATCTCCGGACTCTTACGGCTCCTGCGGCGGCGGTGGGGGTGCTGCCGGGGTCTGCACGTCGGTCCAGACGTCCGGGTCGTTGCGGGTGCCGACCAGGTTGCGGTCGTCGGCCCACTGGATCACCGCGCCATCGGTGGTCACCACCGACTGGTCGTAGTCGCCGTGGTAGCAGGTGGCGAGGTTGGGGTCGAGCCGGATCGGGCTGTTGACGTCGCTGATCCGCACGTTCGCGCCCCAGGTCAGGCCGCCGTCGTTCGAGGTGCGCTTGAAGTAGTCGAAGCGCACGTTCTGAGCGTGGTTACGCCGGTCGTACCAGGCGGCGACGATGGTCGTGCCGTTCGACTGGACGGTGGGGAAGAACTGGTCCTCGGCGTTGACGTCGTTGAGCTTGAATTCCGCGCTCCAGGTCGAGCCGCTGTTGGTCGAGCGCTTGTAGTAGACGTTGACGACGTCGCCCTGGTTGAAGTTGTTCGGATCGCGGCTGTAGACCGCGTGGAGGGTGCCGGCGCTGTCCACCGTGATCTGCGGCGAGGCCAGGTAGCGGATGTTGCCCTTGAGGGCCGGCCGGCCACAGGCGTTGGTGGCGGCGTTCTGCCGCGGGCTCACGGCATTCACCAGCGGGCTGGTGACCGCCGCGTAGGTCAGGCCGCCGTTGGTCGAGCGGGCGACCTCGACGGTGATGTTGCCGCTCGGGAAGCTGGCGTAACGCAGCCAGCCCACGAAGACGTCACCGTTCGGCGCCACCGCCGGCCAGGCCCCCTGCACTAGGCCCGCGGCGCTGATGTTGGTGGGCGCCGACCAGGTCAGGCCGCCGTCGGTCGAACGGGAGCCCCGGATGGGGGTACCGGCGACGCCGAAGTCGGTCCACACCAGGTAGAGGTTGCCGAAGTTGGGGCTCGCCGGGTTGTTGTCGACCGCCAGCAGCTCCTTGTCGTCGCTGCCGGTCGACGGTGTCGCGATCTGGGCGACGGTCTGGCAGTCGTCGTCCGAGCGCCACACGGCGAGACCGCCGCCGGCGTCCAGGGTGGCGAAGTAGAACTTGCCGTCTACCTGGCGCCAGACCACGCTGGGGTCGCCGAAGGAGTTGCCGCCCACGGCGCCGCGGTCGTCCCACGAGGCGCCGCCGGTGGTCGAACGGGCGAAGCCGGTGAAACCGCCGCCGCCGGTGCCACCGAAGAACTCCCACGAGTCGTTGAACGAGGAGCAGTAGGTGCCGGTCTCCGGGTTGTGGGCGATCGAGGTCTCGCTCTGGGTGGTCGAGGTGCCGGTCTCACCGGCCGAGTTGTTGACCTGCACGTCCACCGCCTCGACAGTGGCGAAGTCCGGGTCGCCCTGCTTCTCGAGCGCCGGCACGTAGTGCTTGGCCAGCTCATGCTGCCGGCCGCAGGACCACAGCAGGTTGAACAGCAGGCCATCCATCAGCGGCCGCTTCTCCTTGTCGTCGAGCAGGTTGCAGGACTCGACCGGCGCGCTGCGGATGACGGTCTTGGGAGAGGGCCGAGGGGCGGCGTCCGGAGCCTGGGCGAGCACGCCCTGGGCGAGCAGACCCAGGCTCGCGGCGAGAGCCAGGGCTCGGGCGACCTTCGTTGACTGGATCGTGAGAGACATCCTTACCTCCTTCGTCAGGCGCCGCCCGCAGGCGGCCGCGGTTCGACGATCCCTCGGTACTCGAGGGGGGCCTCTTATAGATAGCGAGATCCTCTCCCCCAACAGATAAGAATTGCTAACTTCACAGGTCACGATCTACGAAATGATGTCTACACCCAGAGTGCCGCCGCCCCCCCGAAACGGGGCAGGCGGCTCA
>JBIOYC010000278.1:0-4586 GCA_044869955.1 Thermoanaerobaculia bacterium | reverse complement strand
TGGGCACGATCTTCCTGCTCTTCTTCGAGGTCACGGCCGGCTTCTTCCTGTTCTTCAACGCCTCGAAAGTGGTCGAGCTCTTCCTGGGGCCCAACTGGGGCCCGGTCGTGCCGCTGCTCTCGATCCTCTGCTTCGTCCCCTTCCTCGACGTGTTCTCCGAGCTCGGCGGCGAGGTGCTCAAGGTGCGGCACGAGGACCGCCTGTGGCTCGCGATCCTGCTCGTGAACCTGGGCTCGCTGGTCGCCTTCGGAGTGATCTTCACCGAGCGCTGGGGCGCCGCGGGCATGGCGGCCGCCAACTTCCTGCTGCTCGGCAACGCCATCATGGCCTGGCGCATGGCGAGGATCTTCGGCCGCGAGTTCTGGCGGCTGCTGGCGGACATGGCCTGGATCTACCTGGTGCCGCTGGCGCTCTTCGGCGGCGTCGCCCTGCTGCTGCCGCCGGCGAGCTGGGGCCGGCTGCTGGCCTCGGTCGGCGCCGGCCTCGCCACGGCGGCCATCCTCGGCCTGCGGTTCCGGCCGCTGGTCCAGCGTTTCCTCGCCGAGAGGTCGGCCGAGGCCGCGCCGGAGCCTCCGGCCTGACCCGCTGCTCACAGAAAGGCAACCACCGAAGGAAAAAGGCCAGCGCCGGAGCGCTGGCCTTCGGTTCCCGCGGGGAGCTGAAAAGCGAGCTTACTCGGGGTAGGCCTCGATCGTCAGGTTCTGGTGTATCCAACCGTAGGTGGGAGGCTCGTTGGGGTTCTCACCGTTCCAGCTGAAGTCGGCGGTGAAGTCCTCACCGTCGTTGACCTCGATGTGGTTCACGTTAGTGCGGTCGGTGAAGCGCAACAGCACGTTGCCGGCCGCGTCGAGGATCTTGTACTCGAGCGTCCTGTTGCCGGTATCGAAGGTGAACTCGTTGACGTAGAGCTGGCCGGGCACCATGGTGAAGGGCAGGTTGAACTTGGGCTTCTGCGTGGCCTCGATGTTCATGCCGTGGCGGAAGAGGACGTTGTTGGCGTTCGGGCCTCTGGCGGCGGCGAAGCCGAGCAGGCGATAGTGCCGGTTGATGGCCAGCCACCACAGCATGTGGATGCCGGTGACCGGCTGCTGCCACCCGGTGTTGATCACCTCGACGCGCAGGTGGACCTTCGAGTAGGAGCCGGTCGGCACCTCGAAGGTCTCTCGGCGGTACGGCTCGCCGTGAGTCGGGATGAAGAAGACGCCCCTGCGCTCGAAGCAGAAAATTCCTGCGTTGCACTCTGGCGGTGGCGGTGGGGGAGGCGTGACCCCCGGGGCGATCAGCGTCGAGGTCAGCATCTCCGACGGTGGGATGACTTTCACCGCCCCGTTGTTGGAGTCGAAGACCAGGCCATAGGCATAGAAGGTTTGGTCGCAGGTCACCCCGAGGCGCACGCCGGTGAGGTTCGGCTGCCCGAGGATATTCAGCACGTCCGCGTAGCGGTTCATGGACAGCGGAGCGACCGGCACCTGCGCCGAGCTGCCGATCGACGCACCGTTGGCCTGGAACGCGGAGACGGTGCAGATTGCCTGGGTGTGGGAGACGTTGACGAGGTTGAAGTCCGACACCTGTTGGCTGTTGCGGGAGATCCCCTGGAGGAAGACGGTCTCGTTGGCGGCGACCAGGTTCTCCGAGGAGATCACCGGCAGGCTGGCTCCCAGCCGACCCAGGAAGTCGCCGCCGGGAACGAGCTGGGCGCTGATCATCAACTGGGGCGCACCCGAGATCTCGAGCATGCCCACCTGGTTGGCACCGGCCAGCCCCTGCACCAGCACCGACCCGCCCGCCAGCACCGACACGGCACCCGTCTCGGCGTCCTCCCGGTCCGTTCCATCCGCGCCCGCCCCAATGAAGAACGTGGTGAACCGGCGGTTCTCGGAACCGCGGTTCGAGGCCCAGACCTGCGTCTTGTAGTTGACGCCGCCGATGTTGACGTCCGCCGCGTAGGGAACGTACACGACGCCACCAAAGGCAGGTCCGGCAGTGGCAAGGCAGAGAATCGACAAACCGGTAACGAGCGAAAGTCTCATTCCGAGGCCTCCATAGACGGAGTGAAAGATGTCAGAGCCCAAGCTGGCTGACTGGGATCACGCGGATAGGACTATACGGCATATTTCGCCGGGAAATCAAGACCGGCTTGCACAGCCTTCTGTGCAGCCCAGCTCGCGGGCCGGCGGCGCAGACGATGGCACATGAGCCTCGCCGGCCAGAGGCTCCTTCGGGGCCCGGTGACTACTGGGGATAGGCCTCGAGCGCGACGTCACGGTACTCCCAGCCGTAGCCGGGGTCCTCGTTCTCGTTCAGGCCTTCCTTGAAGCCGAAGTCGGCGCGCAGGCGCGAGCCGGCGGGGATGTCGAGCTGGTTGATGTTGGGCACGCCGAGGTAGTCGATCAACACCGCCCCGGTGGTGCGGTCGATGAGCTTGTAGCTCAACCTGCCCTGGCCGAGGTCGTAGGTGTAGTCCGCCCGGTAGGTGTGGCCGGGTATCCCTTCGACGGGAAAGAAGATCTTCGGCTTCTGGGTCGCCGGGATGCCGACCCCGTGGCGGAACATCACGTCGTTGGCGGAGGGCTTGCGGAACACCGAGAAACCCAGCAGGTCGAAGTTGCGGTCCCGCACCAGCCAGAAGAGGCTGTGCAGGCCCCCCGAGCCCGAAAGGTTGCCCCAGCCTCCGTGGAACACGTCCACCTGGAAATGAACCTTGCGGTAGGTGCCCGGAGGCACGTCGAAGTACTCGATGTGGAAGGTCGCCGGCTGCACCTGGGTGAAGAAGGTGCCGGGCTTGCTAAAACAAACGGCTCCCGCGGGGCAGCCGGTCTGCGTGGTGCCGGGAGGGGCCAGGGTCGAGGTCAGCAGCTCGGCGGCCTGGATCACCTTGACGCCGGCGTTGGCAGCGTCGAAGGTCAGCGCGTAGGCGAAGAACCTCTTGTCACAAGTGACGGCCAGGCGCGCGCCGCTCACCGTCGGCGGATCGAGGCTGGCAAGGAGGTCGGCATAGCGGTTGATGGACAACGCGGCGACCGTGACCTGGGCCGCAGCGCTGAGCGGAGCGCCGTTCGCCCCCAGGATGGAGAGATTGCAGGAAGCCGGCGTGTGGTCGATGTTGGCAAGCACGAAGTCCGTGACCTTCTGGTCGTCGCGGCCCAGGCCCTGGAGATGGACGGTGACCCCCGCCGGAAGCAGGTTCTCCGACGAGATCACCGGCAAGCTGGCGCCCAGGCCGCCGGTCTGGTCGGCGGTCGGCACCAGCCGGGCGCCGATGGCGAGCTGAGGAGCTCCGGAGATCTCGAGCATCCCGAGCTGGTTGGCAGCGGCGAAATCCTGGATCAACACCGAACCGCCGGCGAGCACCGTCACCTGGGTGGGATCGATGTCCTCGCGGTCGGTGCCGTCGGATCCGGCGTTGATGAAGACCGCTGAGAAGCGACGGTTCTCAGTGCCGCGGTTCGCGGCCCAGATCTGGGTCTCGTAGCGCACGCCCCCGATCGTGATGTCGGCGGTGTAGGGGATGTAGACGGCGCCGCCGAAAGCCGGGCCGGCTGCGGCCGCGCAAAGCAATGACAAACCCGCAACGAGCGAACCTTTCATCCGAGCAGACCTCCTAAGGCAGAGTGCGCGTGTTTAGTACAGGCTGTGAACCGAAATGCCGTAGGAGTGTACGGCATATTCGGGCCGAAGGCAATCGCGTCGGGAGTTCTGCAGCCTGGGCCGGCGGGACCGGGGCCTGCATCCGGCGCCCAGTTGGTTGTAGGCAGCTCACCGGCTCGTCGACGGTTGGTTGTAAACGCTCTCCTGTGGCCCGCACCTTGGTTGTAAGAGGCCCGTTGAGCGTGCTAGCCTTCTTGGTTGTAAGAGGCCACGGACTCCCGCCTAGACCACTTCCATCGAGGGCGCAGAGTACGGTCCGACCCAGAGAGCCTCCCCGGGATGCTTGCGCAGGAGCACTGTCGTATTCGCCGAGCCGAGGCCGCCGCCGTCCTTCTTGGCGGGGTCTTCTGCTTTCTGCAGCTCGCCTCGATCTGGGGCGTGCGCTTCGTGCCCACCCAGGACGGCCCGGTGCATCTGGAGATGGCTTCGCAGCTACGCGAGCTGGCCGGCCGCGGCGGCGGTGTGCTCGACAGGTACTACGAAATCAACCCGCGGCCCGAGCCCAACTGGTTGGTGTATCCACTGTTGCGGGCGCTGGCCACGTCGATGAGCTGGGTGGCGGCGGAGAAGGTGGTGCTCTCGGCCTACCTCCTGGCCCTGCCGCTGGCCCTTGCCTACGCGGTGACCGCGGTGCGGCGCGAGTCGCTCTTTGTCGCCCTCTTCGCTTTTCCACTCGCCGCGAACTACCTCTTCCACATGGGCTTTCTGAACTTCAGCCTGAGCGTACCGCTGGGCCTGGTGGCGCTCGGTTACGGGCTCCGGCACGCCGCGGCACTCCATGGCTGGCGGCTGGTGATCCTCGCAGCCTGGCTGCTGCTCACATGCGCCGCCCACGCGGTATCGGCCTGCGCGGTGGCAGCGGCGCTCTGCGTGGCGGGCATGTGGCGCGGCGGCGGCGCGGACCCGACCTTTCGTGACCGGATCCTGGGCGCGGCGCG
>JBIOYC010000277.1:0-3174 GCA_044869955.1 Thermoanaerobaculia bacterium | reverse complement strand
GGCACCGAGGAAGAAGAGCCCCAACACGATGCCGGTGGTGAAGGCGGCGATGCCCAGCACGGCGTTGACCACCGAGGTCGCCAGCCACTGGCCGGCGATGCCAACGCCGATCTGGATCAGGCCGAAGAGGGCGGTCAACCCCTTGGCCACCTTCAGCCGCCGCTGCGGGGAGACCTCGGCCGCGGCGCGGGGGAAGTAGAGGTCGTTGGCCGCCGCCGCGGCGCAGGAGTTGAGGGAGCTCGAGAGGGTGGACATCGCCGCGGCGAAGATCGCCCCGAGCAGGATCCCCACCATCCCTGGCGGTAGCTCTTCGAGGATGAAGCGCACGAAGACGCGATCCGGCCGGTCAAAGGGAACGGTCGGAGGCGAGAGCTGGTAGAAGCACCACAGCCCCACCCCGAGCACCAGGAAGAGAGCGAACTGGGCGAGCACCACGAAGCCGCTGGTGATCAGCGCCCGCCGGGCCGGCGCCAGGCTGCCGGCCGAGAGGTAGCGCTGCACCATCAACTGGTCGACGCCGTGGCTGCCGAGGGTGAGGAAGGCGCCGCCGAGGAGCCCCGCCCAGAGGAGGTGCGGCTCGCTCAGGCCGAAGCCGAGGTCGA
Source organism: Thermoanaerobaculia bacterium (assembly GCA_044869955.1). Classification (GTDB taxonomy): domain Bacteria; phylum Acidobacteriota; class Thermoanaerobaculia; order Multivoradales; family SZUA-115; genus CALMKX01. Next base: position 2,572 of record JBIOYC010000277.1, on the reverse strand, counting down.
AAACCCGCAGCTTGCCGGCGGCCCCGCCCATCTCGACCAGCTGATCCCAGCCGCCGGGCAGGCGGCCGAGCAGGATCCAGAGGGCCGCCGCGCCTCCGCCCAGGTAGACCACGAGCTGGACCAGGTCCGTCCACAGCACGGCCCGCATGCCGCCGAAGTAGCAGTAGGCCAGGGTGGCGAGTCCGGTGATCACGACCGCCCACGCCAGCGGGATGCCGGCCATCTCCTCGACCACGATGGCGGTCAGGAAGAGCCGCAGGCCGTCGGCGAGGCTGCGGGTCAGCAGGAAGAGGGCCGAAGCCACCCGCTGGGTGGCGCCGCCGAAGCGCTCGCGCAGCACCTCGTAGGAGGTCAGGAAGTTGCCCTGGAAGTAGCGGGGCAGCAGCAGGAAGGCGACCGCGAAGCGGCCGAGCAGGAAGCCCATGGGTAGCTGGAGCCAGGTCAGGTCGCGGCTGTAGGCGAAGCCGGGGATCGAGAGGAAGGTGACGGTGGAGGTCTCGGTGGCGACGATCGAGGCCAGGATCAGCCACCAGGGCTGGTGGCGATCCCCGACCACGTAGTCGGCCACGCTGCTGGCCCCCCGCCCCATCCACAACCCGAGCGCCACCACCCCCGCCAGGTAGACGAGCAGGATGACGAGGTCGAGGGGAGCGAGGTTCAAGGGGGGCCTTGAGGTCTGGGCAGGCGGGTGATCTCCGGCATCTGCAGGAAGTGACGGTCGAAGGCGAAGACGTGGGGCAGCTTCTCGCGCCGGGCCAGCGCCAGGATCGCGCAGTCGGTAAAGGACCAGTCCTTGTCGTCGTAGCGCTGGAAGACCGCCCAGGCGTCACGCTCGCCGTCTTCGCCGAGCGGAAGCCATTGGTAGCAGGGGTTGCGGCGCAGCTCGCGACCCACCCGGATCGCCAAGTCGGGATCGAGCCGGTCCTTGAGCAGGGTCATGGTTTCGGCGAAGACGACGTCCGGCAGGACGAAGACCTGGCGGTTCGCCAGGCAGGCGGAGACGAAGGCTCGGGCAGCGGGGTGATTGGGGTCGTTGCCGGTGACGAAGGCGTAGATCGCGCCGGTGTCGATCAGCAGGCGCCGGGGCTTCATCAGGCTCGGCGGCGCTCTCTGCGGTGGAGGGCCGGGTCGCTGCTGGTCAGGTAAAGCTCCGGCCGTTCACTGACGGGAAAGCCCGGGATCACGGGATGGGGATCGTGCGCGATACCGGCCAGCGCGAGGAGGTCGGCCTCGTGGTCCTCTCGTGCCTGCTCAACTTCCTGTTCCAGGAGCTTGCGGACCACCTCGGCCATGCTGAGGCCCTCGCGCTCGGCCCGCTCGGCGAGCCGCTGGTACTGCCAGGTGGTCAGCGAGATCTGCAGGCGCTGCATCTTGGTCGGCATGGCGGCTCCCAAAGTGATGCCACCAGGTTACATCACGAGGAACCGGGTCGCAACCCGCCTTGGTTCCCTTTTCGAGGGACGCTCCTCACCGAGGGCGCCCGAAAAACAGGACATAGCCATCGGGGTCCTGGAGCTCGAAGCCCCGCAAGCCGTCCTCCGTGTCCGTGAGGGGCTCGAAAAACTCGACGTTGCGCGCGGCGAACTCGGCCGCCAAGGCATCAGGATCCGGGACGATCACGAATGCGTCCCAGCGGGCGAGCCCTTGCTTGACGTCTCGCGTGCAGTTCGGCTGAGGAGCTACGCCGATGTCTTTGAACAGGATCTGCGCACCGCCCCTGCGAACGATGCCGAAGAAGACGTCGTCCGGCTCGGGCCCTTGGAAGGTGATCTCGAATCCCAGCCGGTCGCGGTAAAACGACAGCGTTGACGGCACGTGGCGGACGATGAAAAAGGGTGAGATGCCGAGAATCTCCGCTTGTGGCATGTGGACACCTCTGTGGGTTGCGCCTGACCTGTCTCTCTTGGACTCACTACTGTGTGATCGCCGGGTTGAAGCATGGGGCCGATCGTTTCACGGCGCGGCCGTGCGCATCGCTGCATCGAGATCGGCCCAGAGGTCGTCCGCGTTCTCGATGCCGACGCTGATTCGTAGGAGCGAGGGTGGAAGGTGCTGCTGTCCTGGGATCGCGGCCCGTCGCTCCATCGTGGATTCCACCGCTCCGAGGCTGGTGGCGTGGCGGATGAGGCGGACGTGCCGGCAGACGGCATCGGCAACCTCGGCCCCCCCGCGCACGTCAAACGAGATGATGGTTCCGAATCCCCTGAGCACGCGTGTGGCGACAGCGTGCGTCAGGTGCGAAGGCAGGCCCGGGTATCGGACCCGAGCGACCTGCGGATGCTTCTCGAGCCGCTCCGCGAGCCTCATGGCGGTCTGCTGAGCCCGTTCCAGCCGAAGGGCGAGGGTCCTCGCGCCCCGGACTGCGAGGAACGCCTCGAGGGTTCCCGGGGTGGCCCCGGTCAGCTCACGCGATTTCCTCAGAGCGTGCCACAGCGCGTCGTCCTGGGTGGTGGCGACTCCTGCCAGGAGGTCGGAGTGGCCGCCAATGAACTTGGTTGCCGATTGCAGGGATACCGTTGCGCCCAAGGTGAGCGGTTGCTGGTTCAGGGGCGTGGCGAAGGTGTTGTCCACA